>JADGDF010000007.1 GCA_016745055.1 Thiotrichaceae bacterium | reverse complement strand
GCGATGGATTGTTGAAAGGTCTTTTGCTTGGTTAGATAAGTGTCGAAGACTTTGGAAAAACTGCGAAAGAAACCTCAATTCTAGCTTACAGTTCGTTATACTAGCTTTTTTGGCTATCATTCTAAAAAAACTTTAAACAGGCTCTAAGGACGCGCGAGTTTTCATGTGTTCTCGTCTAGCTTCTTTCATCAGTTTGGAGTGCAAGATTTATCTTGCGTTTGCAAACTAAAGTTTGCACTCCTACGAGCTTAAATTAATGACAGTGCCCAGAATTTAGAAGCTAATATCCATATAAAAACAGTGCCAACATGATTAGTCTTGGATATAAGAAGTGTCAACAAAATTCAGAGAAGTTTCTGTCGTTTTTAGTGGTAATTGAATAGTAATACAAGCCCCAGGAACATTTTCAATTTGAAGAGTACCTCCATGTTCTTCAATGATTTTTTTGACAATTGCTAATCCTAATCCTGTCCCTTTGGTTTTACTGGTCACATAAGGTTCAAAAACACGATCCAGTAAATCCTTAGGGATACCAGGCCCATTATCTTCAATGCGTAATTCAACATATTCTAAAGCGGTTATCAATTTATAATGTGTTGTGATTTTAATCTGCACAGCCTGTGTATTATTCGCTTCAATGGCATTTTTTATGACATTATGCAATAGCTGGCGTAAACGACCTTTATCCACTTCAATTTTGTTTATTTTTTTGTCTAATTGCAGTGTGATTTTTACTCGATCATATTGATATAAATCAACAACCTCTTTGATGAGCCGATTCAATTGTATGGTTTGCCAACGTATTTGCGAAATCCGTGCATAATCAGAAAAAGCATCGACCATTTCTTTCATCGCTTTGACTTGCTGAATGATCGTGTGCGTCATGCGTTCAAGTAAATCGGTGTTTTGTACTGTCTCTTGTTTTAAATATTTATACTGTAATCTTTCGGCGGATAGTTGAATGGGGGTTAATGGATTTTTTATTTCATGGGCCAATCGACGAGCAACTTCACTCCAAGCAGCATCCCGTTGTGCTTGCACCAAAGCCGTAATATCATCAAACACAATTACATGGCCAATTTGACTTTCTTCTTCATTAGCGCTAATTAGAGGAATTGTCGTGCCTGCACAGAGCAAAATTTTACGCCCACTGCCGGAAGTAATTATCACTTCTTCTCGCCAATCTTGTTTTAATTCTTTAATTCGTGGCTCAATTGTCATGCACAAAGTATCTAAGATTGGATGCTGTTTTTGTAGTTCTGCGAGTGGTTGGTCGAAAAATTCAGTTAATGGTAGTTCTAAAATACGATTGGCTGCCAAATTTGCTGTTTTCAAGCAGTTTTGCTGATCTAATGCCATCATACCTGAGGACATGTGTTTTAAAATAATTTCCAGGTGAATGCGTTGATTTTCAGCCAATTGTTGACTACGTTTTGCTTCATCCCGTGCTAAAGCAATTTTTTTGGTCATGTCGTTAAAGGCGTTGACCAAAAAGTTTAATTCGCCTAACTGGTTAACAGGGAGTTGTTTTTCATAATTACCTGCAGCAACCGCTTTTGTTGCGCCAATTAAGTTGACCAGAGGAGCAACAAAACGTCGAGCAGAAAAAAATGACATCCATATCATGCTAAAAATGCTTAATACTAGTACCAGTGACAGCACTAAGATGAAATTTTGTTTCAATGGAGTTTGCAGATATTTTTGCTTTTGGTAGGCAGAATAAGCGGCTTCAGAACTCTTGGTCAATTCAGCAAAATGCGCTGTTAAGGGGAATAAAGCATGTATGTAATGCGCTTGGTCAGATTGAATATATTTAACCACCGTACGGATATATCGTTTACCTTCATTCGTTGCTGCATCTAACGTCACATATTTATTTTCTTCCAGATTTAGTTTGAGTAATAATTTATTATCTGGCTGAGTGGGCAATAAACGCGCTGTATCTGAGCTATTAAAGGCTATAATTTCTCCACCGTAGCCAAATAAGGTCACTTCTTCAGCGCCCATTTGCTGCCGTAAATCGTCTAAATATACGTCAATCAGATGTTCGCCAAAAATATCAATTTGTTTCACAATAAATTCAGTCTGGCGCAATGAGTCACGTAACTTAATGTCTAAGGCGGCTTGACCTAATTCTAGGGCATTTTCAATCCCTTGTTCTGCATTCACATTAAATAAACTATCAAGTTGTTGCTGAATAAATTGTAAGGAAAAATAGTACACCAAAGCAACGGGGACCACTGAGAGTATGATAAATAGCCCTACTAAACGTGTAATTAAACGTGCTCCAAAACGGCGACGTCGAATTTGACGAATGAGTTGGCCTAGATTTAAAACAATTAGCCCTAACAGTGCAATGACCGCAACAATATTAGCAAAGAGTAGAAATGTGTATAAGTGTTGAAAACGCTCTGAATTGCCAAGTGTATCGGCAATCATGAACAATGAGATAAGTAAACACGCGAAAAAAACAGCGATTAGTCCAAAGGTAATTTCTTTTTTTATTTCTTTAAAGCGCATTTATACCAGTCACTCACTAAATGCCATTGGGAAGAAAAATAAGCAGTTGGACGTAATGGCGCAGGTAAAGCTTCGATATCTAAATGAATTCGAAGATAAACCCAATAATTTTCTTTATTTTTAATTAGAGGTTCATCCAGCAATGGAAAATCGTGTAGGCGATTCAGATTTTTTAACACATCTGATAGCGCAGAAAAATTTTCCTCAATACTAGTATTTAAATAAGTTAGACGATACTGGTTGGTCAAAGAGTAGTAACGTAATTGATAGCGCTGTTTTAAGGCAGCAACACTTTTATCCCAATACCAACGTTCTTGATCTACTTCAACTGATAGTATTAATGTTAAGGGTACACCACTATGCAGGGCTTCAATGGTTTCTGTGGTTAAGTGATAATCTAAACCTGCTGAAAGTAAGTAAACACCAGCTTGTAGACGTGTTTGTGCTGTGTTGATATTAAATTCAGCCAGTACCGTCGCAGGCAAAATAAGTAGTAGGAGAATATAAAACTTGATAAAAAAGGCCATCATACTTAATCTAGCTATATTGTATAGGGTTTGATCATTTCTGATACTTTATTTCATATTATAGCTTAGGTTAGCACACCACATGATAAATTTAATGTTATAAACGCATGTTCAATAGGTAATGTCCTACCATTAAGTTAAAGATACTTGAAAGGACTGAGGAAAGCTTAACTTAATAGCAATGGTACATAATATTGGTTAATGCAATAAATGCCACAAATTCTACAAGAATTATGATAGCATCTACGCAATATGATACTATAGTAAAAAATTTTGTTCTGGTTCATAACTATGATTGAGACCACTTATCTAACGAATCATTTTTTAATTGCCATGCCGAACTTGATGGATCCTAACTTTTTCCATTCAGTAACTTATATCTGTATGCACAATGAAGATGGTGCAATGGGCATTATTATCAATCGCCCAATGAATGTTGATTTAGGTGATATTTTAGAGCATATGGAAATTGAGTCCACCAATCTTGTAGCAAATCGGCTGCCAATTTTTGCAGGCGGGCCTGTGCAACGTGAGCGAGGCTTTGTGATTCATCAACCTAATGAGCAGTGGGATGCGATGTTGACGATTGAAGATAATATTGCTGTCACCACTTCTCGCGATATTTTGAGTGCATTGGCTACTGGTAAAGGTCCTGAACAAGTGTTGGTGGCATTAGGTTATGCAGGTTGGGCGCCAGGCCAATTAGAACAAGAAATGGTTGAAAATGCCTGGCTAAGTATTCCAGCTGATTTTGATATTATTTTTGATACTCCACCAGAAAAGCGCTGGGAAACAGCAGCAAAACGATTAGGCGTAGATTTAACCTTGTTATCAAGTGAAGCAGGACACAGCTAACGGACATTAAGTTAAGTTTTGAAACTAACTCAAAGCTGACGGATGCTAACATATACTTAAGACAAATTAGGGTTAGTTAGCAATAGACTTAACAACATCTGCCAATGCATGCACGGTTGTTTCCACTTGTTGGGCATCATTGGCTTCAACCATAACCCTAATCAATGGTTCTGTGCCTGAAGGGCGTAATAGTAATCGCCCTTGATCGCCAAGCTGCTGTTCTGCATCTTGAACCGCCTGTTGTAATATAGGTGATTCCATAATTTGTGTACTATCACCCTCAATTGTAATATTAATCATACGTTGTGGACATTTGTGCATACCCGATTTTAAATCGTGCAAAGGCAATTCCGTTTGCATACTGATAGCAAGCACTTGTAACGCCGTCACAATTCCATCCCCAGTCGTTGTACGATCCAAGCAAATAATATGTCCTGAGGATTCACCACCCAACGTACTGTCAAACTTTTGCAGCATTTCCAAGACATGACGATCGCCTACATTGGCTCGGGCAAAAGGGATTGCGTGTTTTTTTAGCGCCAGCTCCAAACCTAAATTACTCATTGCTGTCCCCACGACAGTCCCCTGAAGTTGTCCAGTCTTGTGACGCGCTTCGGCGATGATAAACAATAATTCATCTCCATCAACCACTTCGCCTTGTGCATCGACCATGAGTACTCGATCTCCATCGCCATCAAACGCAATACCTAAATCTGCTTGATGTGAAAGCACTTGAGTTTGTAGTGCGCTTAGATAAGTACTACCACATTTCCTATTAATATTCACACCATTAGGTTCGGTGCCAATTTGAACGACTTGGGCACCTAATTCGGAAAATACATTAGGCGCAATGTGATAAGTGGCCCCGTGGGCGCAATCAACAACGACTTTAAGACCTTTTAGGTTAATATCAAAAGGAATGGTACTTTTGCAAAATTCAATGTAACGGCCCGGAGCATCATCAACACGCTGCGCTTTGCCCAATTTTGCGGGTGATACTGTATTCATAGGCAGATTCAGCTGCGTTTCAATGGACAATTCAACATCATCGGGTAGTTTTGTCCCCATACTTGAGAACAGTTTAATACCGTTATCTTGGAAAGCATTGTGAGAAGCGCTAATCACAATGCCAGCCTGAGCATGAAATGTACGCGTGAGATAGGCAATGGCAGGTGTTGGCATTGGCCCTAATAAGCGAATATCCATACCTGCTGCTGATAAACCTGCTTCTAGCGCGGATTCAAACATATAGCCAGAAATTCGGGTATCTTTACCAATTAAAACAGTATTATTTTTTCTTGCTTGATTAGCAAGAACGCACCCAATAGCCCAACCGAGCTTTAAAACGAATTCAGGCGTAATTGGGTGGGTGCCGACTGTGCCACGAATGCCGTCAGTACCAAAATATTGGCGTTGTTGTGTCATAAAATAGTAGGAATTGAAAAACCAGAAAATGAAGAATAACAAAATATAAATAGGATATTCAACTTTTATTGCGAAGTTAAGTGGAAACCTGACCTATATTCCTTATCTTATTAAGATGCTTCTATTTGCAAAGCGTTTTATCTAGGCCAACATGAAAACAGAAAAGCAATTAATACTCAATACCGTATAATTTAATATTTCTACAATCAATTTGAAAAATGCCTAGAATATCAAATAGGCTAAAATTTCTCATCCGTGTAAAATTTATAAATTTTTTTTTAATCAGTCAAAAATATTACCTGCTGTCTATTGACATTAAGTTAAAATTACAATAAACAAGTAATATTTACACAACAAGGTTCACTATCTTGGACGAATTTCCCATTAGTTTATTGCTTGGTTTACTCGTTTTCTTGGTTTTATCTTCTGGTTTCTTTTCGGCTTCAGAAACCAGTATGATGGCTATTAATCGCTACCGCCTACGACATTTGGCTGAAAAGCAGCATCGAGGTGCGCAGCGAGTTGCGAAATTATTAAAAACACCCGATCGCCTGATTGGAGTGATTTTGTTGGGAAATAATTTTGTGAATATTTTAGCTTCTTCAATTGCAACGGTCATTGCAATGGAGTATCTAGGAGACGCAGGGGTTGCAGTTGCTTCAGCAACGCTTACTGTTGTGATTCTTATTTTCAGTGAGGTCACACCAAAAACTGTGGCTGCTTTACATCCTGAAAAAGTTGCTTTTCCTGCCTCAATTATTATTCGTCCTCTATTAATCGCCTTATATCCTCTCGTTTGGAGTTTAAATTATATTGGAAATGGTTTACTGCAACTTTTTGGCATTTCTCGTGATGCAACAGAAAATCATGTGCTGAGTAATGAAGAACTCCGAACCATTGTGCATGAAGCGAGTCATTTTATTCATCCACGAGGTCAACAAATGTTGTTAGGCATTTTGGACTTGGACAAAGCTACCGTTGAAGATATTATGGTTCCGCGCAATGAAGTCGTGGGCATTGATTTAAACGATGATATTGAGACAATTATTGAACAACTGGCTATTGCGCAACACACTCATTTGCCTTTATATCATGAAAATATTGATACCATAGAAGGTATCATTCACGTTAAAAAATTATTAAGGCTATTTAAAAATAATGAGTTAACTAAAGAAAAGTTAAAAGAAATCGCCAGACATGCCTACTTTATCCCAGAGGCAACTCCGTTAAATAATCAGCTGATTAATTTCCAACACCATGAAAAACGTATCGGTTTGGTCGTCAATGAATATGGGGATATTCAAGGTTTAGTCACCCTTGAAGATATTTTGGAAGAAATTGTGGGGGAATTTACAACCAACCCTGATGCATTAAGTCCAGATATTCACCCACAAGGAGATAACACTTATTTAATTGATGCAAGTATTAGTATTCGGGAACTTAACCGTGTCATGAACTGGGAATTACCCATTGAAGGACCAAAAACGTTGAATGGTTTAATTTTGGAATATTTGGAAGCTATTCCTGAAACAGGTACCAGTTTATTATTAAATGGTTATCCTATCGAAATTGTTCAAACCGCTAATAATGCAGTTAAAATGGTGCGTATTCATGGAAAACGCATACAAATTCCTCAAAAAATAGAATAGAAGTATCGGGGGAGAAGCATACCACAATAGTGGTATAATATTTAAATATTGAACTTTGCGTTCAGAATTTACATGAGCTATTTTGGTAGAAAATAAGGTACGAAATGCAATTTTTTATATTAATTGGTGTGTATGTTGTTTTAAATTCCTTTGGTCAATTATTAATAAAACTTGGTACACAAGAAATAGGCCAACTGGAAAATGCTGCCCTATTAGAATTACTTAATTTCAAATTGATTTCAGGCATTGGTTTATTTGGTTTAAGTTTTTTAACTTGGATATTTATCCTATCAAAAAATAATTTATCCTATGCTTTCCCATTTGCCGTTGGTGTTGGCTATATTGCAGTGATTGGACTTGCCATTTTAATTTTGAAAGAAACCCCTTCTTATATTCAGCTAACGGGTATGAGCTTGATTGGCATAGGTATTGTTTTAATGTCCTGGCATTAAATTTATGGAGACAAGCATGTACGAAAAAAGTATTGAATTACTAAATCAAGCTGTGGGCGATGAATTATCTGCAGTGCATCAATATATGTACTGCCATTTTCAATGCGATGATCAGGGATATGATTTACTCGCTGGCTTATTTAAGAAAACGGCCATTGAAGAAATGATGCATATTGAAAAAATTGCTGATCGTATTTTATTTCTAAAAGGTGATGTTGAATTAAAAGCTTCACAAGACGTTAATAAAATCCATAACGTTAAAGATATGCTTGAATTAGTGAGTGGTATGGAACAGCAATCCATCAAAGATTATAATAATTGGGCTTTAGCCTGTGCTTCTCACGCTGATTCTGCAACAAGAAAGTTATTTGAATCATTGGTAGAAGACGAAGAACGCCATTATGGCCAATTCGCTAATGAATTGGAAAATCTGCAAAAGTATGGTGAACATTACTTAGCACTACAATCTATTGAAAGAAGTAAAAATACGTTTATGCAAAGTGGCACAACGAAGTAGTTGTTATTCTCAAACTTTGTTTCGCAGTTACATAAGATTTCTTCTAATCCTTATTTAATTATTACTTAAAAATGTCAATGCAAGTTTATTCTGGTTGCTAATGTAGAGAAAAATTTTCGTAGTAATCACTAGATTTTACACAACTTATCCATGCTATGCTATATTTTCAAACATGGACAGAAGAACTGGTGGCCAATGTAGTTTATGCCATGATAGGCTTATTTGGTGGCCACTATTTGATGAAAATGTTTGAACTTCTTTAAGCTTGCCATGCATCCAATTGACTATACCATTCTTATTTTTTTACTATTATCAGTACTCATTGGTTTCTTCCAATCTTTGCTCAGAGAAGTACTCTCTTTGCTAGCATGGATTATTTCATTATTTATTGCGCTATTTTTTTTAGAAGCATTTGCCAATAGCGTGTTTAAAACAGCTATTCCTTACACGGACTTACGTTACACTGCTTCACTTACCAGCTTATTTGTATTTACTTTTTTGATTATGTCTGTAATCAATTATTTATTATTAAATACTTTTGGTCGTCATAAGCCTTCATTTTTTGAACGACTTACTAGCATTCCGTTGGGTGCCATGCGTGGTTGTGTGATGGTGGTACTTATTGTATTAATGGCAGGACTCACAAAATTACCTACTTTTAGCTGGTGGCAAACTTCGTTACTTTTACCTTATTTTGAAACCATTGCTATTTTACTTGTTAAGTGGCTACCTTCTGAGCTTGCCCAACAGTTTAATTACCCTCTTAGCATTTATATTCCAAATTAATTTTGGCTGTATGACGTACTAGATTTGATTCCTAGACCAAGTACGAATGGAAGATATTTCAATGTAATCTATTCCAATTGACTCTAGAAAATCTTGATGAGCTTCTGGAGAAGTTTTTTCAAATTCAGAGTGCCATTTTTTCATGCCATTCTCATCTAATCCAACTGCTTCAAGTAAAGATACCCATTTGGATTTAGTAATAATTCTACTATTATTGATCAGACCTTCATTCTCAATTATCTTGATAATAATATTTTGTTGATTTCTCAGTAGCTGGATTTCTTTATTTATAGAAAACAGCCGTTTTTCTAGTGCACTATTAACTTTATCTCTATGTTTTTCAAAAAGTTCTGAGATTGTTTCAAGTGACATACCTGCACTACGAAACAATATGATACGTTCCAGTTTTTCAATATCGCAATTTGAATAAAGCCTGTAATTAGCTGAACTTCTGTTGCAGGGTGGCAAAAGTCCTATGGAATCATAGTAAATTAGTGTGCTTCTTGACAAAGCATATTTTCTGGCAAGTTGCCCAATAGTTAGCATATATCCATTACCTTATTACACAGGCTGGTTTGAGGCAACGGGTTCCCTCAAACCAAAGGTGCTTTATTGGGTGCGTATCAAGCAAATTTTGTTATAGTGGAATTCCTATATTTTTGTACCATGCAAATGGTTAAATAGAAGTATTTTAAATTTTTACATAAGGAGTTTGATTGTACATTTTTATAGGAATGTTACTATATCAGGAATATTCAACCATTTAAGAAATGCTTGATGACTATCAGAATACCTTTTCTCAAAGGACTGATGCCATTTTTTCATAGTTTCATCATCAAGACCAATATCGCGGAACAGTATGACCCAGCTTTCTTTACTTATCACTTCATTATTATTCATGGAATAACTCCTTAACATTTTATATTTCAACGGCTTATGGCCGTCGATTGATATCTTAGAGTGTGAAGCTATAGTCAGGTCAACAGTTTTTTTTGAACGTTCTACCAAAGGTACTCAACATAAGTGCGCAATTCCCCAGGACACCATTCAATTATACGCCAACTTGGTACAGTATGTTCAACTGCAAATTCTGATTGGTAAGTATTTATTTGCAGCATGGAGGAAGGTGTAAGATAAATATTTTTACCCGCTTTGTAGAGTGCTCTTTCCGTATGAAAATGGCCACAAAAAATATGCTTAATAGTGGGTAGTTGACTGATGACTTGCCAAGTTTCTTCAATATTACGTAAACTGTGTTTGCTATCCATAAACGAACAGCCACATAATATTGGCGGATGATGCATGAAAAGTAATGCTTCCTGTGAATGTTGAGAAGCTTGTTGTTGTAACCAATGTAATTGTTTCGCAGGTACGGTATAGTCTGTCGAATCTAAAAATAATAATAATTTGTTTTGGATAATGCGACTAAAGTACAACTGCTGATGATGAATATCATCCTTTTGTGCATCAAACACAGTCGTCATATTTTTCACATTATCATGGTTGCCTGACATAACAACGTAAGGATGTGGAAAGCCTGTTAAAGCTTGTTTGATCCACTGGTAAACTGGCATATCCCCGGTTGTGGCTGCCAGATCACCTGAGATAATGAGTAAATCTAGCGGTTTAGCTGCAAGTTTCTTTAGTATATTGACTAAATTTTGGCGAACAGGAATGTGATAATGAAATTCATCATTAGGTGAAATATGCGGATCACTGATTTGGGCAATGGTTAGATAATTTTCCACAAGAATTACTCATTAGGTTGGATGAGTCCGCCAAATACTTTGAATAGCTTGGGTAAGAAATTAGCAATTTCTAAGGTCATAATAGAAAAATCCCCACTGCTATCTCCGTCTAAACGCTCTTCTACAATATCTGAGAATTTTAGGCGTTTAATGGTTAACTCTTCATCTAATACAAATTCCATTTTTTCTTGCCATTGTAATGCCAAGTTTTGTACTAATTTACCTGCTTTTACATGTTGTTGTACTTCGGAAGAGGTTAAATCCAATTGTTTACAAGTCACAGACTCCCCTTCTTCCGCTACTAACTTACAGTCTTCCCCTAATTCAAAACCTTGGGGTAAATCTTGCGAATCTAACCAATTTGTCATTACAGTTGAGGGTGATTTTTGGGTATGTGGTGGCACAACCGGTAAACTGCCCAACGTTTTGCGTAATAAACTGACAAATTCTTCAGCTTTTTTGCGGCTGGCAGTATCAACCACTAACCACTGGTTTTTAATATCCAAATAAGCAACAACGTCACTATTGCGTGGAAAAGCACGAGGCAATAAATCCAAAGTTATTTGTTCTTTAATATTACTTTTCTCCCGTTTACGAATTTTGCGATGTTCTTCTGCTTCAATTTGGGTAACTTTATCTTCAACAAAATCTCGAATGACAGCAGGAGGTAAAATTTTTTCTTGTTTTCTAGCACAAATCATAAAACATTCGTTAGCGGCATACACTAAATTTTCACTTTCTTGAGGTACGGGCGCAATCCAACCCGAACTCGCCCATTCATAATCACTACAGGGATGAAAAATAATATTTGCAAGGCGTGTTTGTAGACTATCAAGATTTAAAGTAAAAGCTTGTTGAAAGTCATAAACAATGAGATTTTTAAACCATATTTTATTCATTTGAATTTCCTTTTCCCTAATAATTTTAAGTGTAAAACATATTGCGTAGCATTTGAATAACTTTAGTAATTCAATAAGCTAAGATTTGAATACACTACCCATTGTTTCAGTTGTTAAGACTTTCTCAAGACAATGTTCTAATTCAGCTTTTTTCATCTGATTAGTTTGCTGATTAGATTTTAACAGCCATTATGCCAAAAAAGAAGCGCTATGCTTATACAAATAAGCTGGTTTTTTGGTTTCTGAACAAGCAATAGAGGTTTTAGAATAAAACAAAATTTAATCTATGCCTATATTTTAAAAATAACGTAACAATGTATTTTCATACTAAAGATTTTAGATAAAAATACAAAAAAGTTGTAAAAAGTGACAAACTTCTTTGCAAGAAAAACCACTCATCCCTTACTTGAATGATATATAATTAAATGAATTGATAATGAGGAATTTGCCATGAAAAAATATTTGTTGTTTACCCTGACCAGTCTATTTTTACTAATTTCTAGGGTACAAGCTGACACAATATCTTTAAACGCAAGTTGTACGGGTACTTTGACACAATCTAACGGTCAAACAACCGCTATTCATTTTAAAATACAAAATAATGGTCAATTACAGTTATTTGATGCTGATGGAAAACCCATTAGCAATCCTCCAAATTTTGAACTCAACAACACGCAACTCGAAAAATATAAAGGTTGTGCATTGGAAGAAGGACTCAGTGCCTTTTTCACAGCAGCCGAAACAACTGTTGTGAGTGCAAGTTTATCCTACGCAACCGATTGTTCAGGTAGAATACAAGTCATTTATAGTAATGACAGCAAAGAAATTTTGCCTGTGCGATTTACGGTGGATGACAGTACTTTTCAAATGTCGTTTATCAATAGTCAAACGGGAGAAGGCATTGATTTAGGTGATTTAGCTTTTGTGATGTCTCCTGAACAAATCGCAATCAATGGCGAAGGCTATGTGGCCTGTTTAAACCAACGGCCATTGCAATCCCCGATTGCTGATACGACCGCAGAGATGGCTAACTACTTTGTAACCAGTGCAGGCTATGGTTTTCCTAACTATGGTGAACAAAGTCGGGATTTAACGGCAGAAGACTTAGTATTCATGTTTGACCGTGATAAGGTGTGTTTGCACCTAAAAGGTCCCTGTGTTCCAACAGCCGTGGCACAACAATGGTTGGACAAAGAAATTAAAACGGCGAGTAGTGGACATAGCTACGGTTTGGCAGTTTCTAGTTTGGCCTTGTTTACTGGTATACCTTTTCAGGAACAAACGGTTAATGCGGCTAGTTTTCAGGCAAGTGCAAGCAATGCCTTTGATATGCGCGTTAGAAATTCCGCCGTCAGCAATTACATTATGTATTATTTTGTCAGCCAAACGCTAGCGCCAGTGTATGGTAAAGCTAGTTATACAGAATTGAATAGCGACACACAGACCGCAGGACTAACCCCTGTAGATATTTTGAAAAATATCATTGATTCCCTAGAACAAGGCGATCCTGATAACTATTATCTGCTTGGTATTGAAAGACAAGAACAACCTAAAAATCGGCATATATTAATACCTTATGCAGTTGAAGAGGGAGATGAGGGTGAAACCTGGGTTTGGGTTTATGACAATCAGTATCCAGGTGATTTCAGTTATTCACGGGTATTATTAATCAACCAAGAAAAGGATACTTGGTATTACAACCAAGCAGCAAATCCATCAGAAACATCCCTGATTTATCGAGGCGATGCTACCAGTAACACCCTCTATTTAATTCCATTGTCTGCTCATAAAGAAAAATTTGTCTGTCCTTTCTGCTCAGGAGATGTGACTCGAAAAGCTAGAAATGCTGCGGTTGGCAGCGAACGCACCTTGCGTTTTCATGCACAGGGCGAAAGTCAAATGTTGATTGAATTAACTGGTGGGAAGCGGATTGGCACAGAATTGGATACAGGTCGAGAAATTAATGAAATCACTGATAGTTTTCTAATTCGGGAACATCATTCTCCAACAAAAAACACACCCTCACGCATTGAAATACCAATGCAAGAAGCTGATGAAAATATTTCTATCCTCTTACATGAATTAGGCTTTACCTCTGAGCAGGAAACGAGTTTTTTTGCCACAGGGCCAAATTATATTGTAGGCTTGGAAGATTTACGTCATGACCCCAATGAAATCATGGCCTTAAGTCTGCAAGCAGATGGTCAGAAAATAAGTTTTACGGCTAATGAAGAAAGTGAACCTGCCCCACAAGTATTTATGGCTTTTGATCCAGAAGATGGGCCAAGCGAATTACCTGGGTATATTTTTAGATTGGAAGGCGGTACGCTGAAAGCAAGTAAAACCCTGACTTATGAAGTCAATTTGGATTCAAAATATGTTGACATAACGAACGATAATCAAGTTACAGACAGTACTTATCATTTACATTTTACCCATGTGAGTAGTGCGGGGCACAACCATTTTAAGACCAGCAGTATTGATGTACCCGCAGGTCAGGTTGCACGAATTGAATTTGACGCTTGGGATGGCTCAAATGATTTATTGTACCTGAAGCTGGACAATGAAGGTGATGGATTTGAAGATGACCTACCTGTGCAGCTCAAACCAGGGGAATGTATTGCTACGTACCATTTGGATGGTGCATTATATATTCCTTGTGTATTGGTCAAAGGAGATACTTATCATCAGCAATATCAAATGGTTTTGGATACCAAAGATAGTTTGGTTGAACCTTCTGCTATTGAATTTACCATTAGAAGTATGGCTGCCAAAACCATCACTAATCCAGATTATATCAGTGAAACCAAATTTACAGATAGCAAGGCGGCTGTGGATAAAGCTGACATTGTGTTGCCTGAAGAAAGGGTTATTGAGGAAGAGATTGCAGAGGTCGTTGAAGAAACTGAGCCTGAAAATGAAGTCGCGAAGTAAAGGAACATCCGTTCCTACTAGTGTTAGTATGTTCCTCAATTTTGACGAGTGATCCGCGAGACCGTTAGAAGTAATAGGAAATAATTAATTCATGGAAAATACTGAAAAATTAGCAGTTCTTATAGATGCGGATAATGCTCAACCAAATATTGTAGATGGTTTGCTGTCAGAAATAGCAAATTATGGAACAGCCAGTGTTAAAAGAATTTATGGTGATTGGACAGCACCTGGCCTGAAAGGATGGAAAGAGGTTCTGCTCCATCATTCCATTCAACCAATGCAACAATTTGCCTATACAAAAGGCAAAAATGCAACTGATAGTGCTATGATTATTGATGCAATGGACCTGTTATACACTGGAAATTTTCATGGATTCTGTCTAGTATCAAGCGATAGCGATTTTACAAAGCTGGCATCAAGAATTAGAGAATCAGGGTTATTTGTGTACGGATTTGGTGAACAAAAGACACCACCTGCTTTTGTTTCAGCCTGTGACAAATTTATTTATACAGAGGTTCTTCGTGCTAAAACAGATGAAAATGAAGCGATTGTTAAAAAATCTAACAGCGAGTTAAAGCAAGATACAAAATTGGTTAGTTTATTACGAAATGCAGTAGAAGCATCTTCCGATGAAAGTGGGTGGGCTCTCCTTGCGCCTGTTGGCAGCAATATTGCCAAACAAGCGCCTGATTTTGATCCGCGTAATTACGGATATGCGAAGTTGGGTGAACTGGTATCAGCAATTAAGCTTTTTGATGTTGAAGAAAGAAAAATAGGCGATACAAATTCAAAAACGCTTTATGTTCGTGATAGACGGAATAATTAACGCTGTGTGCAACTTTTTTCTGCTTTTTTCTGCAAACCACGCTTGCATCAAATGACACAAGGGACGCTCTGCATCCTCCTTTTATACTTTGAAATTGCGTAGAGCACCTAGTCTGCATCACCACGCAGAGCGTGGTGATGAGGAATTAATACCCCGCACATCCACTTCATCAGACAAACTGAGTAATTTCTATTCCGTTACCTCAATCTACTCAAGTCAAGCTTATTCAGGTGTAAAGAAACAAAGCAGATGTATTGTTTTATCTGAACTTTTACAAATTTTTGAATCCTTGTTGATCATAAACTACTAGATTTTAGCTTCACTTCTCCATGTCTCCCAATAAATATGGGTATACCAAAAGCAATAGGAAATGGTATTATTGTGGTTTTTCTAGTAAAAAACATGTTTTAGAAGAATATTAAACGAAAGTAAAAGATAAATTTAAACATTCTCTAAAGATAAGGCAGTATTTTTTATCTACAAGAACAAAGTTAGCTACAAGTGGAATTTTGGCAACCTGAGTGAAGCTATTCATATCTGTTTGTACAGTAGCTTGCTTCGCGTAATACTAGTTTGTAAAAGAGGAATCACTTTAAATGATTAGTGATAATATTAATAAGTTGAAAAAAAAGCTTTTATTTGACTCTGATGTAAAAAATGATTTATTAACACCAATAGATCAAAAAGGCATTAAAAATCTTATACCGCACAGAGAACCTTTTTTACTTTTAGACACCATTGAGTTGGTGAATTTAGAACAACGATTAATTAAAACCACCCGATGGATTGATCCAAAAGATCCTCTATTTAAAGGGCATTATCCGGATAATCCTATATATCCTGGCGTATTACTACAGGAAATCATGTTTCAAAGTTGTTTGGCCTTATTCTATTTCATTGCAAATGATACCACGCAAATCCCCAAAGCTTATTCCGCCATTGATGCTGTGGGTACTAGAGCCTATGACATATATAATATATCATCAGTTCTACCCGAGGATACGCTATCAATTTATTGCCATATTCTTGCTCATGATGAACTTCTAACCACAGGTATTGCTCAGGCTTGTGTCGAAAAGAGAGTATGTTGTGTGGGTAAAGGAGAATTTTATGTCACATAAGCGAGTAGTTGTTACTGGTATGTCAATTAATACACCGCTTGGAGATACTATTAATGCAGTTGGAAACAATATGCTGGCTGGAAAATCAGCAATCACTTGGTGGAAAGGATTTGATACAAGCGCAATATACTCGAAAATTGGTGGCGATCTTTCATTCTATGATGCTGATGCAAAACTAAAGAGCTTTGAAAGTAAAATTCCTGAGGAAGTTTTCGTAAAAACAAAACGTGTTTTTAAACAGGTAACAAGTAGCACTAAATTGTCAATACTAATGGCATTAGATGCTTATTTAACTTCTGGTTTGTTTCAAGAAACATTAGACCCTTACGATGTTGGAGTAATCTGTGGTGGGCATAATTTAACTAACTATCATCTGCTTGAACAATATGAGATTTTTAAAGACGAACCAGATTTTATTGATGGTCTTTCTGGTTTAAATATACTAGATACAGATTACTCCTCCTCTGTAGCTGAAGTGCTAAATTTGCGAGGCATGGCTTATTTAATTGGTGGTACTTGCGCAACAGGCAACGTGGCTTTGCAAGCAGCCATGAATGCTATATCGTATGATGACAAGAAAATTATTAATGTGGTATGTCCTATGGTCGCATTTAACCCTTTAATGTTGCAAAGCTTAACAGTGCTTGATGCCATTTCATATGATAAATTTAATGATACTCCAACACAAGCAAGCCGACCCTATGATATAAATCGTGAAGGTTTTTTACCCTGTGAAGGGGGAGCTGTTTTAATACTCGAAGAATTGGAACATGCTAAAGCGCGAGGTGCAACAATTTACGCTGAAATACTAGGTGTAAACGTCAATTCAGATGCTAATCATCTTAGCAATCCTTCCC
This sequence comes from Thiotrichaceae bacterium, assembly GCA_016745055.1. Taxonomy (GTDB): domain Bacteria; phylum Pseudomonadota; class Gammaproteobacteria; order Beggiatoales; family Beggiatoaceae; genus JADGDF01. The sequence goes on along the minus strand of JADGDF010000007.1, from coordinate 42,698 downwards.
GTGAAGGACAAGTGCGTGTAATCAGGGATTTACTGAAAAAATGCAATATAGCACCACAAGAAATTGATTATATCAGTGCTCATGCAACATCAACTCACCTGGGGGATGTCGTTGAAATTCAATCTATAAAAGAGGTATTTGGCGTTCATGCTTATAACCTTTTAATCAATGCCCCAAAATCACTGCTGGGTCATACAATGTGGGCATCTGGTGCGGTTGAAGCTGTACTTGCTATTTGGCAAATGAACAAAGGAGAGTTTCACCGTTCTCATAATATTCATGACATGGATCCACAGGTAGATTTGAATGTATGTGCTGATGGAAATATTAAGCGAAATATTAACATTCTAATGAATAATTCCTTCGGTATGGGGGGGATTAATAGTGCCAGTTTATTCCAACATTATGATGAATAAAGAAGTAATATTCTTTATTTCATAAAGTTTCAGAAAAACCAGTAAATATGGGTTTAAGCTATGAAAGAAGTTGGTATTGAAAAAATAGGGGTTTATACCACGCCATTAAGTCTAAGCATGATGGAATTGGCTGCATGCCGTGGTGAAAACTTAGAGTATGTAAAAAATAATCTTCTGGTTCAATATCGAAGTGAAGTCCCTCTTTGGGAAGATAGCGTCACAATGGCTGTCAATAGTGCTAAATCCCTGTTAACGGAAAATGATTGTAAAGATATTGAACTCTTTATCGTTGCAACAGAAACAGGACTTGATCAAGAGAAAACAATCAGTACCTGGGCACATAGATACCTAAATTTACCATCAACTTGTCGCGTGTTTGAATTAAAAATAGCCTGTCATGCGGGTGCCGCTGCACTTAAAATGGCAGAATCCTGGGTGGCATCAGGACTAAACAATGGTAAGAAAGCTTTGGTAGTCAATGTTGATATGAGTCATAACATGATTAACAAAGGCAGGATGGAGTATAGCTTAGGCGCAGGTGCTATTGCATTACTCATATCGGACAAACCAGATTTTGCTGTTATTGAAAGTGGTAAATCAGGCATACACACTCATGAAGTTACGGATGTCATTAGACCCCTTCCTTGGAAAGAAATCCCATTTGATGTGGAAGCAAGTTTATTTTCCTATATGGATGGTCTTGAGTGTGCCTTTGAAGAATACTCAAAGTGCGTAGAAGGTGATTTTGATGAAAATTACTTTGACTACAATCTTTATCATGTCCCATTTCCAGGTATAGCTAAAGAAGCGCACAAAGTCTTGTTAGAGCTACAAGGTCAGTTTGACAAGGAACAGTGGCTAAAATCATTTAACAAAAAAGTACTTCCAGGACTTTATTACTCCCAACATATTGGGGCAACCTATGCAGGTAGCATATTTCTTTCGATATTTAGTTTGGTACAATACGCAGAGGATATTAAAGCTGACGATAGAATTGGTATTTATTCGTATGGTTCTGGCTCCTGTGCTGAATTTTTCAGCGTATTAATCAGTAGAAAAGCTAAAGAAATCATTAGCCAACAAGCAGCCCAATTAGATCGGCTCTTGGAAAAACGTTATGACCTTTCGGTGGCGCAATATGAAACACTTGAAAATGCCCGAACAGAAGTGTTACAGCAAATCAATTTCATACCAGATTTTTCTGCTTTTGATAATTTCTATCAACAATTTTATCAAAATAGTGGATTGTTGGTATTAAAAGAAATCAAAGATCATCGGAGACTTTATGATTTTGCATGAAGAAATACAAGTACCCATGAAGTTCAACCCAGATACATTAAAAAATTTTTCTAGTAAATTTCAAAAAGCCTTGGATAATAAAGACAGTAGGGTAATTGTATTGGTTGGAGGAGATAAGTATTTTTCTATAGGGATGGACTTGGAATATTTAACAACAAAATTGGAAGATGATTTTATCACTGAGGCTGGTGAAATTTTCAAGCAAGTGAAAAGTAGCCATAAACCAGTGATTGCAAAAGTAGAGAATAATGTGATTGCAGGCGGACTTGAGTTGCTTTCATTATCCGACTTTATCATTACCACTACTGATGCCACATTTTGCTTACCAGAAGCTTCATTTGATATTGCTCCATCAATTGTAATGTCCAGCCTAATGGATCGTATGAATAAAAAGGATATTAAGTATATGGTGCTAACCTCTGAAGCCTTATCTGCTGAAAAAGCTTTTAGAATGGGATTAGTTGATGAAGTGGTTGCACCTGATGAAATTGATGCTAAAACAGTATCCTGGGTCAAAAAATTTAGAAGTGCATCAAAGTCAGTAATTGAAGATACTAGATTTTTACTAAACCAAACAGGTGAATTCAATGATTTACTTGATATTGGTTGTAAAATGCTTGAAAACAAATTAAAGGAACCACAGACCATGAGCCAATTAAAACAATACCTTGAGGATATTAGAATGTTTAATGATGAGTATACCAATGACTAAACTAGAAAAAGGAGAAAATGGCATCTATTTTATAAAAATAGAAGATCATGTGAACAAAAATGCTATAGATGAGAAATTTCTCAAGCAAGTAGGTGAAATTACTGCTCAATTAAAAACAGATTTAACCGCAAAAGTGGTGATTATCGTTGGCCTAAAAGATATTTTTTGTTCTGGTGGACATATGGCATTTTTAGAAAAACAACTTGAGGAACATTATAAAGATAATGTAGAACATGAATATGCCAACAAAATTAAAGCATTACTAAATATTCCTATTCCTGTTATTGCCGCTATGGAAGGAAGTGCAGTAGGTGGTGGACTAACGCTAGCCTTATATTCAGATATCATCATAGCAGCAGAGGAGAGCAGATATGGTTTTTCTTTCATGAACATGGGATTCACACCTGGCATGGGAACAACTGCGTTTGCAATCGAAGCATTTGGTTATTACACAGGCTTTGAGATGATGATCACGGGAGATTACAAAAAAGGTAGAGAATTAAAAGGAAAATGTAACTTCAATTATATTTTACCAAAGGCTGAAGTGTTGCCAAAAGCCATAGAAATTGCCCAAGCCATTGCAGAAAAGCCAAGAACTTCACTTGAATTACTCAAAAAATATAGTTCAATGAAACGACGTAAAATACTTGAAGAAACCAGCACTATTGAAGCATTTATGCATAAAATTTCTTTTAATCAACCAGATGTTCAACGGCTTATCAAGGAAAATTATACTGGATAATTTATGAAGTTAAGTAATATTAAAGAGATGGCCATACTGATAATTAATGGGACAAAAAGAATTGGTCGAGCTGCGCCTAAATTTTGCGTTGGAAAATAACCATGAGAAGGAGTCATGCATTTTGAAAGAAAAATTCGTGGGAAGGTGGAAATTGCTCTCTTGCATTGCTCAATCCGGCGATGAAAAATTAATGCCTTTTGGAGATGAACCTTTTGGTATGTTGCTTTATACTCCAACTTATATGAGCGTATTTCTCGCAAAAAGTCGTCGAACCAATTTTTCCATTATGGATATGCGTAACGTACCCTCTGCTGAGATCGTGGACAACTTCCCTGAGTTTGAAGCTTATTGTGGTAATTATAGCATAGATGAAAGTACTAAAATCGTTATCCACAGAATTGAAAACTCGAAAGTGCCAAACTGGATTAATATGGATTTTCGACGTTATTATCAATTACAAGCAAATAATCTGATACTAAAAACTGTTGATTCTTTGTCGTTAAACGGTAGAGATTGGCATTTTACTTTAGAATGGGAAAAAGCTGAAAGCTTTTAGCCAACAAATATTTATACAAAATAAGGGAAATATTTATGAATAGAGAAACTATTTTATTTGTAGTGAAAAAGCACATCTCTAATGCAGTTGATGGCGTAGATGAAGCAGGTATTGACCACGAAAAATCAATGGCTGATTATGGTGCAAGCAGTCTTGATATCGTTTCTGTTGTTTCTAGCAGTATGCGTGAACTTAAAATTAAAATTCCACGTACCGAACTGAAAAATGTAAAAACTATCGGTGAATTAGCTGATTTGTTTGAAAAGAGCGCGAGTTAGCATTATTTTGTCCGATACCTAATTCTTCAAACAATAGGAATCCAAACTTAAAATTAAGTGCATTAACTCTATTTGGTACTCTACACCAATTTTATGCACTCTTTGAGGTTTGTTTGACTTTTTTGTTTGCTTAATTTTACCTATATGTCCTGGACCTCACGCGTAATTCCTTATCGTTCACCTATTTTAAAAATACACCTCAAAAAAGCTTGGACACAAAAAAGGTTTGATGACTTACTATGGCATTTTAATACCTAGTATAATACTAAGTGTATTTTTTACTAGAATCATAGGTTTTCCTGCATCTCACTATTTTTTAACTTACTGATGGATTATGAAATTCTTTGGCCACATAACTTACTAATTTCTAGTAGGCCTGCATAACATAAGTCATTATTTATTATGATTTTTTAAACTAGTGTGTCAAGGTTTAAGTAAGATAAATCTTGGATTCCGGTCAAAACTATTTATCTGAAAATCTATAGGAGGTGTTACGTGGCATTAGTATTGCTGACTGGCGCAAGTCGCGGTATTGGACGTGCGGCGTGCGTGTCCTTAGGACGAGCAGGACACCGAGTATTTGCCACAATGCGAGACCTTGGAAAGGCAACAGAATTGCTTGCAATTACCCGCGAAGAATCTTTGCCAATTAGTGTCTTGGCGATGGATGTAGATTCAGACGAGTCTGTTCGACGAGGTATAAATGAAATAATCAACGAATATGGCCCCATAGATGTGCTCGTGAACAATGCAGGGATCGAGCGCCATGGTTCTGTCGAAGAATTGGCCTTCAAAGAGTTTAAAGCCGTTATGGAGACGAACTACTTTGGAGCGATCCGCTGTATTCAGGCAGTACTTCCAAGTATGCGTACTAGAGGAAGTGGTTGCATTATTAATGTTACTTCAATTGCGGGTCGTCTTTCTTTTTCACCAATGGGTTCGTATGCCGCATCAAAATTTGCTCTTGAGGCAATTAGTGAAGCACTCGCCCAAGAAGTTAAGGAACTAGGAATCAGGGTGGCAATTGTTCAGCCTGGAATCATTAGCACTGACATGGCCAACGATATTACCGACGCTTCAGCTAAATCTGTTTATCCACACAGTCGTCGACTGGCTGGATTGATTGACGCATCTTTGAGAACACCAACCTATCCAGAGGTTGTTGGTAATAAAATTCGTGACATAATAGAGAGCGACTCGCCACAACTCCGTTATCCAGTTGGGCCAGATGCCGAACCTTTCTTTGCTTGGCGTACTTCGATGATTGATGAGCAATGGATCGACTACTGGGCAACAACGAATGACCAAACATGGTACACGTCAGTGAAACGAGATTTTGGACTTGATGTTTAAATAGACTTAAAATATATATTTACCTATCCTCATGAATTGCTAGAAAAACTGATCTCCCTTTTAACTAATAATTTTCTGAACTTTGTAATTTAAGGAATAGTGATCATTTGTGCAAAACATTCTACTATGTAATTCGATGAAATCGCGCATTTTTAGGTAAACGAGTTTGACAGTTGTTTCGGGAATGGAACGAAGTGGATTTCCCGAAACTTCCAGATACTTGAGTTTCATTTACGGTTTGTGTCACGTGAGCGGGTCATGGGTAGCTTCTTGAAACCTTTGCACGAATCAATCGTGTTTGCTCAAACACAAATCAGGATGTGAGATTAGGAAATTTTTTGCCTGTTTTTACTAATTCATTGTGACTTAAACAACTTTAATCATCCATATAAAGTAAGTTCTCTTCTTATTAAAATTTAATTTAAGAACAAAATCCAAACTATTATGAATAAATTTGAATCTGTACACATAATATCGTCGACTAATGCTTTATAATTCCTTTTCAAATCAGCAATTTGTTGATTGGTTTCGCCACGTTTCCCCTTACATTCATGCTCATCGCGGCTTAACTTTTGTTGTTTGTTTCAATGGCGAAGCAATCTATGACCCCCATTTTAACCACTTAATACATGACATTGCTTTGCTTCATAGCCTTGGCATTCGTCTCGTCATTGTACACGGTATTCGTCCACAGATTGAGCATGAACTTAACATCCGTGGTTTACAGCCCCATTACTTTAATAATATTAGAATCACAGATGATGTTGCATTAACTTGCGTTAAAGCCGCCTGTGGAGAAGTAAGAGCAACCATTGAAAGCTGTTTATCAATGGGATTAACTAATCATCCTACTATTGCCAATCGCATTCATACTGTTTCTGGTAATTTTATTACAGCGCGTCCTATTGGTGTCAGAGAGGGTGTTGATTACTTATATACTGGAGAAATACGACGCATTGATGCTGAATCAATCAAACAGCAGTTGGATAATAACCGTTTAGTATTAGTTTCTCCCTTAGGTTATTCGCCTACAGGGGAAGTTTTTAATTTATTTACTGCTGATGTGGCTAGTGAAATTGCGATTGCCTTGCAAGCAACAAAGTGGATTTATTTAACTGAAAATCCAGGTTTATTTAATGCAAAAAATCAATTGATTCAAAACAAAGTGTTTACGCTGACAGAAGCAAAAACTTGGCTTCCTTACCAAACAGATTCAGTCAAACAAACCCAACTTGCACAGATTATTCGTACCTGTGAAAAAGGGGTGCATCGTATTCACCTTGTAAACCGCAAAATTGAAGGTGTTTTATTGTTAGAATTGTTTAGCCGCGAAGGCGTTGGCATCATGATCAGTGCTGATCCTTACGAAAATATCCGAGAAGCTTGTATCAACGATGTTGGAGGACTACTTGAACTCATTCAACCTCTGGAAGAAAAAGGGATTTTAGTAAGACGTTCTAGGGAAAAACTGGAAATGGAAATCAACCACTTTATTGTACAAGAGCGAGATGGTACAACTATCGCGTGTGTGGCCCTTTATCCATTTGTTGAAGAAAAAATGGCTGAATTAGCCTGTTTGGTGGTGCACCCTCAATATCAGCGAGAAAATAGGGCTGACGTATTACTTAATTTTTTGGAAAAGAAGGCCCAAAAATTAGGCATTGAACAAATTTTTGTTTTAACCACGCAAACCGCACATTGGTTTCGAGAAAGAGGATTTGAACCGACTAATTTAAGCGATTTACCAATCTCACGCCAAGGTTTATATAATTTTCAACGTAATTCTAAGTTATTTATTAAATCAATCGTAAAAAAAATGTCTCATATGAAGTGACAAGCCTAAGGAACAAAGACTTAATCACTTCCACAACTTTTCAATCAGACCTGGCAGGTTTTAAAAACCTGCCAGGTCTTTTTTTGGTTTTATTAAATTCTCATTCCTAAATGGTAGACAGAGGCTAGCTTATATTTTCTTTATTGACATCTATTTCAGAAGGTACCTGTGAAGGAATTTGCACCGTAAAGGTTGACCCTTGTTCTAATTCACTTTGCACAACAATTTTGCCACCCATCATGCGAGTAAAACGATCGCTGATGGTGAGTCCTAATCCAGTACCACCATACTTCCGTGTAGTTGAATTATCAATTTGGTTAAATGCTTCAAAAATATTGGCGACTTTATCGCTAGGAATACCAATGCCTGTATCTGCAATCTCAAAATAGAGCCAATCAAATCCAGTTGCATCCATTTTGTCAACAGGTACATGGCGGGTAATTGTGACTGTAATACTACCTTCATGGGTGAATTTTACTGCGTTACTTAATAAATTTAACAAAATTTGTTGGATTTTTACTTGATCAGCATTCATTTGGCCAATATCATTGGCACAATTTAAAATAAGTTGATTACTACAAATTGTGGGCCGGATAATAGTCATAACTTCATTAACCAGTTTTTTAACATCAAAAAAACCTAAGTTTAACCCCATTTTTTCCGCTTCAATCTTGGAAATATCTAAGACATTACTGATGATTTCCAACAACTGTTTACCCGCAATTTGAATTTTATCCAAATCCGGTAAAATGTCTTCGTAATCCATATCTTCCGCATCTTCTTTGATAATATCTGCATAGCCAATAATTGCGTTGAGCGGAGTACGTAATTCATGACTCATATTCATCAAAAATGAGGTTTTAGCACGATTGGCCGTTTCAGCAGCTTCACGCGCCCGCTCTAGCTTGGAATAAATCAAAGCATTTTCAATCGAAATAGCCATCTGCGTTGATAGTAGTCGAATAATATTCAGCCGCATAGCGGTAAATGCATTGGTAATCAGATTATTTTCTAAATATAACACCCCAATTAATTGCCCTTTATTTAACAAAGGGGCACAAAGTAATGATTTGGTTTGTGTGCGTTTGATATAAGCGTCATTGGTGAAATTACTGACATCGTGACAAGCATCGTGAAGCACAACATAGCTTTTGGTTCGCGCCACATAATTGACAACATTAATGGATGCTAGGGTATTTTTATCATTGTTAATATTATCCAGTGCTATGGATTGTAGTACCATTTTATCGGTTTTATTGGCTCGTGCTTCCGCTTCGATAAATAATTGGCCTTGCCGATCTAGAATTAATAAACCTTTTTGAGCGCCTGCATTTTCTATCACAATATGGAGTAATTTTTTAATTAAGTATGCTAAAACAATTTCACTTGAAATTGTCTGCGATGCTTTCATAATTGTAGACAAATCAAGGCTATCAGCAATATCTAATGAAGTACTGGTTGAGGTGGTAGTGGTAGACGTTGATGTTCTGGTGGTATTGGCATCCATACCTGTACGACGACTACGGTAAAGCAGTTGAGGATGTTTTTCTTCCAAAGCTTTAACTTTGGCATTAGCTCCCCAAGTCAAATAGGCATAATGTGCATCGGTTAAGTATAAATTAGCCGCTTTTTGTACACCTAAATTATCATAAAACTCGGCGACTAATTCGTTGCCAACCGCTTCTTCCTGCAAATAATTATTATGCTTTGCCCCTTGGATGGCTTTTTCATAAGCGTGTAGGGCATCGACCGTTTTGTCCAATACTCGACAACGCTCGGCATAGACTAAATCATATTTATGTTGATAATTCATAGGTGCGTGACGTGACCAGTAACGCAATTGTGATTGATTTCTATCCACCTGTTTTAAATATCGTTCTTTTTGTCCATCATCACTGAAATCTAAATAATTGGCAAGTAAAATCAGTGAGTAATAAAACTTATGGCTTGGATAATGTAGTAAAGCTTCTCCACCTTTGGAATATTTTTCGGCTAATTCTGCATTTTTTAATGCTTCAGGATAGTCTTTGAAAAGGTAACATAACATTTCTTTGGCAAAATAGAGTGAAAATAGAGCTGCCATATTATTTTTTTCTAAAAAAATAGGTAATAACACCTCTTCGTTAAAGCCATCGCCATTTAACACACAGGGTTTATCTGTTGTACCCTGTAAATTTAATACCAATTGGTACCAAACTTGAGTGTAATAAATTTGGTAACTTTGTTTGGAATTAAACATTAATTCTAAGTATTCAAATTGTACTTCATCAACTTTTTCTAAATTTTCACCCACCAAAAATAGGTAAACACTGTAATACATTGCTGAGGTACAAGCATATTCAATATCATTATTTTTCAAACCAATGTCAACTGCTTTTTTAAGTCCGTCTAAAGTTTTGCGGGCAGGCTCTTTCCAATGGCGTACATAAGCGCCAACATTGGCTAACACCTTTGTTGTGTGCTCCTCGTTGTCATAGCATTCCAACATTTGTAAGGCGACTTGCCCAAAGCGATAACCAGCATCAATGTCATCTAAAACACCGCATAAAATTGAGCTATATAATGCATAAGCATTAGCAGACATTGGTGAATTGCCATATTCAATACAGAGTTTGACTTGGGAAAAACAAATGACAGGTACAAGTTGAGGTGCCACCAACGTGGCAGGAGAAAAAATATTGGTTAAAATACGTAACGCTGCCAGTTTATGCGGGTCTTTCATGGGAGGTAGTTCTACTAACTGTTCAATTTTTTTTCCACCAAGGCTAATTTGCAATCCTGCAAATAAAATGGATAAATCATCCATTGAAGACGGTAAGGCAACTTGTAATAAAGCCAAAGCATTTTGACCTGTTTCTACCGCATCCTGCATTTTATTTTGTGAAATATGAAATGCAATTTTTTGCTCATAAACTCTAATTTGATCAAGCACACTTTGTGCATTATCCAGTACTTGCTGAAACAAGATATCGCCATCACTAAAATATCCCGTTGCATAATGTACTTCCATCGCTTGAACGCATAACATTAATGTCAAATGATATTGCTTTTGCCACCTATCTTCTGGTAAGGCTGAAATGGCAACTTTGAAATAATGTAGGGCCATTTCATAAGCATTGGTCGCTTTAGATTTTTTACCTGCTGCTAAATTTAAACGTGCCAGTTCATAACGTTCACTATCTGTGGTAACCAGTGTTTTTCCCAGATTTAAATGGGTAATAATATCAAATAAAACTTCGTCTAAATGCCCAGGTTCCGTATAATCTCGAATGAGTTTACCCAATTGGTAATGAATAGACTGTTTTTCAGGTTCTGATAGCAATGCATAAGTGGCTTTTTGAATACGTTCATGGGCAAAACGATAAGCAATTTCACTTAAACTAAAAGTGGATTCCAGCACAGTTTCAATGGTTGCACCGTATAGTTGTTGATAAGCTTCACTTTGTGGTATGAGTAAGCTCATTTCAACTGCATCTTTAAGTAATACCGTGATCTCTGTTTCAGAATGTTGGCAAAGTAAACTTAAGATTTTAATATCAAATTGTTGGCCAATACAGGCAGCATACTTCAATACATTTTGGGTTGCCTCAGACAACTTGCGCATACGCGCATTGGTCAATTCAATCGCACTGTCAGTCATTTCCATATTGAGAATGGATTTAACATGCCATTGCCACCGTTGTTCTGTGGGATCAAAGAATAAAAAACCTTCCTGATAAATGTTTTTCAGGAATTCATTAACAAAAAAAGGTGTCCCAGCCGTTTTTTTCAGAACTAATTCTGCCAAACCCTGCACATAAGTTAAAGAGCAATGCAAGGTATCAGCAATGATTTGCTTAACATGTTCTAATTTAAGCGGTGTCAATGTGAGATGTTGGGTATACACTGAATCACTGCTCACAGCTTGTGCCATTTGTTGCAGTGGATGCTCTTCAATCAGTCCAGGCGCTTGGCGATAACCACAAATGAGCAGTAGTGCACTGGTTTCTTGATCCTCAATCATCATTTGCAATAATTGCAAACTTGCCTGATCTGCCCATTGCAAATTATCTAGAAAAATAACCAGTGGATGGCTGGGTTGCGTAAATACTCGAATAAATTTTTGAAAAGCCCAGTTAAAGTGATTTTGGGTATCATTTGGATTCACTTCTTTAATGTCAGGTTGTTGCCCAATGATCATTTCAATTTCAGGAATAACTTGAATCAGTAATTGGGCACGGTTACCTAAGGCTGAGAGCAATTTTTGTTGCCAAATACTGATTTCCTCAGAACTTTCTGTGAGTAGAGAAAGCATGAGTTCTCGTAATGCATGAATCAGAGCGTTATACGGTGAACTTTGTTGGTTTTGTTCAAATTTGCCAGTAATGAAAAAACCTTGATTAGCCACGACTGTTTTCTTGAGGTCGTAAACCAACGTTGATTTACCCATACCCGCATCACCAGAAACTAAAATAACCGCCGTTTTACCTTGATGAGTTTGGTTAAAAGCATCCTCCAAAATATCTATTTCAAGTTGACGACCATAAATTTTTTGAGGTAGCTGGAATTTATCAACAATATCCTGTTGTCCCAGTTGGAAATCTTTGATTTCAATTGCAGCATTGAGTTGAACCAAACAGTTTTGTAAATCAGCAATTAATCCATGCGCACTTTGGTAACGTTCTTCTGGATTTTTGGCCAGTAACTTCATGATGATCCCAGAAATAGGTTTGGGAATATCAGGATTTAAACTATGCGGCGCAGCCGGGACTTTAGCTATATGGCTATGAATCAGTTCCATTGGATCATTACTTTGAAAAGGTAACCAACCGACTAACATTTCATAAAACGTAATGCCTAAAGAATAAAAATCAGTGCGATAATCAACAGGACGGCTCATACGTCCTGTTTGTTCCGGTGACATATAAGCTAATGTCCCTTCTAACTGTTCAAGATTACTTGCTGTTTGGTTTTCTATCGTAAATTTGGAAGAAATACTGAAATCTGTTATTTTTAAGTGGCTTGTCTCTAAATTAACAATTATATTTGAGGATTTTATATCTTTATGAATAATATTATGTTGATGAAGCTCTCCAATGGAGCTTGCAAGTTGAAGTGCTAATTGTAAAAACATAGATACCGTAATTTTACGATTGGCAATAATATTTTTTAATGAATCTCCCCCTACATCTTCTAAAATTAGTGCTAATCCATTATGATGCTTCAATAATTTATAGGGACGAACAGAACCTGTGAGATTAAGTTCGCTAGTAATTTCATATTCATGACGAAACTGGGCCAGTTCTTTTGGTGTTGGATAATCTGTTTTTAATGCCTTTATAATCACAGGTATTTTATTTATATCATCACTGTATCCACGATAAATACAAATTTTTGCATCAGTATAGATTTCTTCTGTTATGGTGTAACCTGTGAGCGTAATCATGCGCTGACCTTTAGAAATTACATAATAGCTGGGGGAAATAATTCACATTTATTATCGTTTTATTTTTCAATCCGCTTACTTTCAGGGACGAATGTTTAATTATACCCTAAATTTTGCTTCTTCTAAGCAACTGTTCAAAATCTGACATAAATTTGTAATAGCGGAAGAGATACTTAAGCTAAGAACCTATTAACAGTGGGTTTCCAAAAATATGAAAGTACTTTAACTTTACATTGTAGAGTAATTTATATAATATAATAAATATCTTATCATGATGGTGAATTTTTATGGAATTAGAAAAAGCCGTACATCAATTGGCAGAAATTCACACCCAAATGTCTAAAACAGAGTTTTATCGTGGATTTAAAGCTGTTCCAGTTGCGTTAACAGGTGTCAGTAGTTTTATTGCTGCTGGGCTTCAACCTCTATGGATAACATCCCAACAGCCCATGAGCTTTATAAACTATTGGGGAACATTGGCTTTATTTAATGTTATTTTTATGTCAGCTATTTTAACTTATGAGTATTTATTTAGAGAAAACAGTTTAGAACGTCGTAAAACAAAAGCAGTATTGATGCAATTTTTTCCTGCTTTGGCAGCAGGTGCCCTTCTAACTTTTGTTGCGACAGAAATAAAAGGGGAATTTCTTTGGTATATGCCTGCATTGTGGACTTTAGTTTTTGCTTTGGGTGTATTTGCCTGCCGTCCTTATTACCCGTCCCGCATTTTTTGGATTGGTAGTTATTATTTAATTGCTTCTGCTGTATTGTTTAAATTAGGCTTTCACCAAACAAGCACTTCTCCCTGGGGAATGGGTTTAACATTTGGATTTGGGCAAATACTGGTTGCTAGTATGCTTTACTGGGATTTGGAGCGTCATGGTAGATAATATTCAACAAGGACGCTATGCCTATGAAGGTTTAGAACGGGTTATGCATGAAAAAGCCCGTTTAAGTATTCTAACTTCGTTACTCACACAATCAGATGGATTGTTATTTAGCGAATTAAAGGAATTGTGTGCTTTGACAGATGGTAATTTGAGCCGTCACATCAAAGTTTTGGAAGACGAAGGCTTAGTCGAAGTTCATAAACGTTTCTATAAAAAACGGCCACAAACTTCCTGCTTATTAACCAATGAAGGCAGAACTCGTTTTTTAGGCTATTTACAAGCGTTAGGACAAGTGATTGAAGATGCCATTGAACAGTCTTCAAGTAAAAACGACAAACTTAAGTTAGTAAAAACAATGTAGCTAGAAAATAAATTAGTATCTCTTCCCAATGTTTTGAGATTGTTTAAACCCCAAAATATTGGGAAGAATTTTTCAATTACACAATACTTTTTTGATTAACGCGCACGAGGTTTTTTCCCAAATGTCCATTTAACATTTAGCCACCATGATCGTCCAGGTTGAGGTATGAGAGAGTTATGATAACCTAAAGCTCGTTGGCTGAAATCATTGCCACTGTCAGCGGAAGCAGGTCCTGGATGTAAATAATTTTTGTCTAACAAGTTTTTAATTTTAAAAGTGATTTCAAATGGTTTGTAGTTGTAGCTTAGTGCGCTATTCAAAACAAAATAAGCACCTGTTTTTTCTCCTTGCGCACGCAGAGCATTACGTAGATAAAGTTCTCGTTTACCAACAAAATTTCCGCGCAAGTTAAAATTCCAGCCATAATTCAGCGGTAAATTCAAACCCAGATTGAATTTATGAGGAGCAATATCACCCAATATGGCATCACCTTCCTGCCACTCTCCAACATCATGATTATAATAAATACTACTTTCAACATGAGTATGAGTGTAATTAAAGTATATATCTGGTTTTTCAACATTTTCCAGAAATGAGGGTAATTTTGCTTTGGCCCGATATTCGAACCCATAAATGTCACGTGTTCCAGCATTTTCTGCTTCTTCTTTGATGACATCACTGTAGTGAGAACTGTAAAAAGAGGCTTCTTGCGTAAAACCTTTGTTCTGGTACATGACCACTGTTTCCAAAGTACGTGCCTTTTCTGGTTTCAAGTCTGTACGAGCTTCACGACCATTCCAGCCACCCCATAACATCATTGGTGGTGGCTCTTGAAATGCTTCTCCATACAATAGTTTGAAAGTAAACTGTTTATTATAACGGAAAATTAGTGAAGTACGTGGATTGATGACGCTGCCATACATTGAGTTGTTGTCATAACGTATACCCAATGAAAACCGGTATTTTTCCCAATCATAGATAGATTGGATATAAACACCTTTATCTTCTATGTTAGCCAGATTGTATGCGGGCATATCCGCAGGCGGAGGAGGAACAGGGTATTCTGATTCACTGCTATGAATAATGGCTGTCCCAGGCTCAGCGGAAGAACTTATAGCACTGCCTTCCCAATAACCAGGTATATCGTAAGCTTTACTAACTTCTCTACGTTCGTATTTAATACCAAAGGAAAGTAGCAAATTATCTGATGCTTGATAATCGAAATCTTGTTTAAATAACCAACTGCTATTTTCCCTATTCCAATTTACAAAACTGACGAAGGAATAATCTTCCATCCCTGGATTTTTATCAGGCTCTGCATCAGCAATTTGTCCATGTCTTTCGAATTCCCGATAAAGTAATTGGGTATGACTTTTGAGTTTGTTGGTAAGCTGGGGCGTATATTCAATATAAGCCTGATCACTGAGTCTTTTATAAGACGAGTTGTTCTGAGAATGATCCGCCGCATAGAAAGGGCCAAAACCCTCTGAAAGCCGCCAATGAATGATACCAAGCTTCCAGTCTTTGTACTTCACGTCAGCAAATATGCTGTATTCATCTGAAGGATCGTAGTATTCACCAAATTTACGTCCTGCATTGCCAAGTTGCAGTAAAGGTCCCCAAATTTTTTCATCCTCAAACCAATGCTGATCTAGGAAACCAAATTTCCCAGTAAAGTCTGGTTCATCACTTTTGAACTTTTTGTAAGTAATGGAGAAAGACAAGTCTTTTGTAGGCCTACCTTGTAATAAAATATCTAATCCTTTTGAGCTGTAACTCCCTAGTGACCCGTTAGCTTCTGCATGATATTCACCTTTGTTTAATTTTGCAGCATTCTGGGTGATAATATTGATGATACCAAGAAAGGCGTTCGGCCCATAAATTGCACTGGCAGGACCATATAGTACTTCAATTCGTTCAATGTTTGACAGCGGGTATTGCCGAGAAATCATTGCTTCTGATGAACCCATACCATTTTCTATTACCCCATCAATCATGAACAATGTACGTGTGGTACCTAATGTGCGGTAACCTCGCTGTTGGGCACTTATATAATAAGCACCGTTATGCAACATAACATCAAAACCAGGCAAATCGGTAACCACTTCAGTAAGGTCGGTATAACCTCGTTTGCGAATATCTTTAGCTGTAATCACAACCATCGTTGCTGGTGCATCGGCAAGCGTTTCATCCACCCCAGAGGCTGTTTTGACAACCACCACATCCATCAAATCTTCTATTGACATATCCATCAGTGTGTCAAAGTTGACTTTGGCAACATTAACGCCCAAGCAATTATGAGAAATACTCAATATCCCTATGCCTAAAAAAGAGAAATAGAGAATTTTTAAAAATTTATTATGAAATAATGCAACATTATCCATCATTTTTATTAATCTCATAGGTATAGTGCTACATTAAAGAAAGCATTTATATTAAGGGGTATTGAATAAATGAGAGCTAAAATCAAAATTTGTTTTGTATTTTTACTACTGAGCTACCAGTAGTTTTTAACTATTAATCAATATAACAATAAGTAAAATTATTGTAAGGTTAAGTGTTATGCTATCCAATAATAGTTTGAATAGCTTTATCCTAAAAATTATACAACAATCATAAATGTGGATAAACTAGAAAATTATAATGATAATAAATTATAAGTTGTTAAGCGGGCTAACCAGAAATTATTGAGGATAATAATACTATGAAAATGTCAACGTTTGCAAAATTAGGAACAAAGCATATACGGAATGCGATGGCAGAAACGTTATATCTAAAAACTGGCCACGATACCACTCGACCAGTGTCATTTTACGTAATTATTAATGAACGCTGTAATGTCAAATGTCGATTTTGTCAATATTGGCGCTTGGATAACTATCGTGATGAATTAAGTATTGAAGGATGGCAGCAAGGTTTGCAAAGTATTAAACAACTTGTTGGTAGTTATTCTATTAACTTCAGTGGTGGGGAACCTTTTTTAAAAAAGGGCTTTACTGACTTACTCGCCTTTTGTCATGATAATGGTATTCACAGTGGCGTGACAACTAATGGCTCTACTTTAACTCAAATCCACACCAAGAAAATTGTTGCAGCCCACCCTCTTAATATCAACATATCTTGCGATGCACCCAATGCAGAAGTACATGATTATTTAAGAGGTTCAGAAGGTCTATTTGACAAAATTTCTCGCGGTATTCAATATTTGCGTGAAGCCCAAGAAGCTCAAAATATTCAATTTCCTATTGTCTTAAAACCAACCGTCAATCTAAAAAACTTTCGTTTACTACCTGAATTAGTTGAATGGGCCAAAGAGGTTGGCGCAACAGCGGTTAACTTCCAACCTATGGGAAAATGGACACCTGAAACTTATGATGAACTTTGGATTGAGGAAGATTTAATTCCTGAGCTGGAACAAGTCAGCCAACAACTCATTCAAATGAAACAAGCAGGTGAACCAATTATGAATTCTCCTCAGGTGTTGGGGTTACTGTCAGCCCATTTCCGTGGAGAAAAAGCGCCTATGAATGTATTGCCTTGCAGGGTTGGTATGCGTAATTATTTTATTAATGTGGCAGGCGAAGTACGTTTATGTCTTAAATATCCTAAAGTGGGTAAAATCACTGAAAAAACGGCAAAAGAAATTTGGTATGGTGAAGAAGCAAAGCAAGTGCGTAAAGATACGGTCGCTTGTAAAGAGCTATGTCTAATCAGTTGTTTATCGCAAAAAACTTTAAAAGATAAGTTTAACGTTGGTAAACGTCTGTTAAATGCAACCTCAAAAATTATACCTACTAAAAAATAGATTTTGGCACAAGTAAGCAAATTTGAAAGTAAGTGTCTATTTGTTATTTTCTACTCTTGTCTCGTTGATATAAAATTGATAAAGGGGAATATTCATTGCATCTCGTAAATTACGATCTGTGGTCAGCAAAATGTCATTCAATGAAGTTTCCCAATAATCATCCGTGCGCCAGTTTTTGGTCGGTTCTAATAAGGAACTAGATAAAGTTTGGTATAAATCCAATAACGTGATTTGATGAATATCACGGGATAAAGCGTATTGTCCATTTTCAGTATAGTGTACCCACTTTATTTGAATTAAATGATTTAATAATGTTTCAACGTTGGTTTCAGAAAGACGATCTTCCAAATGCAGTAAATCTTCAAAACTTAAACTTTCTCCTTTGGTTTGCGCTTGCCATAAATGGCCAATTAAACGAAAGCTTTTGACTAATGCATGATTAGGTAAAGCTGGAATTGCTTTTTCCTCACGCCGATAAAAACTAGTTAAAGAACAAGTAATTTCAGCACCCAGTAAAATAATAAACCAGGATAAATATACCCAAATAAGAAAAATGGGGATGGTTGCAAGGGCGCCGTAGACTAATTCATAGGTAGGGAAGTGTTTTACATACAACGCAAAGCTTTTTTTAGCAATTTCAAATAATAATGCAGCAATGAAGCCGCCCAATAATCCGTGCCGAATGGGTACATGACGATCAGGTATGACCACATAAATTAAAGTAAAGGCTAGCATGGTTAGCACAAAAGGCATAATGGTTAGTAACGGTTGTTTAACTATTGAAACCAAAGGTAAGGAAAGCACGTAAGAAGTCACCGCTAAACTGATACCAAGCAATAAAGGGCCTAAGCTTAATACTGCCCAATAAACCGTAAATTCAGCCACACCTTTACGCCGTTTTCTAACTCGCCAAATATCATTTAACGCCTGTTCAATCGTTTCCATGAGTAATAAAGCCGTAACAAATAGAAAAATAATACCCACAATAGTTAAATCTGAGGCTTTATCCACAAAGTTTAGTAAATACTCTTGAATCATTTCCTGGGAGGTGGGCACAAAATTGACGAAAATAAAATCTTGGATTTCTTTGCCAACTGATTTAAACACAGGAAAAGCAGCAAGAATAGCAAAACCAACCGCTAATAAGGGCACAAGCGAAAGTAAACTGGTATAAGTCAGTGCTGCTGCTGTTTTAGAACATTTATCTTCGATAAAACGCAAACTCAGGTAACGTATGAACCGCAACGTTTCAAAGATAGGCATAATCATGAGGGTGAGCAATCTGCCAAATCTGGAATAGATTGCCCGCATTTTGACATCCATTTTGCTTTGCTTTTCTAGAGGATTAATTTGATATTATCGTTAACAAGTTTGAGTGCTATGATGATTAATCATGGTGAAACCATTCAAGCTGATTTAGCTTGCAATAAAGCAATAAAAATTATATTTTCGTGAACTTTTGTTGGCATAACAATGAGATTAATAGGGAACTCATGACCTTTTTGATGTAAAGCCATCATTTCTACCCATTTGCCTAAAACAACGCTTTCTCCACTATCTAAATAACGTTCCATACCTAACCTATGTGCCTGCCGAGAAGCATAAGGCATTAAAACTTCATCCATGGTTAATCCCATCACAGATTCGCGAGAATGACCAAATAGCTGTTCTGCTTGAGAGTTGAATTCAATAATATGACCCGTTTGATTAATCGCAATAATACTGTTTGGATTTAACTTTAAAATAGAATTTTTTAAGGCTTCTACTTGATTTAGCTTAACTTCTTGTTCTTTTTGTTGAGTTAAGTCTTGAATTAGCCCAATGAAAATATTTTCTTGTAAATGTTGTAATTCACAAATAGACAAATGGACAGGGAAAGTTTTACCGTCACTACGTAATGCAGTTAATTCTTTACCAATGCCAATAATGTTACTTTTTTTAGTTGCTAAATACTGACTAATATAGCTTTGATGCTGGCTACGATAGGGTTCTGGCATTAACAGATTTACATTTTTGCCAAGGACTGTGGCCGCTTCATAACTAAACATATTTTCAGCAGCAGGGTTGAACGCAAGCATAATACCTTCGGCATTAATCATTACGAGACCTTCTCCTGAGTGCGCTAACACAGCGGCTAATCTTTGTTTACTATATTCAGCACTGGTTTTGGATTGACGCAAAGTTTGTTGGGTTTGCTGAAATTTTTTGGTTAAACGGTTAAAAGACATCACCGTTTTTATTAATTCATCTTTATGAGAAGAAATAAGGGTTGCATCTTTTTGAGTAAGTATGTGAAAAGGTTTGACTAGCTGTTTTAAAGGGTGCGCAAGATAATTAACCAATAAAAAGGAAAATAGTAATGCAAGACTGAGAAGAAATAATAGGTAGTAAGTTGTTTGTGCTTTTGCTTCATCAAGTGCGGTAAAAACAGAAATAGTTAAAACCCCTATTTCAATATAACCAATCACTTGACCTGTCTGGTAAATATTTGCTTTTGTGTCGAAAATACCATCTTTAACATCCGAAACATGCAAATCTTCACTAAATTGATGCTTTAGAAGCGCTGTATTACCAATTTTCGCTAATACGGTAGATGGCGGCGTGATAACGCGAATATAAACAATATCAGAATTACGATAAAAGGCTTGTAAAAATGTTGTGACTGCCAAAGCATCTTGTTGAATTATTTTATCTTTTAAGGTAATTGTTAAAAATTTAGCGATTTGGCGCGTATGTTTTTCTAGTTCTCGTTCATGTGATATTTTTAAGAGATGCAATGAACCCCAAGTAATCACAAACATGCTGAGGGTGATAAGTGCGAAGAAACCTAATAAGGTTTTAAAACGAAATGACATATAACAACCAACAGCCCGTAAGCAATGTGATTAATCAACTCTTAGAATTTCCAACACTTCTTCCAATTCTTCCCGTAACTGATGAATCATGGCATGTTGGTCATAGTTCGTAGCATTAGATTCTTCAACCAAACGTTGTTTTGCCCCACCAATTGTAAATCCATCTTCGTACAATAAGCTGCGAATTTGACGAATTAAGACCACGTCCTCCCGCTGATAATAACGCCGATTTCCCCTGCGTTTAATTGGGCTAAGTTGCGAGAACTCTTGCTCCCAATAACGCAATACATGGGGCTTCACCCCGCATAATTCACTGACTTCACCAATGGTAAAATAGCGTTTAGCGGGAATGACGGGCAATTCATTATTGTTCGAAGGTTCCAGCATTCGCTTCTACTCGCGTTCTCAGTTTTTGACCTGGATGAAAGGTAACAACTCGCCGGGCGCTGATGGGAATTTCTTCCCCTGTTTTGGGATTCCGGCCAGGACGTTCGTTTTTAGTACGCAAATCAAAATTACCAAAACCCGATAATTTAACTTGTTCACCCCTTTCTAACGCAGTACGAATTTCTTCAAAAAAAGCATCCACCATTTCCTTGGCTTCACGTTTATTTATGCCCATTTGCTCAAATAGCTTTTCTGCCATCGCCGCTTTTGTGAGTGCCATATTGCTCATTTCCTCAACTGTGCATGGAGTTGTTGTTCAAGGTTTTTTATTATTTGTGTTACCATTGTATCAACTTCTTCTTCAATTAAATTGCGGGAAGCCGCCTGAAATACTAAGCCCACAGCCACACTCTTTTTACCTTGTTCAATGCTTTTTCCTTGATAAAAATCAAATAAATACTGGTCAACTAATAAGGCTGTCTCCGACTGTTGGATACACGCCAAAATTTCCGCAGCACTGACTTGTTGATCAATGACAATGGCTAAATCCCGACTGACTGAAGGATATTTAGAAATTTCTTCAAATGTGGGTAATAATTTCTGAGTGAGCGGTTTCCAAAGTAGTTCAAATAAGTAGGTTGATTGAGGGAGTTCAAATTGTTGTACCAAACTGGGATGTAATGCGCCCATCATCCCTACTTCCAATTCATTGATGTAAATTGCGGCAGTTTGGCCAGGATGCAACGCAGAGTGCTGGGCAGGCTTAAATACATAACGTGAGTTTGTATCTACCAATGCGAGCAGGGCTTCTACATCCGCTTTGACATCAAAAAAATCAATAGGTTGGTCACTGAGTCCCCATTGTGTTGGGTAACGATGTCCGGTAACAATCCCTGCAATCACTTTATCTTGTTGTAATTTATCATCTTTTTGAATAAAGCGCAAGCCTGTTTCAAATAATCTTACCCGAGATTGTTGGCGTTTGATGTTATATATTGCTGCTTGTAACAAGCCTGTCCAAAGCGTAGTCCGCATGGCTGCCATATCGCTGGCAATCGGATTGCTTAATGTTAATAGGGATAATTCTGGCGTTAATTGAGCTTGTATCGCAGGATCAACGAAACTATAAGTAATGGCTTCTTGATAACCTTGTTGCACGAGTACCATTTGAGCCTGTTCAATACTGACTTTTTCTTGGGTTTGTAGGCTTAAATGCGATTGAGGGGCCTCATTGGGAATTTTGTCATAACCATAAACACGGGCAATTTCCTCAATTAAATCAGCCTCTAAATTAATATCGAACCGAAAACTGGGCGGGTAAACTTTCCAGCCACCCGTTTGTTGTTCGATTTTCATGCCTAATTGCTGCAAAATACGGGTAACTTCGCTAACGGACACTGAACAACCTAATAATTTACTGATACGATTCGCACGTAATTGAATGGTCGGTTGTTTAGGTAAATGTTCGTCTGAAGTTACATCAGTTATTGGCCCGGGTTCTCCCCCGACAATGGGTAATAATAAAGCGGTTGCTCTTTCGCAAGCACGACGTTGTAATTTCGGATCAACCCCTCTTTCAAAGCGATGGGAAGAATCCGTGTGTAAACTGTAACGGCGAGCGCAACCCGCTAATTGTAATGGTGAGAAAAAGGCACTTTCCAGGAAAATATTTTGCGTCTCATCTGTCACCGATGAAGTTAATCCACCCATCACACCGGCCATGGCTTGCGGACTGGTTTCATCGGCAATGACCAAAGTTTCTTTATCTAAAGTGACTGTTTGGCCATCCAATAAGGCAATCTGTTCGCCTTCATTGGCTAAACGCACGATAATGCCACCTGTCAGCTTATTTAAATCAAAGGCATGCAGGGGTTGCCCTAATTCAAGTAGCACGTAGTTCGTAACATCTACCACAGGACTAATACTGCGCAAACCACAACGCCGCAAGCGTTCTTGCATCCAAAATGGTGTGACCGCATTAGGATTGATGCTTTTAATCACTCTGCCCACATAACGCGGACAGGCTTTGGGAGAATTTACGGTGACGGGAAAAGTATTGTTGATTTTTTCTGCGACAGGCGGACAAGCAACAGATTTTAATGGTTGATTAGTTAAAACACTGACTTCTCTGGCAATGCCTTCAACACTTAAACAATCTCCACGATTAGGCGTCAAATCAATTTCAAGACTGACATCCTCTAGTTTCAAATAATTGCGAACATTTTCACCCACAGGAGCATCGGCGGGCAAAGGCATAATACCTTCTGAAGTGTCGGCCAATCCTAATTCCTGGGCAGAGCAAATCATGCCATAGGATTCAATGCCCCGTAATTTCGCTTTTTTGATTTTAAAATTATCAGGCAAGGTAGCCCCAACGACGGCAACAGGTACACGCATTCCCACTTCAACATTGCTTGCCCCACAAATAATTGTTAATAAATCATCTTGAGCAACATTAACTTGGCAAATCCGCAATTTTTCTGCATTTGGATGGGATACAATCGTGAGAACTTCCCCAACGACAACTTGCTCAAAGGGGGGAGCGACAGGCGTGATGCTATCAAGCTCAAGCCCTGCCATCGTTAATTGATCTAATATTTCCTTGATTTTTAGCGGTGGATTCACCCATTCGCGTAACCAGCTCTCGTTGAGTTTCATCGTTATCCCTATGCATTATCCTGACAGCTTGTGAGAGCAAGATTATAACGTATCCTAGATATTTAGAAAATGATAAGTATCTGAAAAGTAATTAATTCGCGGGTCAAGGTTTATAACCTTGACCCGAACGTTTTGTGAATTTCAAAGTTTGTTAAAATGTTTGGGTGCGGGTTACAAACCTGTACCCGCATAGTGAACATTGGGGCTTTTTGTTTTCAAGGAAAGCATTTTATGCCCCAGCCACTTACCTTTCCACTTAAGTCTCTCCTAAACTTCGATTCCAAAATATCATAAGCCCTATTGTCTTGTTCTGGTTGTGATATCTTTCGCCCAATGGATATTGCAACAAGGTCAGCAAGCTGAAGTCCTGCCGCATTGATCTTTTTATTATTCACTCCAACGGAAAACTTACTTTTTTATCAATTTCTTGCATTAATTCCCCTGTTTTCTCTAAAGCCGCTAAAATATACAAATAGTGATTTAAATCATTGTAATTTAATTCACGCTCTTTTCTATCTTTCAGCCATTTTTGACAGACTTGATAACCACCAATATGAAATGCCCAGACATGCGGTTTTACGTGGTCAAAGTATTGCGTTTTATTGATATAAATGCGTTGTTCTTTTTCATCGTAACGCGGTTTGTCTACAATATTATCACCTTCTTCTGGATAACCACACTCATTTTTAATATCGGCTTGCATGAGGTGAATCTTTACTAGCTGTTGACCTAAATTTGCCAAAGTTTGAAATCGTTTTTTATCGCTTGTTAAAGGTAAACGTGGAAAATCTATTTTGAGAAATTCTGCATAACGAGTGCGATAAGCGGGGCTGTGGAAAATGGCATAAATGTAGTTAAATACGTCGGTTGCGCTAATCGTTTGTTTAAAATCACCTTCGCCTTCGGGAATAAATTGTAATTTTAAGCGTTTTTCTACATCTTTGATAAATTCAGGTGAAAAATTAGGTTTTCTTTCTGGTTTAGATTTGTGGCTACCGTTCCCATTACCATTTAAAAACACTTCTTTCTTAGTTGGATAGGTATAAAGTGGAAATAAATAAGCATATCCTTTATTACTTAGTGTAATACGGCATTCAACAAGATTTTGTGTTATGAAAGTGTGATTAAAAATACTTTCTGCAACTTGACGTACTGTAATTAATCCTAAATTATCTTCTGCCAATATATGCCGCATAACATTACGTCTAGGCATACAAATAAAACCTCTTGAATGCCCTGTATAATAAGTATATTTTACATCAAAAGGACGATATAAAATAGGATTGATTAGTGATTTATCAATATTTGATCCTATAATATCTTTTTGTGCAAATTGTATTTTCCAATCTCTTGAATCTTCACCTAATTCATACTTTTGACGGGCAGCTTCTATATCTAAACTCACAAAATCTTTAACTATTTCATAAACTTTTTCTTTTGTATCATGAATCGTTAATTTATCACGCCCTGTATAAAGACCCGCGTTATTTAAAGGCATTACCTCAGTAATTTTCCATCCTTTTTCATGTTCAGCCAACAATTCTGTATTTTGAGGAATAAACAAATAAAACGGTGAACTTGGTTTTAAGATCGCCCATTGGGTAGTCGATAAATCTTGCTCCATTAATATCTGATATTTACCTGCTCTTGCACCATACATATCGGCATGATAAACCGTGGCATAATCACCTTTTTTATTGCCATTTTTGACAAAAATCCCAATCGCCACACCTTGTTGAATATCAAACACATTTTTATCTGGAGTGCCATCAGGAGATTGCTCTTTTTTCTTAGCATTGCCATGTAAATCATAAATATAGATTTCATCAAAGCTTTTTAATAAAGATTGTCGCATTCCACGAAAAGTAGGATTATCCAAATAACCGTGATTGGTAACAAAACCCAAGATGCCATAACCTGTATTTTCAATGCGCCACTGTGAAAAACGGATAAATTTGACATAATCATCTTGCAAACCTTTAGGATTGCGCTCATTTAATGATTCACCATCTATTTGATAATAATCACGAATAAGCTTACTTATCCAACTTCCATTATTTAAAGAATCGTAAGAATAAGGTGGATTTCCCACAATCACCATGACAGGAATATCTTGTTTAACTTGATTGGCAGCTTGTGCTTCATTAGATAACCACCGTGCCAACAATGTATTTTCAACCTGATGTGGTTCATCTAACGTATTGGTTAAAAACAAACGTAACCGTTCCTGGCTCTGAAAATCATACCCTTTTTCCTGCAACAAAATCCCTAATTTCATGTGCGCAACCGTATACGGTGCCATCAATAATTCAAATCCATGCAAACGTGGCAATAAATGCGTGCGAACATAATCCGACCACATACCTTTAAAACGACTGAATTTTTCATAAATCTTATTCACTACCGCATACAAAAATGTTCCAGTTCCTACTGCTGGGTCTAAAATCTGAACCTTATGCCGTATTTTTCCATTTATTTCAATTTGTGAACTATCAGCTAACCCATCTTTTAAGTTAAATTGCTGTTTTAAAACTGAATCGACTGAACGGACAATATACGATACAACCGGTTCAGGCGTATAATAAACACCCCGCATTTCCCGTAATTTGGGATTATAATGCTTTAAAAATGTTTCATAAAAATGCACCACTGGGTCTTCCTGGCGAGTCCGTTTACCAAAATCGGTTAAAATCGCAGCAATATCAGCACGTTTCAACACCTCAGCCAAATTTTCCACCGCCCACACTAAGCGATCATCCAAATCAACACCAACAATCATATTGAACAAACTTTGTAAAAAAGGATTCGTCTTAGGTAAATAATGCGGCGCATGAATGCGTGAAAAAGTGTGATCGACGGGGGTATGACAACGGGCTGCAAACAAGCCATAACACACGGTTTGTGCATACATATCAGCAAATTGTTCGGGTTGCAAATCATCTAACAACACTTGGCGAAAACTAGCTAATTGTCCATGTAAAACACCCTCACTATTTTCTTTTTGAAACGCAGTTAACACCACACTATCGATCAATTGAGCAATTTTAGCCATCCGTTGCGCCAAATCATCAGAGCTTTTTAACGTTACAACGAAGGTTGAAATAAAAGCATGAATTAATTGTTCAAAAAGGGAAAAATCAGTCTCATTGGCAATCAATTGATTATTTTTATTGATTTTAGCTAAAGTGACCTTCATTTCATGACGTTCTTCACTTTCGACAAACCAACGAAACGTTAAATAATCGGTCAAAATCAAATTATTCAAAGCAGGTAAATAACGTTTTAATTGATCAGTTTTCAAAGCCTTATCTAACGATATTCCAATATCTTTAGCTTCGATATAACCCATTTGGACATTAT
The DNA here is from genome assembly GCA_016745055.1 of Thiotrichaceae bacterium. GTDB lineage: Bacteria > Pseudomonadota > Gammaproteobacteria > Beggiatoales > Beggiatoaceae > JADGDF01. The sequence continues at coordinate 15,767 of JADGDF010000007.1, read as the reverse complement.
CCGATTTCTGCAACACCACAAAATCGGGTGAACCACATGCAATCCGTATGGGTTCATTCACGGCATTGACCGTGGGTGTAAGTGATTCAATTAATGATTCCAAAGCAGCCCGATGGGTATGTTCTTTGGCTTGATCTGTATTGAGGTTATCTTGTAATTGGGTCAGATAGGTTTGGATGGGATTAGTCATATTTTGCTAAATTGCCTTGTCACCACGAGCGTGTTAACAAGGAATATTGTGAGAAGTTGGGACATAAAATTATCAACTTGAAATTGCTTTTACGCCAATATTAACATACTTCCAGACAGGAGAAAGTTTGCCTCGTCACCACGCTCTGTGTGGTAATGCATATCAGGCGCTCTGCACCGCAATGAGAAATTTTCAATCTAAGATACAAATATTTTTGACTATGGCGCAGAGCACCACGGTTTTGCTACCACGCAGAGCATGGTAACAAGAAAATGGGATTACAAATCCCGTCCGACTCAAGAAATCCTGCTGCTAATAGTAATTATCCAATATAAATTTCACTACCTTTTTCTTTAAATTCTACAGATTTTTCTTGTAAGCTTTTTTCTAAGTCAGCTTTTTGTTCTGCGTAATCACGCACGTCCTGAGTGATTTTCATGGCACAAAAATGTGGACCGCACATACTGCAAAAATGGGCAGTTTTAGCGGACTCTTTGGGTAAGGTTTCGTCATGAAATTCTATTGCTCGCAATGGATCTAAACTCAAATTAAACTGATCTTCCCAACGAAATTCAAAACGAGCTTTAGATAACGCATTGTCACGCAATTGCGCACCAGGATGCCCCTTGGCTAAATCCGCAGCATGAGCAGCAATTTTGTAGGCAATAATGCCTTCTCGCACATCATGTTTATTAGGTAAACCTAAATGTTCTTTTGGCGTCACATAACACAACATTGCACAACCATACCAACCAATCATGGCCGCACCAATGCTGGAAGCAATATGATCATAGCCTGCGGCAATGTCAGTAATTAATGGGCCAAGCGTATAAAAAGGGGCTTCTTGGCAGACTTCTAATTGCTTGGTCATATTTTCATGAATTTTGTGCATAGGAACATGGCCAGGGCCTTCAATCATAGTTTGCACATCATGCTGCCAAGCAATTTTGGTTAATTCACCTAAGGTTTCTAACTCTGCAAATTGGGCTTCATCATTGGCATCCGCAATTGAACCAGGTCTAAAACCATCCCCTAGAGAAAATGCCACATCATAAGCTTTCATGATTTCACAAATGTCTTCAAAATGCGTGTACAAAAAGCTTTCCTGGTGGTGGGCCAAACACCATTTAGCCATAATTGAACCACCGCGAGACACAATGCCTGTCACTCGTTTTGCAGTTAAAGGTACATGAGCCAAGCGTACACCCGAGTGAATAGTGAAATAGTCCACGCCCTGTTCTGCTTGTTCGATTAATGTGTCACGAAAAAGCGCCCAGGTTAAATCTTCAGGTTTACCATCAACTTTTTCCAGCGCTTGGTAAATCGGGACTGTGCCAATGGGCACAGGGGAATTACGAATAATCCATTCGCGAGTTTCGTGAATATTTTTACCCGTCGATAAGTCCATCACCGTATCGCCACCCCAGTGAATTGACCAAATCATTTTTTCCACTTCTTCTTCGATAGAAGAAGTTGTGGGGGAATTACCAATATTTGCATTGATTTTGACGAGGAAATTGCGGCCAATAATCATTGGCTCAATTTCGGGATGATTAATATTAGCAGGAATAATTGCCCGCCCTTTGGCAATTTCATCGCGGACAAATTCTGCTGTAATTTCATTGGGAATATTAGCCCCAAAAGCTTGGCCTGCATGTTGTTGACGTAAGAAATCGTCTTTAACCAATTGAAAACGTTGATTTTCACGAATAGCCACAAATTCCATTTCTGGTGTGATAATGCCCTGACGTGCATAGTGCATTTGGCTAACATTGTGACCTGACTTAGCGCGTCGTGTTTCACTGCTTTTTGGAAAACGTAATTTTTCAAGTTCAGGATCAAGACGTCGAATTTTGCCGTAATCAGAACTAACCTCTTGCAGGATTTCAGTATCTTGGCGGCTTGCTATCCACTCAGCGCGAATGGGCGCTAATCCTTGCCAAAAATCAGTTTTAATATCAGGATCGGTATAAGGGCCAGAACTGTCGTAAACCGCAATGGGTGGGTTGATTTGGGGCGTGGCTGAAGTGACTGTTTCTGATAAGGCAATTTCACGCATAGGTACACGAATGTTGGTTTGACTGCCTGTCACATAAATTTTGCGAGAATTGGGAAAAGCTTGGGTTGAAGTGGCATCAATTTTAGCCACTTGAGTCAGTACATCTTGAGGGTTTGCGCTCATAGTCTTTCCTTTGTATAAAAAAAGTGACAGCGCAAGAAAACAGAATGAAAACTTCATGCTTCCCTACGCCGAGGTTAATCGGATCAGGTTCAAAGGGTGTGTTCTCAGCCATATTGGCACCCCTAGCGTTTATTATTGTAACGATTTAACGCAGGTAACTCATCAACTATTTATAGGTATTAAAATTTTATATGCATTAAAAATTTGTATTGATAATATAAATCTTGCACTCTTTGAAGGATTGACAAGATTCATCGTCAGTATATCTTGTGCAAAATTAAATATCTAATTGGCATAAATTTTTCAAAAAATCTTTAGCTTCGGGAGGAATAGATGTAAAATGAAAGGTTAGCGTTGTTGGGGAATCATGAACATTCCCCATCACTTTTGCATAAAGTTCAGTTGTAATTTCTTCATTTAAATAGTTGAATAATGTCAATCGTATATTAGTTAATTTTTCAGTGGCAATATTAGTTTGAATTTCAGCGACTTTGTCTGATAATTTGGTTAAATTTCCGGAATAAGCCTCTTCACTGGCATGTTTTCCTGACAAAATAGTAAATAAAATGAATAAGGGTTGTGCAAGTGAAACTAAGTCCATGGCCATTTTTTCAGGTAAAAAAAGATGGTATTCTCCCCAAATACCGCCCACTTCATAAATAGTGATAGGTTTTTTAATGCCTTTAGGCATCACTTCAATGTGATCTTCTGTTTTAAGTATATCTTCACAAGCTTGGTGAGTGCTTTCCGAAATAAAAATTTGTCCACCCACCGTGTAAGATTCAATACGAGAAGCTAAGTTAACATTGTGGCCAATAACATCATATTTAGTACGTTTTTTAGAGCCAATATTGCCCACAATCACTTCACCCGTATTAATCCCTATGCCTTGTTCAATCGTTGGATAATCATGTGCCATACATTGGTGATTGACTTCATCCATGGCCAATTGCATTTCAACCGCGCAGGCGACAGCACGTTTTGCATCGTCATGACGTATAATGGGTGCACCAAAGACGACAACAATTGAATCACCAATGAATTCATTAATTGTGCCTTGATATTTCAATACGATTTCAGTCATGGTTTCGAGATAAATATTAAGAATCATGACCACATCTTCAGCGGGCAAACGCTCGCAGGTCGCTGTAAATCCGCGTAAATCAGTTATAACGACAGTAACTACCCGCTTTTCACCCCCCAAAGCTGCCCCTTCAGGTGATTCTAAAATAGTATCAACCACATCATCTGAAAGATAACGACCAAAGGTTTTGCGAATAAAACGGTTAGCTTTGGCTAATTCTTGCAATGCTTCATTTTTTTCCAGGAAATTAATATAACCAGCAGAATGGTGGCGAATTCTGGCCAGCACTTCCAAACGATCAGGTAATTTTACTAGGTAATCATTGGCACCCACTGCAAATGCTTGAGCTTTTGTATTAGCTTCCTCTTTACTGGATAGGACAATCAAAGGAACTTCGCGCGTGATTTTGTTGGCCCGAAAATAACGAACTAAAGTTAGCCCATCCACTTCGGGCATAACCAAGTCTTGTAAAATAATAGTGGGAGAAATTTTATTGGCGAGTTGTATCGCTTGAGTTGGGTCTTTACAATAGTGAAAGTCTATATCTGCTTCATCACCTACCATACGACGCATGGCTTCACCAATAATGGTCTGGTCATCTACCAACAAAACTTTGATACGATGTTGTTTTAAAGCTGCTGTTTCATTTGGTGTTAGCATACTCTGCCATGATAATTCACTATCATTAAATTAAGTGAATGTAGGTTTAAGGTGAACACATCAGCTACCCTCTACAGTTCTTCTAATACTTGAAGTAGGGGCAGACTACGTGTCTGCCCTTAAACTTACAATTAATAGAATGCGAGTCCTACGGCTGTAAGCATTTACGCTGTTCTTCCAACCGATTAAGCACTAAATTAATATGAACTCGTAGCGTATAAAATTCTCCCATATAAGGGAGTGGCACCGAAACTTGGCGCACAATTTCATCTCGCAATTCCGTAATCTTGGCAATTTCAGTCTCAATTTGATTAATATCACAACAACTCATTGTTAAATCAGCTTCACGCAGGGTTTTATACCAGCGATAAATTTGAGAACGAATACGCCAACGATAAATAGGAAATGCACTTTTAAACAAAGGAATCATCAATGTAAGCAACGGAATAAGCAGAATTTTTAAGCGATCTACCATTGACGCTAACCAGAAAGGGAAAACATTTTCTACCCAAGAAGGTCCTTTTTCAAGGTAACGACTTGCTTCTACACTCATGGGTATTTCTACGTGATGATCTGAAGGAAATTCATTTTTCTTCTCTAAAATACCACCATCTTTATGAGTTTTAACAATTTGTTTGAGTAATAGACGGACTAACGCCGGATGGGTATCGTTTCTTGCCACAATACTGGCTGTTGCCGCAAGTAAAATTTTATCTTCGTCAGGAATATTATTTTCTAAACTCACTAATCCTTCGCCAATGGTAATACTTGTTAAAAAATTATAACGACTACTATAGGCCAAATGACGTTTAAAACTCAGTAATTCTATTTCAGGATTTTCCAATAATTCAGAAATTAAGCTGGCCATAGGAGACGTGACAAAAAATGCTGCATCAATGTCTCCAGCAATGAGTTGTTTAGCGCCTTCTTTGCTTGACACTTCAACAAAGGTTGTATTTTCTGCTTTGATATCATTGGCTTCAAGTAATCGCAGCGCCAATGGACGTGTACCACTTCCTTTTTCTCCAATAGCAATACGTTTACCTTTTAATTCCTGTAAGTAAATGATAGGCTGTTCTTTGCGATGAAAAACCCAAACAGGTTCATAGAAAACACTGGCCAATGAACTTAATTCTTCTTTTGAAACATTTTGTGCTGTACCCCCTTGCACGAAACCAACTGACACTTTGCCGGTTTCTAATAAATTAAGAACTTCAATAGAACCCGCGGTTGGGGTGATTTTTAACTCAATACCTTCTTGTTTAAGTAATTTTTGGTATTCCAACGCAAAAGTGTGATAGCCCCCACCCACTCTACCTGTAGCAATACTCACTTCTTTTGGAGGAGGAGGGGGGACAAATAAGTAGGCAATAAAAAAGCCTGCAATTGTAATACTAAATACAATGCCCCAAATTATCCATATGCGACAAGCTTCACATTTCATTATTCTCATCCTATATGTTGAAAATAGTTACCGAAAAAATTCAAATTAATTTAATCCTTTTCCCCAAAGAAATAGGAAATTTAAAGATATACGAAGTATCTTACTAAAAAACGGCATGGGATTAAACAAAATTTATTAGCAGACATCTGCTAAAAGTATCGCAAGTTGTACTCACGCAAAATTTTTCTTAAACTTGTAACCTAAGAATAGGAAAACAAAAATTATGCACATACATATTTTAGGTATTTGCGGTACTTTTATGGCTGGCATCGCATTATTAGCTAAACAACAAGGACATCAGGTCACTGGGTGCGACACAAATGTTTACCCGCCCATGAGTACTCAGTTGGAAACACAAGGTATTACTTGCTATTCAGGTTACAAAGAAACTCATCTTAAACCACTACCTGATCAAATCATTATTGGTAACGCCTTATCCCGCGGTAATCCAATGGTTGAATTTATTCTCAATCACAAACTACCTTATATTTCAGGGCCACAATGGTTAGCTGAACAAATTTTGCGGAAACATTGGGTAATTGCCGTTTCTGGTACACATGGCAAGACAACAACCAGTAGTATGACCGCTTGGATTTTAGAATATGCAGGATTGTCACCTAGCTTTCTTATTGGTGGTGTCCCTGAAAATTTTGGAATTTCAGCGCGTTTAAGTGATCGCCGACATTTTGTAATTGAAGCGGATGAATATGACACAGCTTTTTTTGATAAGCGATCAAAATTTATTCATTATTCACCTAACACATTGATTATAAATAATTTAGAATTTGATCACGCTGACATTTTTCCTAATCTCGCCGCAATACAACAACAATTTCACCATTTAGTGCGCATTATCCCCAATCAAGGATTAATTATTCACAATCCTCAATCAAGTATTCATCAAGTGTTAGAGAAAGGTTGTTGGACAGCAACGCAAACTTTTAACGATGAGCAAAGTGATTGGCAAACAAAATTATTAGCTAAAGATGCTAGCCAATTTGAAGTTTTTTACCAAGGTCAATTAAAAGGCAAAGTGAGTTGGACTTTAATTGGTCAACATAATGTGGATAATGCGCTGGCAGCGATTGCGGCTAGTCATCATGTAGGGGTTAAAATATCGCTGGCATGCGAGGCATTAAAACATTTTCGGAGTGTCAAACGGCGCTTAGAACTGAGAGGAACTGTCAATAAAATTAAGGTGTATGACGATTTTGCTCATCACCCTACCGCAATTCAAGCAACACTACAAGCTTTACGTCAACAAGTGGGTGTGGCTAAGATTATTGCAGTACTTGAGCCACGTTCCAATACTATGCGCATGGGTGTTCACCAACATGAGTTAGTAGAAGCTTTGAGTTTGGCTAATGAAGTATGTTTATATCAACCCCCTAATTTAGATTGGTCGTTACAATCTATAGTTTCACAATTAAAAAATGCTCAATTGTTTTTTGACACAACGCACTTGATTGAACATTTGATACAATCCACCTACAGTGGCGATCACATTTTGATCATGAGCAATGGGGACTTTGAAAATATTCACCAAAGATTATTGGAACAATTAAATGCTTGAAATTAAACATTATGCTGTGCTCCTTTTTGAATTTGTTCATTGCGTAACTGCTCAAAATGCTGATGACGATGAGTTTGCGTTAGCGATAACGCATCTTCTTCTGCATTAAGTTGCTTTAAAGGCAACATTGCATTACCTACACCGACAAGTAAACCAACTTGGCTAATCAACATAGAAACTAAAATATCAATACGAAAGAGGAAAGCACAAGCAATCGTGGTCATACCTGGAATAATGTTAATAATAAGACTATTTTGAAGATTTTTTTCTAAACTATCAGAAATATCAAATAAATCAGGCAAATGGTTCAATGTTCCATCCATCAATACAATATCAGCAACATCTGTTGCAATTGAAGTTGCCCCGCTGAGAGAAATAGAAATATCTGCTGTTTTCATCGCAATGGCATCATTGACGCCATCACCAATAAAACAAACTGAGCGATTTTGAGATTTGAGGGATTCAACAATTTTTGCTTTATTTTCTGGTAAAACGTCGTAAAAATAATCATCCATATCCAATTCTTCAGCAAGTTTTCTGGTTGGATTTTGGTGATCACCTGAAACAATGGCAAGATGCTTGATGCCTCGTCGTCGTAAATTATGAATGAGTTTTTTCACTTCAGGACGTACTGTTGCGTGCATTTCAAGCGCGCCTGCCACTTGTCCATCTATCGCAACCATAATGATAGAATGACCATCTTCATGTGAGTTAACCAGTTCTGCTTGCAATAACTCAGGTATGACAATATTTTCTACTTCCATAAAACGTTGACTACCCACTCGCACTACGTGGCCATCAATTTTCACTGTAATTCCATAGCCAATGTGAAATTCAGAATCAGCAATTTCAGGTAACAGTAAATCACATTGGTCAGCTTTTTCAATAATGGCATGGGCAATAGGATGCGCAAGCTTACGTTCGGCTGCTGCTGCCCAGGCAAGAATTTGCCCTTCTTTGTAATGGCTGCCTGGTGCAAGAATAATACGCCCAACTTTAGGTTGTTCACTGGTTAAGGTGCCCGTTTTGTCAAATATTATGGTATCTATTTGACTAAATTCTTCCAATACGTGACCTGTTTTAATAAGGATGCCTTTATGAGAAGCAATGTTAAGGTGGTTGAGTGTACCCAGTGGTGCGACAATACGTATTATTTGGGCTATATGTCCATTTAATATCACGACAGTACCAGCAGGCCCTAAAATCGGCCAACTGAGAAAAGCAAGACCTAATACTGGTAGGTTCCAACTATCCGCCCATTTTTCTCCGCGTAGCTGGCTGTCAGTTTTGTAATTTACTGAATTATTAAGTATTTTTCCAATCTTAGCAATGGTTGTTTCTTGACCTGATTTACCAACTTTGACATGAATATGCCCTGTAATAAGTACTGTCGAGGCAAAAACAAGACTACCTATTTCTTTTTCAGCAGGTTGTGATTCACCAGTTAATGCGCGTTGGTCAACCATTGCTACACCATGAATAACTGTGCCATCGGCTGGAATTACTTCACCTGTAGTAACAACAACAGTGTCATCTTCATGCAAATCTTCAAGTGGAATTTCGACTTCAGCACCATCTTTTATTATCCAAATTTGACTAGGCTGTTGAGCAAATACATCAATTAACATTTTTTTAGATTTATCTTGTGCATTACTCACAATAAATTTTGCAGTATGTACTAAACATATACCAAATGAGGCTGTAGCATAGCGGTTTAATCCTAATGTCATGAAATCAGCGATGCCATAAAGTACATATCCATCAACTTTTTTATTTTTTAGTAAAGACGTTTCAATTTGGCGAAGGTAAGGAACGGCTATATAGGTAAACATACCAATGCTAAGTATAGTCACTGGTGCATAAAAACCACGTAAAATACTGAGTCCAACAGATACAATGCTTGCTTTAATATAGTGTAAATCTTGGTGTTTTTCTTTATCACTTGCCAATGCATCAGTAAGAGAACGTTGTTCTAAAGGGATGTATTGTAATTCGTCTGATGATTCACGTAGTAATTTTATGGGCCTGGATTTTATACTTTCTTCGTATTTTTCACGGTATTTTTCACGCGTTCGTAATGCACCATAAATTACAAGTACAACTCCAAGATCAAACATGGCAGTGTTAACTCTTATTTTGTTTAAACAAATATATACTATGAATAAAATTTTAATATATATAAATAATTAAGAAATAAAAATGCAACGTAGCACTGTCACTTTAAGTGCTACGGTATATTTTAGTATAAACCTTTATACTTTTAGTGAAGGTAAATATTTTTTGAGATTAGCGTGGAAATTAATAATGCCAAACTCAATATCATCTGCATACTGATGCACTGAATAAGCCTTAGAACTTACACTGGCTTGCAATCGTCGGACGCCAGTAAAATCTTCTTGCAGTACTTTATCAAATTCTTGTCGAAATTCTTCCTTATTATAAGGAAGTTCTTTTTCTTGCTGTGGCGTTTTGTAAATAATCACTTCAAATCTCGTAACACCTGGGCTAAGTGGAATAAGTTTGAAAAAAGAGACATTATCTTTGGCTGTATTCACCATGAGATTCGGAAAAATAATGCCTTGACAAGAATAATGCTCAGGCTCGCCAGAAAATACTTGATGATCACGAACCGCATCTTGTCCTGCATAGCTCATTCTAATTTTGTGATGAAGTCCTGTTGGTCCAGCTTCAATTTTTTTAGAATCAAAGATGCCTAAACTTTGTGCATGAACAGTAGTGAGGTGGTAAGATTCAGAATAATTTTCGACAAAAAACTTCCAGTTAACGGGTTCATCATAAGACCAACGATCAACTTCTTGAAGTTCTTCCCACGGATATTCATACTCGCCTAAATGCTCAGGAAAGCCAGCCAAATAAGTCATTAAATCTTCGCCATCAGAACCATCCAGTTTAATGAAGATGAGTCCTCTCCAAGTATCTAGATGCATTGATTTTAAGCCAGCTTTTGATTTATCCAATGTTGAAAAAAGTTGAGACCGATGCATTCCCTTTAAGTGTCCTTTAAAATCAAAGACCCAAAAGTGATATGGGCAGCGAATGTTATTACCACAATGACCTTTTCCATCCAATATTTTTGCGCCTCGATGGGAACAAACATTATGCAATGCTTTCAATTCATTTTCATCTGTACGAATAACAATAAGTTGCTCACCCATAAAATCGACTGTAAAATAATCACCAGGGTTAGATAACGCTGATTCATGTCCTACAAACTGCCATGTCTTATCAAATAGATGCTCTTTCTCGTTACCTAGAAATCCATCATCAAAATAACAGGAACCAGATAACCCTAAGCGTTTTTTTTGAGATTCTAAATTGTCTACTGCACTATGACTTGCTGTCGTTGGGACATACAGTAATGATTTGTTATTTGGGCTGGCATGATGCAGAATTGACTCTATTAGTAAATTTCGCCACCAAATATCGAAAATATCCAGGATTATTCTAAATCCTGCTTCAAAAATGGGGTAATCAGATGGATTTAAGTATCCAGCAATTGACTGCCTTAAATCCTGCTCATGTTCTATTTCCCAGACATTTAAGTGCATGTCAAAAAAACGTTGTAATCCTTCTGATAGTTGATTTTTCAGGAGAAAGTTGATAACTTTTAATGTTAACGTTAATTCTGAAATAGATACCTTTTCAACCGCATACATAGTGCCTAACACATAGATTGGATCATGGTTAAAAAGACCTTTGAGATTGTTGAGCATTTGGGTTGTAGCAAGTGATGGCTGTGTATCTTGTAAATTAGTACCTAAACCTTGCTCTAGCCCTGTTACCAGCATTAAGTAATGGGAAATACCATCATTTCCTCTTCCTAGTTCTTCTGCAATATTATCTTCTAACTCAGAAGCAATATTGTTCCAATGCATTTCTGATGCTTTATCTCTACACCACTCCATGTAGTGAACTAACTCTCGTGGGAGGATAGTATACTGCGCTATAATATAAACGAGTTGGTCAAACCCTGTGCGTTGTAATGCTTTGGCTATAGGACTTTTTTCAAGGTTAAAAACATCATACTCATTGAGCATTATTTTTTCTAGTTGCTCTGAAAAAGCATCAAAATCTGTCACAGTTTTTCTCCATTCCAGAAAATTATAATAATTGAGTGTATAAGGTCATTTATGTTAAAAAAACATTACTAAAGTCTATAAAAATTCTATCACACAGATGTACTTAATACAAAAATTGATTGTATTAACCTGAATCATCTTATGAGAAATAACGCTAACGTTGTATTAATGTGGGTGATTGCTGTGAGACATGGAAAAGTGAAACTAGAGTAAACTGATATCTGCAAGGGTTTAAAATAGAAGGTACAGAATAAAACGGCGAGCCATTTTGTGTGTGTTTTTATGTCTTTGAATAAGCTTAGTATCAAGTCATTAGACTCAGGTGATGTATCAGTGTGTAGCCTATTCGATGGAGATTATATGCGTCAGGAAAACCAACAATAGTCTCACTGACGTGAGTTGTTTTTAAGGAACAGGGAAATTTCGTGAGCATCACGAAAACTCTGCGAGACATCGGAGTTTGTTAACTCACTTGCCTGAAAGTACGTGTATTCCAAGCATGTCTAAAGCTAGATTCCACGCAGTGCGTGGAACGAGAGAAAATAGGAGGGACGAACAAAAAAATTATTGTGTCAAATATGTCGATAAAATTTGATACTGTTTTTCAATTTCTGCAGAACCTGAAAAATCGCTATTGACCACAGCAGAGCAGGTTTTTGCCATACGACTGTGCATGGCTGCATTACAGGCAACTTCGCATTTTTCGACCATGACCTGAGCAGTCGGAATAACACAAGCAGTGCTGGCAGCAGCAACGAAATGTGCAGCTTGCTGACCCCAATCTGTGTCTTTACCACACTTAGTGAAAGTTTCTGTACTGGCTGTTTGCGCCGCTTTATAAACAGCCGCTAATTCATCCTCACTGACATCACTGCGCTTAGCCGTTTCGACTGCATTTTTGACTCGTTTATCGTCACACAAATCTAAGACACTTTCTACAAATAAAGCGGCAATGGGGCGTTGTTGAGCAATGGGTAGAGCTTGCAACTTTTCTTTAAACTGCGCATCTGAAGTAATGTCCATTATTTGCCTCCCTCTTCAACTAAATGTTCTACTAACATTTCAGTGAGACCCACAATCGGGATGTCCATTTGATAAGCTTCTAACCCCTCTTCCATCACAATGCGACAGTTAGCACACGCGGTGACTAAAGTTTCAACGCCGAGTTGATCCAATTGAGTTTTCTTGCGATTAAAGGCTTTGGTACGTAATTCCTCAGCTTCTTCAATCGCACTTTGACCTCCACCGCCGCCACAGCACCAGTTGTCTATGCCATGTTCTTCCATTTCCACAAAATTCTTGGAAACCATATTGAGCAAATTACGCGGTTGTTGCACCACGCCACCGCGTCTCACTAATTGGCAAGGATCATGGAAAGTTAGACGAGATTCTTCAAAGCCTTCGGTTTTCAGTTTATTAGCCGCACGAAATTCGTCCAAGACTTCCAAAATATGTTGTACTTTGAATTTATAAGCACGACCAATGAGATTTGGGCCTTCCCAGCGAATCGCAGAATAAGCATGACCACATTCAGGACTAATGACGACTTTGACATTGAGTTTTTCAGCGTTGTTTACCACCCGACTGACTAATTCTCTGGCAATGTCGGAAGAGCCAATTTGAATACCACTATTCGTGGCTTCAAAGGCATCAGAACAGAGTGTCCAACTTTCACCGGCTTGATGCATAATTTTAGCAATGGCTTCTAGGTATTCAGGAAAGTTAACAATTTCCATTGAGGACAGGAGGACCATGTAATTCGCATCTTGAACATCCAAAGGCACAGACAATCCCGTATTAGCTTCGACATGTTTAATTTGCGCGTTTAGAGCATGTAGGGTCACACCCATGGGACTACCCGTTTTAATTGCACGTTTCGATGCTTCAATTTGACCTTCTGGTGCATGTCCAGCAGCAGCCAATCCTTCTCGAGTTTTGCGAATCATGTACACTAAATCATTCCCCACGGGACAAACTAGAGAACAGCGTCCACACAGCGTACAACTGTCATACACGTATTCTTTCCATTCAGCCAACTCACCATCTGTCAGTTTACCAATGCCCAGCAGTGAAGTCAGTTTGCCCAACAAGGTATATTCTTGTTTCCAGACTTTGCGCAAGGGTTCCAGTTTGCGAATCGGTGTGTAACGTGGATCGCCCGTTTCTGCATAAAATAAACAGGCTTCAGCACACATGCCGCAATGTACACAGCTACTTAGAAAGGAAGCAATGGGTGCATCAATTTGTTCTTTTAAGGCATTGTAACCTCGCTCAAACGTTGCTTTTGCCATTAGATATTCACTCCTCTTTGAGCTGCACTGGCACCGGTGTACCAACGAGAGGTAAAGGTGGTAAAGGTATGCATTAATTTTGTGAAGGGAAAAACAACCATCAGCAATTCAACGCTGAGAATGTGTAGAGCAAGCATTAATTGGTAAGATAACCCCATGTGGTTGTAGGCCATGTAACCCGTTAACAAGGGTAAAAATACCACAAGCCATACAAAGTAATCTTGCAAAGTAGATAAATAACGAGTGACTTTATGGGTCAAACGATTAAATAACAATGCTAACATCGCAAGTAAGGTCACAATCGTCACTGTATTGACTAAGGTACTTGGCAATCCGGGCCAATTTAGTCCAAGGCTGGATTGAATCAAAATAATGTGTGGGGTAAATAGAAATAACACCACAAATAGCCCCAAGTGAAAAGCATAGCCCACAACAATAATGAACCAAGAACGTTGCAATGTTTTGCCACTGACGAAAAAGCGGCTGAACATCGTACGAAACCCTCCACCAAATCTTGATTCTCGCGCAACAAAATAGTCTTTTTTACGTCCTAACATTAAAATTTCTAATAACCGTAGGATAATGCCAAAGGTAAAAATGGCCAACGCAATTTCAAACCCAGGACCACGCGCCCATGCCAAGAGTTCTGTGTAATTTGCTTCCATTATTTATCTCTCCAAATCGTCAATGGTTACAGTTTCATGTTGTTTTTTAGCGCTTGATTTTTTCATGGCATTCAAAGCACCAGCAGCAACCCCAACTGCTGCACCCACTGCCGCGGCATAACCCACTGCTTGTGTTGTATTAATGGTGGGCACAGATAACGCTTTATAAAAACTACCACCATCCCAGAAATTCGGTTCAGAACAGCCTAAACAGCCATGACCTGCTTCAATGGGGAAACTGGCTCCATTATTCCATTTCACAGTTGCGCAGGCATTATAAGTTGTAGGACCTTTACAACCCACTTTGTATAAACACCAGCCTTTTTTTGCACCTTCATCATCGAAAGTTTCAGCAAATAAACCTTTGTCATAAAAGGGGCGACGGTAACAACGATCATGAATGTTTTGACCGTAAAATGCCAAAGGTCTACCCACATTATCTAACTCAGGTAAGGTACCAAAAATCAGATAATGGGCGATGACACCTGTAATGACCACAGGAATAGGCGGACAGCCTGGCACATTAATAATGGGTTTATCTTTAATAATGTCAGACACTGATACAGCCCCAGTTGGGTTAGGATCAGCCTTGGGCAAACCACCATAGGCGGCACAGGTTCCCACTGCAATAATTGCTGCCGCATGTTTCGCCGTATCTTGTAACATTTGCTCATTGCTGATACCGGCAATTGTGGAAAATCCAGAGTTACCAAGTGGAATCGACCCATCAACCACTAAAATATATTTGCCTTCATTGGCTTGCATTGCTAACTCGCGGGCATGTTCAGCTGAGTGACCTGCTGCTGCTTGCAATGTGTGGTGATAATCTAGGGAAATCTGATTGAAAATTAGCCCTTCCACAGTTGGCGCATGAGAACGCGTCAGTGATTCCGTACAGGCCGTGCATTCCTGAAAAGACAGCCAAATAACTGAAGGACGCGGCGCATTTTCCAACGCTTGTGCAACTTGGGGAATCATGGAAGGTGGTAACGCAAGCATCGAAGCAGTGGCAGCGCAAAACTTCATAAAACCACGCCGACTAATGCCTTGTTCTCTCAAAGTTTGTCCAATCGTTTTGGCATTTGACATAGCGAATTCCTTTTGGATACGGTTTACCTGACTTTAGTATAACAGTTTTGAACCATTTTTCTAATGCATAAACATATCATTGTTACTTTCAAGGATATGTTATTAAGTATTCCATGTTAGTGACATAAGAGGTGACGTATGTTTGAAATGTTCACCACTAACGTTGTGTACTCCCATGTGGGATGCCAAGGAAGAGCATTCCGTTATTGGCAGGTGCCACGTTTAGTACATAAGGCATAAAAGATAACGTATAATTGAAATGCTTACTGCTGACAAACGTTATGTTTCTCTACCTCAGATGATGAAAATATAAAAAAACTCAGGTACCATGCATAATAAACTCAATATAAGAGATTGAAAAAAGGAAAAGAAAGTTAAACGAAGGCTCAAAGAAGTTACCCATGACCCGCGCGCGTGACACAAACCGGGGATGAAATTCCTGCACATTGCATTTTCCCTGTCGTTAATATAAACTCCCCCTCAAGTGCT
>JADGDF010000272.1 GCA_016745055.1 Thiotrichaceae bacterium | reverse complement strand
TTCTTCGTGTGTCAGTTCGTCATTGCTTGCCATAAATATATTATAAACCAATTACCTAAAAAATCTGTATTTAACGACTTTTCAATGGCGATGACTATAGAACAATACGCTGATGGTACTGATGTGCGGATTCCGTTTCACTACGTTCTTGGTACTGCCACTAAATAAGGTGTTTTTGCAACGGTGGAGGCATTAGTCAAGTAGGGTGGGTAACTGATCTATCGTTGCCCGCAATTTTACAATATGAAACAAATATTTTTAAATATTTAACAATATTGATGGGCAATTAAACCGTCTACCCACCACCCTACCTGACTAGGCATGATAAAGCACGTCCTGTTTTATTTTGACCAAAAACTCAGTCGCTGAGCAAAACAAAAATACAAAAAGATTGATTTTGATACTGATTAAGAATGGGTATTAGTATTATGAAAATGCTACAAAATCTCTTTATACATATTAGGTTCATTGCTCTAGCCTTTTTGGCACTGGCATTGACACTGATCATTTATTCTAACCATTTTCAACGAGATGATATGGAGCTACATCCCAAAAATTTTCATGTTATCAAGTTAACTTTGGGTGATTCATTTAGCCACATGCAATCTCAATCAAGTTATCACTTTAAAAAGGATAAATCTTTACGAGATATTGACTTGATTGTTATTAAAAATCCCTTCATTTTTGAGTACCTCCGCCCCAAATACGGTTTTACTTTACCACCGGGACTATTTTTAGGAATCAGTATCAATGCAAAACATGTAGTATCTGTGGATGCTTTTCCCCATCTTCAATATATCAATTTGGAAGACGCACTTACTCTACTAAAAACACTCCATCAATTATTTAATAAGAGTGGCTGGCAATTGTCTCGTACTTATAATTCCCTTGATGAGATCAAGACAAAATTTACCGACACTAAACGGGCATGGTATAAAAATACGGTTGGTGTTCAAGAGTGGTCTAATAGCCAAGAAGATGAAATTTATATCAAATTGAAACGAAACTGGGAAGCGGATGAAGTATTGCCAAAATTTTCGGGACGACACGAAGATTACTTTACGGTTAGAGTAGTTATCCATAACAAAAACATTTCCCGCAAATACAAAGGACTCAATTGAAGTTCAGCAATAAGGGGCAAAGTTAAGAACAGGAATTGACTCTTTATCTTTCTGGTTCCAACGTACCCGCGTGGTAACCCATTTCTGACGCACTAGCGTCATGTGAAAATAAGACGCTAGCGCGTCCTGACTGAATTCTTACTCAGGTTAGTAGGAACTAAAAAAATGCCGGTGTCTCGCAGAGTTTTCGTGACGCTCCCGGGACGTCCTGTCCCTAAGAGCGACTCACGTCAGCGAGACGCTAGTTTGTTTGCCCCGACACGTCCGGTCTTGATACGGCAACTGCGTACTCCGTTGCACTACGCACTCTGTTAGCCTACTCCACCATGACTTGACGCTGGAGTGATGCTCAAAAATAGCAAAAAACGCACGCGAGGACTATCGCCATTACGTTCCATTTTATACCATTTTTGAGCGCACAGCTAGTCGCGGACTACTTCGCTTCCATGCAGCGGAGGATAGAGATAGAATACAGATTGCACTCAAAAGTTATGCTAAACGAACTAAATGGGCATACCATATAAGAGATAAGCATATACAATTATTTGAAGTATATGAGGAAACAATAAGTTGGGCTTTGTCTCCATGTAAATTTTCGGCATTTTTTGCAAGAATTTTACGGAAATTTTGTTCGAAAAACTAAATACAAGATAAGAATTTGTGGTAAAACCTGTCTACATTTTAAACAAAGAGAGAAATTATGAAAATTTTACATACATTTTTAATTATTTCATTAACATTATTCACTTATGGGTGTCAGGAAGTCCTGAAAACATCATTGGCAAAAAGTAATTTATCGCTCATAAAAAGTGAGCCTCTGGACTATATCCTTATTCCACCCAAACATGTTGATGAAACAAAGAAATACCCTTTATTTATCTTTATGCACGGTTGGCGTTCTTGTGTGGAGTGTACTTTAAAAGCTAATTATGAACTGTTCACCCAGCAAAATTTTTACCTTCTTATCCCTCAAGCACCAGAAGTATCTGGAGATGGTTATTCATGGTATAACTTGCGTGGCGAAAGCTTTTTAAGTGATTTACAACGTAGTGAAAAATTACTGACTACCCTTGTTAATCAAATTACTGAACGACATCATATCAATCGTTCAAAAATCACGCTAAGTGGCTTTTCTCAAGGTGGACGATTAAGTTTTTATATTGGTTTGAAAAATCCAGATTTATTTTCTGAAATTGCTCCAATAGGAGGAGCATTTATGCAAGAGCAATTACAGGATTATTTAGAACAAGCACGTAATGTCAAAATATCTATCATGCACGGTATACATGACAATGTGAATCCATTTGATAATGTTAAAGAAGCTCACAAATTGTTTAGCACAATGGGACTCGACGTAACGTTATATGCTTATCCATTACAGCATACCTATACTGATGCTATGTTACTTAAAATATTTGAAGGTCTCAACTAAAAAATACTCTCCTAGAGTTAAATTTGTAAACGTATTAGGAGTATTAAAAGTTAATAATGTAAAGATGCAAATATGTTTACATCTATAGCAATGTGTATTTTTTGGAGTATGTTATTTCTTGTTGGTTTGACGAGTAGCTACACGTTAGCATACACAAATATGAACCTAGTTGATGACATAGGATTGATGGCTTTCTATTTACCGATAATTATTGGGGTCAGAGTAAAATTAACTCGTAAGGCGGATAAGCGATAGCGTCATCCCATAGGCATCAATTTAAGCACTCCAATTGGCCATTTGGTCAACAGTGTTGAGTTTCTTCCTGCGTTTATTGTTCGAGCAACCATAGG
>JADGDF010000006.1 GCA_016745055.1 Thiotrichaceae bacterium | reverse complement strand
TGGTCAGTTTCTTCACTAAAAATAGATTGTATTGCCAGAGCAACATCATGAAAAACAGGCATTCGATTCATCCGTTATTGTTACTCTAAATATTAACCAATTTGAATCCAATCAGACAAGGAATTTCTTAAATTGATGCCTATGGGGTATTCAATTGGCTACCCAACTGCCACGCGGAACGAGCTTGCAAAACATTACAACCACTCAAGGTGTCTGTGATACCAGCGCATTGCCAAAAATCACTTGTGATTTAGGTGATTTGGATAATAGTACGGCAGAAAGCGTGAGTCATGTGACTGTGACGATGGATGTTCAACTTAATGATCCTGGTCTGTTGTTGTTAACCAATGAAGCCAGTATCACGTCATCAGATTATGACACACATCGGGCTAAAGCACGTACCAAGGTGGTGTTACCTAATGATGTTGCAATGGATATGGCGATTGTGGTCGATACCACCAACTCCATGACTGAAGAACGTAATGGCACTGTGGTGGCAATTGGGAAGTTTATTGATACCAACGTAACAGGCAAGATGCAAGTGGCACTCATTGAATTCAAAGATGAAACTAACTTGACGGTTGCTACCAATGACATGACCTTGCTAAAACAAGAAGTCACCAAACTGGTTGTTGAAGGCGGTGGTATGTGCCCAGAAGCCAGTGTGGAATCCCTTGATGTCGCAGTTGAGCTTGTCAAAGAAGGTGGGCACATCCTCTTTGTCACGGATGCCAGTCCTTATGACGATGCGGATATGGAAGGTTTAACACAACGCATTAAGGATAAAAACATCAAAGTCACCGCTATTTTGACGGGTGATTGTTCTGAAGGTGAAACCTCTTGGAATGATGTGGCTGCTGAACAAGCGGCTAATTAGTTATGATTTTTAATGATATTTTGTAATTTTACGTAAATAAAAACCTGGCAGCTCTTAAACTTGCCAGGTTTTTTTTGCGTCTGTCAAAAACAAATTTTTCTCAACACTGATTGAACTAAAATTATTAACTGCTAAAAAAAATATCAAGATCGCGACAGTTTTTTCCATTTCTATCGTATAAGTTAATAAGAAAGCTTTTATGCACTATTACAACCTGCTTTCTATTTTCTATTATGTAGTCTTTTTTAATAAGGATAAGTTATGAAAACATCTATTTTAGTTTCCGGGATTGCTTTAGTATTAACCATGTCTACTCAAGTGAATGCATTTTCTGGTGGACACATGAAAAATTGTGATGCAGAAAAACGTACCACAACTTTGTTGGAAAAACTGGACATCAATCAAGATGGGCAAATCACTTTAGATGAAGCGCAAGCGGCTAAAGCAGAGAAGTTTGCTTCGATAGACACAGATCAGAGTGGTAGTCTTAGTAAAGCAGAAATACAAGCCCATATGCAACAAAAACAAACAGAAATGCAACAGTCTATGCGTGAAGGCTATGGTAAACGTGGTGGCATGAGAATGGGTAAGCATTATATGCGAATGGACAGCAATGGCGATGGCGAAATTACTCAGGAAGAATTTACCTCTCGTGTACCTTTATTTGACCGTGCTGATGCTGATCAAAATGGTATTGTCACCCAAGAAGAAATAGCACAAATGCCTTGTGGGCATGGCAGAGGTCGTGGTCATGGTATGCGTAATCAGTAAAATGGTCTGATTTGGATAATAATAAGTGCTAAGATAAGTTGGGAGACTTAGGTGGAGCAACCATCGGATGAAGTATTGATGTTGGCTATCCAAAAAGGAGATCAGCAAGCTTTTCAACAATTTGTTGATCGATATATGGTTGCTTTGCATAAGTTTGCCCAACGAATGTTAGGAAATACAAGTGATGCAGATGATGTCGTTCAGGAAACTTTTCTGCGGGTTTGGCAAAAATCGACTACTTGGCAAACAGATAAGGCAAAGGTTTCTACCTGGCTACATCGTATTACTCATAATGTGTGCATTGATTGGCAACGCAAACCAAAGTTGTCAACCGTTGCACTGACCGAAATAGAAGAAACTGCAACAACAGCTAATGAATTTTTACACACTGAAATGATGGCAAGACAAGTTGAACAAGCTTTGCAGCAATTACCCGAGCGGCAACGTAGTGCGCTCATATTATGTTATTATCAAGGCATGCGTAATTGTGAAGCTGCACAAGTGCTTAATGTGAATGTACCCGCATTAGAATCTTTACTTGCGCGAGGACGAAAGTATTTAAAAAAAGTATTGGTAAATCAAGATTAAGGCAATCACAATGGACATTCAACATTTTGTGCAATTAATGGATGCTTATGGCAGTCAACCGGAACGTTGGCCACAAGAAAAACGTGATGCAGCCTTAGCCTTTTTGATCCAGTCTGTTGAGGCGCAAAAGCTACAAAATGATGCGTGTAAACTAGATGATTTACTGGAAACAAGGACTGTTAGTGAGCCTTCACCCTTTTTAAAACAACGTATTTTACGTCATATTTTTTCAGTGCCAGAACTTACCATTTGGCAAGAATTAAAAATTTGGCTTGTAGGTACTGCTTGGCCACAATATTTATGGCGACCTGCCTTGACGCTTTTACTCCCTTTTACTTTAGGTATTATTTTAGGTGGACAGCTTACTTTTTCTGAAAAAACGGATGTTCAAGAAGTTTTGTGGCAAGAAGAAATGAGTTTACTTGCATTAATGAGCAATGGTGAATGATATGCGTAGAAGGCAGTGGTTTATTTTAACTTTTATTATTTCCCTAGCCATCAATATTTTTTTAGCAGGTGTGTTACTAGGAAAAACCTTTTTTCATCCACAGTCGGATATGTTACCGCCAATGCCTAGGCGACCTTTTATGTTTCAACAATTAATTTCTAATTTACCCCCTGACATACAGCAAAAAATACGTCCATTAGTACAAAATTCAATGCCACAAAAGCGTCCTGGTGGTCATGAATTTCGTCAGTTTCGCCAAGTGTTACATCAACAGCTAACTACTGAAAATGTAGACGAACAAGTTTTGCGTCAAACATTAGAAAATATAAGAAATAAACGGTTTCATTTTCAAGCACAAATGCATGAAACTTTTATCCGAATTGTCTTAGTTTTAAATAAAGAAGAGCGGGAAAAGCTGCTAGAAGCAATGCGCCATCATCGAAAATTCATGAAGAAGTTCTGAATTATAGTTTCGGCACAGACTCAAAGTAAGATACCTCATCATCTATACAGGACCTCTATTAATGTTCAGCCATTCAAAACGGTTTGAATAGCTCAATCTAATTGGGCAGTCGTATTCTTTCCAGGTAAAACAGTCAGAAAGTCATTTAAACTGGGTAAAACGGGAATTTCTTCAGAAGGTAGTAGAGGTACACCTTTTGCCTTTTGCTCAAGTTGTTTAGCTCGCATGTAAGTGTATTTTCCACTGCTGACAAGCGTTTCAGTCGCGGCATCTCGAATAATGGTAGGATGTAAAAATACCATTAAATTACGTTTAACTTTCTTGGTACTTTGGGAGCGAAATAGCCCCCCCAATAAAGGAATATCACCTAACCCTGGTATCTTTTGCGTAGTTTGTTGTAAATCCTCATCAATTAAACCGCCCAAAACGACCATACTGCCATCTTCAACAATGACAGTCGTTTTTATTGAGCGATTATTGGTAATAAAACCCGCTTTGGTGTCTTGGACTAAATTAGAGACTTCCTGTTCAATTTCTAGTTGAATTGCGTTGCCTTCATTAATTTGAGGTAACACCTTTAATTTTAGCCCAATATCTTGTCGATCAATCGTTTGAAAAGGGTTAGCAACACCAGTTGCAGTTGTGCTGGCAGAACCTGTATTGGTATATTGACCTGTGATAAAAGGGATATTTTGACCTACATGAATTTGGGCAACCTGGTTATCTAAAGTCAATAAAGAAGGTGTCGATAATACATTAGTATTTGTGTCTGATGATAAGGCTTGAAGTAGCAAAGCAAAGTTAAAACCACTACTGGCAAAACGCCCCAGCCCTAAAAAAGAGCCTGGACCTAGCGTTGGAATGGTCGCACTACCACGATTAACTTGTACTGCTGTGCCTGCTAAATCAACAATGCTCTGATTAAGGTTGGTAAAGTTACTAGCACCAATCGGAACAGTACCATTATTAGTCCCTCCTAATAGCCATTGAACGCCTAATTCCTTAGTGGTATCTGTTGCAACTTCAGCAATCACTGCTTCAACTAACACTTGAGCACGCCGAACATCTAATTGACTAATCACAGTTCTTAAATTTCTCAACTCTTCTGGCGCAGCAGTAATGACTAAACTATTGGTACTTTCATCGGCTTGAATATTAATTTTTTGAACTTGATTAAGTTGTCCCTCAGTTTTTTTTTGTTCGGCTATGCTGTCACTGACACCGCGTAATACTTCCACTAAATCAGCCGCGCGGGCATAACGTAAATAAATGACCTGTGTTTTACCTTCTTCCTTAACGGGTGTATCCAAATGAGCAATCAGTGTGCGTAAACGCAGGCGAGCACTTTCATCTCCACTGATTAAAACGCTATTTGTTCGATCATCGGCCATGACTTTGGCTTTTCCATTACCATTAGTGCCCGAGCCTGTTGTTTGTACTTGTTTATTTTCCAAGGCATCAATAATTCTTGTGACTTCTGTGGCTGAAGCATGGGCCAGCATCACAACTTCAATGTCTTCTTGCTTAACTTTATCAATACGTTGGATAATTTTTTGTATGCGCTTAATATTATTGGCACTGTCAGACACAATCAATGTATTATTGGAAGGATAAGCAACCAGATGGCCTTGTTGGGGAATTAAAGGTCTGAGTAGCGGAATGAGTTGAGGTGCCGATACATGTTTTACTTGAATAACTTGTGTGACCAGTGCATCACCTGAAGCACTTTCCTTTTCACCTAATACAGGTATATTTTCTGATTTGGCAATGTTCTGAGGTAGAATTTTGATGACCTCTCCCGAAGGAACGGCGGCAAATCCATGCACACTTAAAATTGATAAAAAAACTTGGTAAACCTGTTCGCTATCCATTGGTTTGGAAGACACAACTGTCACATTGCCTTTTACTCGTTGATCAATCACAAACGTTTTTTTGGTGACTTCTGCCACTGTATCAATTAGCAGCTTGATGTCCATATCTTTAAAATTTAAAGTAACCATTTGTGCTTGACTGAGCATTGGCAAGCAGCATAGTAAAATGAGCAAGTAATGGTAGTAAAATCTAGTCAGCATCAGTTTTGCGTCCTTGGCATTACAACAGAATATAAAAAAGTATCCAGTAACGCATTATATTTTAGCAAGCAGGTGATAAAACGCCCTAACATTTTTTGTCTCGTAAAGAATAAATACACCCACAATAATCTTGGCGATAGAAATTTTCCTGCTTGGTAATTTCTACCATACGTTGTGATCCGCCTTTTTTACGCCAATTATAATCCCAATAAGTTAAATTAGGATAACGCATTGCAGCTCTTTTACCACAATCATTGACCTGTGCCATATTTTTCCAACGTGAAATACCCAGTGAACTTGTAAATGTGTTAAAACCCTGTTCATGTGCAAACAGTGCGGTACGTTCTAAACGCATGTCAAAACAAACTGTACAACGCTCTCCACGCTCTGGTTCATTTTCCAAACCTTTGACTCGAGTAAACCAATCATTGACATCATAATCCCCATCAAAGAAAGGAATATCGTATTTTTCAGCAAAACGCATATTTTCATGCTTACGTATTTCATATTCTTGAAAGGGATGAATATTAGGATTATAAAAAAGTACGCTGTATTCAATATTGGCAGCAAGCAGCGCTTGCATAATTTCGCCAGAACAAGGTGCACAGCAGGTATGCAATAATACCTGCGTTTCACGATAGGGTAGGGATAATTCAATAGATTGATTTGTCGACATTGTCTCGTATTTTCCTATCCACTAAAAGTAGGCAAAATATTTTCATCCTTATAATCGGCAAGAAGCTGGCAAAAATATTTGAGGGACAACGTTCTCATATCCTTGACTAGTACATTGCCATTCTCGAATTGAAGGTTGATAAGTCATTCTTAACTTTTTGTCGTTTAACCTTGCATCTCCTAACAATATGGCTTCAACATAGTAAAAATCATCAGAAAGCTGGCCAGATGTAATGAGTGTCACATAAGAACCGCGGGTCTTACCTCCAACATCATCCACCGTTGGCCATCTCCCCCAAGAATCGTAGTATTCTACCATCGTGCTTTTTAACCCTGCTAACAAAAGCATGGCTTCTGTGACTTTTGCCCGTGCTGTATAGTTAGCATAAAGAGGAAAACCAACAGTGGAAATGATACCAATGACGGCGACAACAATCATTAATTCAACGATTGTAAAGCCTTGTTTATTTCTCATTTTTTAGTGCTCCAAGTGTTTAATGCAGAGTTCAGGCGTCAAAATATAGCAAAAAATTGATAAGTAAAAACGAAAACTAATGCTACTTTTCTGACTTTTATATAAATAATACAACAAAATATAAAATCAGCAAGTGCATGACTTAATATAAAAATTAACATAAAATCAAGCTTCTACAAAATTAATGCCAAAAGTCCCACAAAATTATTTGATTAAAGCTTCTCTTTCACTGTTGATTCTGTTAAGTTTATGATTTCAAGCATTAAAATCATTCACCCCAAGAAGAACGCTAAGAAAAACGATGCCACACTATAAAACAGAAGATATTTGTAATGTTGCCTTAGTGGGCCAAACTGGCTCAGGTAAGACAACACTTACCGAAGCCCTGCTTTATAATGCAGGTGCGATAAATACCCAAGGAAAGGTGGAGAACGGAAATACAATCTGTGATCATGATGCGTTGGAAAAGGAATACCAACATTCACTCAATGCTGCAATTGCAAGTTTTGACAAAGAAGGCAGACATGTTAATTTGATTGACACACCAGGTTATCCGGATTTGATGGGCCACACTTTAAGTGTGTTTCCTGCTGTTGAGACTATTGGTGTTGTTATTAATGCCCAAACGGGTATTGAAATGATTACCCGCCGCATGTTGGAATGGGCAGCAGGCCGAAAACTATGTCGATTTATTGTCATTAATAAAATTGATGCAGGTGAACTTAATTTACCCAACTTGGTGGAAGAAATTAAAGAAACCTTTGGTAATGAATGTTTACCTTTAAATTTACCTGCCAATAACGGTGAGTCAGTCGTTGATTGTTTTTTCAATCCCTGTGGAAATTCTGATTTTGGTTCTGTTGAAGAGGCTCATACTCAGATTATTGACCAAGTCGTTGAAGTCGACGAAAAATTAATGGAAGTTTACCTGGAACAGGGAGAAGCATTAGAACCAGCACAACTTCATGATGCTTTTGAAATTGCTTTGCGAGAAGGACATCTAGTCCCTATTTGCTTTGTTTCCTCTCGTACTGGGGCGGGTATCCCTGAATTACTCAAGGTACTGACAACATTAATGCCCAATCCGTTAGAAGGAAATCCAAGACCTTTCTTACGGGGTGAGGGCGAAGCCGTTAAACCCTATTTAACGACTGAAAAACCAGATGAGCATGTTTTGGCTCATGTGTTCAAAGTCACGGCTGACCCTTTTATGGGTAAATTGAGCGTATTTCGTATCCATCAAGGTACTATCACTAAAGACAGCCAACTATATGTCGGTGATGGACGCAAACCCTTCCGAGTCGGTCATTTGTTCAAACTACAAGGTAAACAACAGGTTGAAATTGATTATGGGATACCTGGTGATATTTGTGCGGTTGCAAAAGTGGAATCTATTCATTTTGACAGTGTACTGCACGATTCTCATGACGAAGATTTTATCCATCTCAAACCGCTAGATTTTCCTGTACCCATGTATGGTTTAGCTATTGAACCTAAACGTCAGGGAGATGAACAAAAAGTCAGTGGTACTTTGCAAAAGTTGGAAGAGGAGGACCCTTGCTTAATTGTTGAGCATCAAGCAGTACTTAATCAAACGGTATTAAAAGGTTTGGGGGAATTTCATTTGCGGGTGGTACTTGAACGCATGAATCGCCAGTATAACGTTGAAGTAGAAACCAAACTGCCTAAAATTGCTTATCGAGAAACCATTAATAAAGCGTCGGAAGGCCATTATCGTCATAAAAAGCAATCGGGTGGTGCTGGGCAATTTGGTGAAGTATTTTTAAAAGTGGAACCTTTGGAAAGAGGTGTAGGCTTTGAGTTTGTGAATGCCATTGTTGGAGGCGTGATTCCATCTGGGTTTATTCCTGCAGTGGAAAAGGGTGTTCGACAGGTTTTAGAAACAGGGGCTATTGCCGGTTATCCAATGCAAGATGTGAAAGTAACCGTGCATGATGGAAAACATCATCCTGTTGATTCAAAAGAAATTGCCTTTGTGACAGCAGGTAAAAAAGCCTTTTTAGATGCTATTAGCAAAGCTAAGCCAACTATTCTTGAACCCGTTGTTAACGCAGAAGTGACAGTTCCTGAATCTGATGTTGGAACAATTACAGGAGATTTAGCGGGTAAACACGGTCGTATTCAGGGAAATGACGTGGCGGCAGGTCATATGGTCACGGTCAAAGCAGAAGTCCCCTTGAGTGAGTTGGCAAATTATCCTACTGAATTAAAATCAATCACAGGTGGTCACGGTTTTTATTCAATGGAATATAGCCACTATGAAGCAGTTGCTCCAGCGGTACAACAACAGTTAGTTGCAGCCTATAAACCCTCAGAAGGGGATGATTAAAGTTAGGCATTATTTGCAACTGAATCTTCATCTTCGCAGGCGAAAATACACTGCCATTAAGTTAAGGATTTTTTTCAGTTTGGAGTGCAAGATTTATCTTGCGTGTGCAAACTAAAGTTTGCACTCCTACGAACTTAACTTAATGGCCGGCCGTAAGGCGCAAATAACCTACATCCAAACGTTATAAATAGGGCTATAAACCCCGTCCAGCTTAAATTGCAAGTGTTTACTCACAGTTGCTAAACCGAAAAATTAAGTTTCTAATTAATTTCTGAATGCTAATCTGATAATGAGATCAATGAATGCTTAAACCTAAAATCCATCTGTGTTTAGTTTATAATACGGCCACTGCTAATGTGACACCTGCCCTTGATCCAGCTTTTCAACCAGAAGAAGTTATTTTGTTGCATAGTCCAGATAAAGGCTATCGTGCAACCAGTTTAGAAAACGTATTAAAACCTACAGGTATTAAAGTATCACGTTGGTCTATTAACGATAATCGAGATGTTGAACATATTCGAGAACGGGTGCTTGAATTACTGGTTGAAAGAGAGCAAGATGATATTGCACTCAATGCCAGTGGGGGAACACGCCCTATGAGTATGGCTGCCTATGAAATTTTTCGTGAATTCAATAAACCTATTTTTTACGTACATCCTGAAACAGACTATGTTACTTGGATTCATCAACGCAACCTACCGTCTTTTAATGTCGCAGATCATATAAAATTACGTGCTTTTCTCCAAGCACATGGCGCGGGTGTTGGCAGTATGGGAGATAGAAGTGGTGTCTCTCAAAATTTGCGTGAACTGGCCCAAGATGTTATTAAACATATTAAAAATTTGGCCACACCTTTAGCCGCACTTAATTGGTTAGCACAACAGGCGCAACAAGGTTTATCTGTTTCCCTGAAAGCAGAACAACGACAATGGCAAGCTTTGGAACAATTAATTGAACGCTTTGCAGCTGAAAACTTGTTGAAATATCAACGTGGTCGTATCGAATTTGCCAGTGAAGCTGCCCGTTTTTTCGTTAATGGTGGTTGGTTAGAGCAACATACCTATGGCGTATTATTTGGTTTACGCAAAGAAATACCTAAAATTCAGGACGTTGGTTACAGTGTTGAAATTAGTCGAGATAGTACAGGTAAAGCGGTTAAAAATGAGTTAGATGTTGCCTTTTTGCATAATAACCATCTGCATATTATCGAATGTAAGACGAGACGTTTTAATGAAATGCCAAGAGAAAATCAATCTATTAATTCTCATGCCGCTGATGTTTTATATAAACTGGATACGCTTAAAAGTATTTTGGGAGATGTTCATACCAAAGTCATGCTAGTGAGTTACCACTCTTTATCTGACTGGGATAAACAACGTGCCCACGACCTAGGTATTTCAATTTGTGCAGGACAACAACTTGGACGGCTCGAAGAAATTTTGAAAATATGGGTGGAAAATTAATTAGGAAATGCTGGGCTTTGCTTAACCCAGCGTTCAGTTTTAGCTAGTGGTGAAGCCCACCACCAAAATCACGTCGTGCTGCTGATATTGTAATGGTAAATCCACCTATCACATCAAGTAATTGCATCATACCTAGAATTAAGAAAGACGTTGTACCGACTTGAGCTACCATCAAAAATTCTACCAAATAAACAACAAATACAACCATAGATAACGTATGTTCAAAAATAGCAGAACTAGACGTTCTTGTTGATTTTATTGTTTCAATATATAACGCTACCACGCCAAGTAGAATGAATAATTCTTCCCATGTGACCGTTAATACAGCTTCTGAAATAAGCGATGTAGAAAACAAGACGGTTGTAAAATCTACACCTGAAAAGGCTAAAATATTATAAAATATTAAGATATAAAGTAGAGAAGGGATATTCAGAATGTATTTCATAAGTAAACCTTTATTATTTAATTTGAGTTTTTAACTAAATTTAAAGCCTAATTAATGTTACACATTCGTAACAAAAAATCAATGAGTTACAAAATTTTTACCTCGTAAGTGATTGATTTTTAGTTATTCCTGCGTAACACCAAAGCATAACATACTTTCAACTATTTTCATATTTCACAGCAATCAAGGCAATCATACTTTCGACAAATAATGCCAATCTTTCAAGGAATGCAAGATTTATCTTGCTAACTGATGTTAATTCTAATCTAAGTGAATAATGATTGGCACTAACCACTCCTACGCTTTAGCCTCTTTAACCCAAGCAAGTTGTTCTGGTGTATAGTGATTACACCATACTTCTTCAGCAGGTGTATTGGAAATATGATAAAGCAAAGTGCCATACTCAAAAAATTCCCTAAAGGGTGCAATTTTTTTGCTGATAAAGACATGCACACTCAGTTTGAGAACAAAATCTACAGAATAAGTTTTTAACAAAGAAAAGTTAATTAAACACCCGTCACCTAAGAAATCAACTTGTCCAAAATCGCCTTGTTCTAACGCCGCAACCGCTTGGGTAAATGCATATTTTCTTCCAGAAAGATAGTGAAAAACAGGGATCATGATCACAGCGGAAGAATACAATGGTTTACCCGGAGAATAAAGAAAACGCATGTATTGAGTAATCATTTGCGAAGGATGGGCGAGGGTTTCCTTTGGCATGGCCATAATGGTACGTTCAGATGTTGGCGTATGATTATGTTGAATATCCAAAAAGGTATCATAATTAACTTGACGACCATCTGAAGTTGTCGCAACTCGGTTATACCCCATGACAGGTGGAAATGAACGCAACCAATTAACGTCAATAAAAGCTTCAAAGGTTGTCGCTAATTGATCTTCCTCCACAAATCCTTCAGATTTATACCACATAATGCCTTGTATTTTTGCCTTAGATACTAAAAAAGTTTGATAACGTTGGGCTAAAATGTTTTTGTCTAAGACTAATGCATCATAATCTTGAATGAGGGCAGTTTGCGTACGTATATGATTCAAACAAAGGCTCCAAGACAACCATGAAAAAACATAAGGGTCTTTGATTTTATTAGCGGTTTTAACTTGTTTTTCAGTGTAGTAGATAAAAGCAAGATTAAGTTGTGGAAATTGAGCCAATATTTCTGTTTCAAAACCATCGGGTAATGCTTTTTTTTGAGTATCGACAGCAACAATGACTGCTTTTAAATCTTCCCAATCTAAATCGGCTAAACATTGTAAGTTAGCGGCCAATACGTAGGGCAATTTAGAACACATGCCAATAATTGCTGTGCATCCTTGTTCAAGAGGAGGTAAAGTTTCCCAATGAATAAGGCGGGCAATACGCGAACGCACATAAGTTTTGTAAGCTTTGGCAACAAAATAATGCAAGTAGTTTTTATATTTCATGGTCACTTTAGTCGGAATAAGCTAATCAGCAGTTATTTTAACTCAAGCTTATATAAAAACCTATAACAAATAAGTTAAAAAACTTCATTTACTTTCTATTTCTAAAACTGGGCTTATTTTCCCAAAACATTGGATTGTAGAACTCATTTTACTTGGATTAATAGTTTTTGACGATTGACTAAAAACTTTGAAATATTGCCTACTACTTACTAAAAATATGATATGTATTGCGGTGCTTAAAATTACGCTCGCGAAACTTCTATGACTATTTACCAAGCTGCTTCTGAGATATTAGGAAAGTAGCTTCTTCAAGAACTGTCCAGTATATGATTTTTTCTTTTTGGACAGTTGTTCTGGTGTCCCAGTAGCAATAATTTGCCCGCCACCATCGCCTCCTTCAGGCCCTAAATCAATGATCCAGTCAGCAGTTTTAATTACATCTAAATTATGTTCAATCACAACAACTGTATTGCCATGATCGCGTAAACGATGCAACACGTTCAATAATTGGGCAATGTCGTGGAAGTGCAGACCGGTTGTGGGTTCATCCAAAATGTATAAAGTTTGACCTGTGTCACGTTTAGATAACTCACGGGACAATTTAATACGCTGGGCTTCTCCACCTGATAAAGTGGTTGCTCTTTGACCTAGCGTAATATAAGACAGGCCAACATCCATCAACGTTTGTAATTTGCGTTTAATAACTGGAATAGCCTCAAAAAATGCTAGCGCATCTTCAACCGTCATGTCTAAAATCTCATGAATGGTTTTGCCTTTGTATTGAATATCCAATGTTTCTCGATTATAACGTTTGCCTTTACACACATCACACAACACATAAATATCAGGCAAAAAATGCATTTCAACTTTAATCACACCATCCCCATGGCAAGCTTCACACCGTCCACCTTTGACATTAAAGCTAAATCGTCCAAGCGCATAACCGCGTGATCGGGCTTCAGGCGTTGCTGCAAAAAGTTCTCGAATGGGTGTAAATAAACCAGTATAAGTTGCTGGATTAGAACGTGGCGTACGGCCAATGGGGCTTTGATCAATATCGACCACTTTATCTAAATTATCCAAACCTTGAATGCTTTTATAAGCTGCAATTTCCAAATTGGCATGATTCAAATTATTGGCAGCAAGTGGATACAGTGTGTCATTAATTAACGTAGATTTTCCAGAACCAGAAACACCCGTCACACAAACGAACAGCCCCAGTGGAATGTCTAAAGTGATGGCTTTGAGGTTATGACCGCTTGCACCTTTTAAAACTAGCTTTTTTTCTTTATCCGTGGATGTACGTTTTGAAGGGACTGCAATTTTCTGTTTTTGGGATAAATACTGGCCAGTCAGCGATTGTTTGCATTGAGTTATTTTTTTGATGGTACCCTGGGCTACAATTTCACCTCCATGTACCCCTGCACCTGGGCCAATATCTACAATATGGTCAGCAGCACGGATGGCTTCTTCATCATGTTCCACAACAATCACAGTATTGCCCAAGTCGCGTAAATGTGTCAAAGTACTGAGTAAACGTTGGTTATCACGTTGGTGCAAACCAATTGATGGTTCATCCAAAATATACATCACACCAACCAAACCCGCGCCAATTTGACTGGCTAAACGAATACGTTGTGCTTCACCACCTGACAAGGTTTCTGCACTGCGATCTAACGTTAGATAATCCAAACCCACATTAATCAAGAACTGGAGCCGTTCAATAACTTCTTTAAGAATTTTGGCCGCAATTTCACCTTTTTTACCGGTAAGTTGTAAATTTTCAAAAAAGGTTAATGCTTGTTTAATTGAAAAAGCAGTCAACTGTGACAAATTATGTTCTGTGATAAACACATGGCGCGCGGCTTCACATAAACGAGTGCCGCGACAATCTACACAAGGTTGATGACTTAAGTATTTGGTTAATTCTTCTCGCACGTTATTGGATTCAGTCTCGCGATAACGGCGTTCCATATTAGGTAATACACCTTCAAATGGTTTATTTCTTGTATACTGTGTCCCTTTATCATTGTAGTACACTAAATCAATGGCCTTATCACCGGTACCATATAAAATAATTTGTTTTATTTCATCAGATAAATCTTCATAAGCTTCATCCATTTCAAAATGATAATGATTTTGTAGCGCTTCTAACATTTGAAAATAAAACTGATTTCGTGCATCCCAACCACGGATAGCGCCTTCTGCCAAACTTAATTTTGAATTAATGATAACTTTGTGTGGATCAAAAAACTGTTTTACGCCTAGACCATCACAAGATTCACAAGCACCAACAGGATTATTGAAGGAGAATAAACGAGGTTCAATTTCACTGAGACTGTAGCCACATTCTGGACATGAAAATTTAGCCGAAAAAAGCAATTCTGGTTGACTATCGTCCATAAACACAATTTTTGCCAAGCCCTCACTTAATTTTAAAGCAGTTTCAAAAGATTCTGCTAGGCGTAATCTCAAATCTGGTTTAATTTTAAAACGGTCAACCACAACTTCAATTGTATGCTTTTTATATAAATCTAGCGCAGGCGCTTCATCCAAATTAATGACTTTGCCATTAATTATGGCACGAATAAAACCTTGAGCTTGTAGAGATTGTAATAATTGAACATGCTCTCCTTTTCTTTCTTTGACTACAGGCGC
Source organism: Thiotrichaceae bacterium (assembly GCA_016745055.1). GTDB lineage: Bacteria > Pseudomonadota > Gammaproteobacteria > Beggiatoales > Beggiatoaceae > JADGDF01. The sequence continues at coordinate 46,251 of JADGDF010000006.1, read as the reverse complement.
AAGCAGCATCAAACGTGCTTCTTCAGACAAAGTGAGTACTTGGTCAACCATTTGACTGACGGTTTGTGCTTGCAAAATAATCTTATGGGTTGGACATTGTGGTTCGCCGACTCTAGCAAATAACAGGCGCAAGTAATCGTAAATTTCAGTCACGGTGCCTACGGTTGAACGAGGGTTATGAGAAGTTGATTTTTGTTCAATCGAAATAGCTGGAGATAGCCCTTCAATATGTTCTACATCTGGCTTTTCCATCATGGATAGAAATTGACGGGCATAAGCAGATAGAGATTCAACGTAACGCCGTTGACCTTCTGCATATAAAGTGTCAAACGCTAGAGAAGATTTACCTGAACCTGATAATCCCGTAATAACAATTAGCTTATCACGCGGTAAATCAAGGTCAATATTTTTTAAATTGTGGGTTTTGACGCCGCGAAGGGAAATTTTGTCCATAAATAGTGTTTAATAATTTTTTATAAAATGGTGGGTATTGATTAGTTCCTGCTGACAGTGTAGACGAGCAGATTATATTTTTCCAGGGATAACAACGTTATTGATTCTTAAGTTTGGAATCCAACACGTTAGTTTTGGAAGATTCGTTCTAAAATTAAATAATTTACATCTCAAGCTTAATTTAATTACTGTGCTAATTTATATAACCTGTTTCTTTATTTAGCATATATTGACAGCAAGCCTATAACCTTTCACAATAGATTTACACAAAAGTTATGGTTAAGTTTTCGTTAACTTTTTTATAAGTTACATTTTTAGGAGATTTTACGTTGGTCAGTAAAAAAATTGCAAAAGAGTTGAATAAACAACTTGCTCGAGAATTTTTTTCTACTATGTAATTTGACGAAATCCCGCATTTTTAGGTAAACGAGTTTTAGAGAATTTCATCCCCGGTTTGTGTCACGAAAACGTGTCATGGCTAGCTTCTTACTTTTATTTATCCATGTCAGCACACAGCGATACTTTGGGGTTAAAAGGCTTTTCTCACTGGTTTATGCTGAAATATCAGGAGGAAAATGCACACGCGATGAAGTTTTATCAATATATTTTGGATCAAGGTGAGTCCGTAAAATTGGCAGCTATTGAACAACCCACTTCTGAGTTCGAAAATCCACTAGCCATGTTCGAAGCTACTTTAGCCCATGAAAAAAAGGTTACTCAACATATTAATGAACTAGTCGATGCAACCGTGACTGATAAAGATTATGCTACCCAAATTTTCTTACACTGGTTTATTACTGAACAAATTGAAGAAGAAGCAACTGTGTCTGAAATTATCAGTAAAATCAAACTGGTTGGTGGCAAAGGCGATGGTTTGTTTATGATCGATACGCAGCTGGGACAAACGACTGCAACACTGCAAAAAATTTAGTAGGCAAATATAAACATGCGGGTCGGCAAAAAATTGCCGACGTCGGTGCTAAATTATTTCCGAAGTTCGTGAAATACACCCAATAACATATCGTCAACATAAGTGTGTTTAACTGGATATACATCCAACGTCACATCAAATCCCATGAGTTGAAACAATTCATAAGCTTGTTTTACGTTGTCAATGGGATTTACACTATCATCTAGCCCATGCTTAATCGCAATTTTTAAATGACCACGCGCGTCCACTAAATAAGGCTGCAATTGTTCTTCCATAAATGCACCACCAATGGGAACAATTTCAGAAAATAAATTTGAATTTTTCAAGCCAATATAAAAACTTAATCGTCCACCTTGAGAAAATCCACTCAGTACAATTTTATTGGCATCAATTCGGCGTTTTTTGATGATATGCTGAATCAGTGAAATTAAGGCTGTTTCACTTTGTTCTAAATCATTTAAAAAAGAAGTTTCTTGACGGTTATACCATGAATATCCTTTTCCAGCTTTTTCAGGCGCTTGCGGAATAAGTATATAGAAATTTTGTCGCGTAAATAGCTCACTATTGGCTTGTAATGTACACGTTGCACAAGATTGCCAACCGTGCATAAAAATAAATAATGGATAATTTTTTTGAGATTCAAATGCTTGTGGTGGTATGAGCAAATAATCTAAGGCGGCATCAGTTAATAGAGAGTATTCTTCTTGCTTTGGTTGTTCAATTTCTTTGGAGGAAAATATGCTTTTACCTTGCATGTAACAACTACTCATAGAAAGCAATAAAAAAATACTGATAATTTTTTTTAACATTTGCATGGCTTTTATCTACTACTTAGCCTATAACTAAGTAAATGAATCAGTTATTAGTATCAATTTTCAAGCAAAGTAGTTAGTATAACGAATTTTAAATAACATCTATAGCCAAAATGTTCCCTTTTAGGCGTTTATAAAAAATGATTTTGACTTGAGAAACAAATAATCGCTGGCAATTTTTTGTCTGTTTGATTTAAAATGCAACCCCATATTTTGATAAATATATTCAGGAGAATCAATGATGAAAGTGAAAACAGTTGGTTTTTTAGTTATTCTAACCTTATTAGTTTCTGTTGCGGGCTGTAATACGGCTAGTATGCCTTCAAAAGGTACAATTGGTGGCGCAATTGGTGGAATTGCTGGTGGTGTAGCAGGCTCTCAAATTGGTAAAGGCAGCGGAAACACAGCGGCTACTATTGCAGGAGTTTTAATTGGTGCAGCCATTGGTAGTGCCATTGGTGGTACGATGGACAATCAAGATAAGCAACAAGCAGCACAAGTATTAGAAAGCACCCCCGATAATAAACCGGTTACTTGGAATAACCCGAATACAAACACAGCTTATACAGTAACCCCAATTAGCACTGATGCGAATTCGCAATGTCGTGAATATTCTACCTCAGCTGTGATTAATGGTCGCCAAGAAACAGTATATGGTAAAGCTTGTCGCCAACCTGATGGTTCTTGGAGAGAAGCACCAAAGTAGTCTTTTTTTACCAAATTTAGATTAAGATTATTAGTTTAATCCAATGACTCTGGCACATAATGATGCCGTTCAAAATACCATGCACCAATGAACCTTTGATTGGTTGAGTGCATGGCTTTAGTCTAAAAAGCTGTTTCAGCTAAAGCATTGAGTCAATACTTATAAATGCTAACTGTTTAACACTTAGAAGTTTGTATTTGCAATTCAATTAAGTAGCGCTTGCTTCCCACTATTTCGATATAAACACTGCTAAATTTTACATAACACCTTTCTTTAATCAACTACTTTGATTATTAGGTAAAAATTATACCTATTTGTCAAAACTGCAAAGTTGTTTTCCTTATTTGACTTAACTTCCCTCTGTTTTATATGTCAACAATTTTTCTAAACCACGACGATAACTACGTATCCCTATTCATTTTAAATGATATTATTAAAAATAATTCAAGCATATTAAATATAAATAATAGGCTCATTTTATAAGTTTTTTTAGATTGCTCTATGCCAGTGCAGATTTTGTACAAACGAAATTTTTTGGTGCATAATTTACGCTGTTTTGCTTGTTTTATTACCTTTTTTGTTATTAATTTATTGATTTTAAAAGCAAAACAATCTTAGGTATGGTTGTTGCCTAGAACTGAACGAGAGTAACCAAGTCAACAGTTTTTCTGTTCAGTTTAAGCACGACTATTTGGTTAACAATTTCAACTGATGGGAATTAAAATTGTGAAAATAACTCATACTAAAACTGTGCTTTCTATTGCCTTAGCAACTTGCTTTTCTTGGGCGTATGCTGCCGAGCAACCCTTTGAAGTTAGTGCAAATGTAGCGCTAACAACGGATTACATTGTTCGTGGTCTTACACAAACAGATGAAGGGCCTGCATTACAAGGTGGATTCGATCTCAGTCACGAAAATGGCCTTTATATTGGTACCTGGGGGTCTAATGTTAAATTTTTGGAAGGAGACAGTGTCCAACCTGAAGATCGCGCTGACCTTGAAATTGATGCTTATCTTGGTTATGCCAATGAACTTGATAGTGGACTCAACTACGATCTTGGCTTGATTTACTATATGTATCCAGGTTCAGGTAGCGATCTTAATTATAATTACTATGAATATACGCTAGGCTTTGGCTATGCAATGAATGGCATTGATTTAGGACTTAATTATGCTTACAGTCCTGAAAATTTTGGGGAAACAGGTAAAGCCCACAACATCGAACTCAGCGCAGGTTATACGCTTGACAATGGCGTTGGCTTTGGTGGCTACGTAGGCCGTCAAAACTTTAAAGACAACGAAAAAGCGGGTGAAGATTTTACTCACTATGGTTTATTTGCATCCTACGCATTAGCAGGTTTTGATTTGTCACTTAATTTCCATGACACAAATTTGGATGAAAATGCATTTAAAGATATTGCCGACAAACGTGTCGTATTTACGATAAGTAAAGAATTTTAACAGGAGATTGTTTATGAAAATGGTAACTGCCATCATCAAACCATTTAAGCTTGATGATGTCCGTGAAGCGCTTTCAGAAATAGGCGTACAAGGCATTACTGTCACAGAAGTCAAAGGATTTGGTCGCCAAAAAGGACATACTGAATTATATCGTGGCGCAGAATATGTTGTGGATTTTTTGCCTAAAGTAAAAATTGAAGCAGCAGTTTCTGGAGATATTCTTGAACAAGTCATTGACGCAATTAGTAAAGCTGCAAATACCGGCAAAATTGGTGACGGTAAAATCTTTGTTTATGACATTGAACAAGTTATTCGAATTCGGACAGGCGAAACGGGCAGTGATGCATTGTAATTTCAAGAGGAGAACAGTACTGATGAATATATATCGCCATTTAGGGACGAGCTTGCTGGTTTTAGTATTGGCAACTTTTCCTCAACTTGTAAGCGCTGAAGGAGAAGGATCAAGTTTAACCTCTGCTGTTGACTCTGCGACTGCCACGGTTACTGAAGCAGTTTCTTCCGCAGTTACCACTGAAGAAGCTAGTACCGAAGAAGTAGCCCCTGAATTAAATTCAGGTGATACTGCTTGGATGCTAACGGCAACTGCGTTAGTACTATTTATGACCATTCCCGGACTATCTCTATTTTATGCAGGTATGGTACGTAGCAAAAATGTGCTCTCTGTACTCATGCAATGTTTTGCAATTACTTCCCTGATGACTGTATTATGGGTTGTTTACGGTTATAGTCTCGCATTTACCGACGGGGGAGGTTGGAATTGGTTTGTAGGTGGATTTGACAAAATATTCCTGAAAACCGTGACTGTAGATAGTTTATCGGGCACTATTCCTGAAAGTGTGTTCATGACCTTTCAAATGACTTTTGCCATTATTACACCTGCCTTGATTGTCGGTGCTTTTGCTGAAAGAATGAAGTTTTCTGCCATGCTTGTATTTATGGCATTATGGGTTACCCTTGTCTACGCACCTGTTTGCCACTGGGTTTGGGGCGGTGGTTGGTTAGACGCATACGGTGTTTTAGATTTTGCTGGTGGTACGGTCGTACATATTAATGCTGGACTTGCAGGGCTGGTTGCTGCTATTTTCATTGGCAAACGTAAAGGGTATCCACAATCAGCCATGCCTCCCCATAACTTAACTTTAACTGTTGTTGGTGCTTCCATGTTATGGGTCGGTTGGTTTGGCTTCAACGCAGGCAGTCAATTAGCGGCTGATGGTGTTGCTGGTATGGCAATGACTGTGACGCAAATTGCTACCGCTTCTGCAGCACTTGCTTGGATGTTCAGTGAATGGTTAACCCATGGTAAACCCAGTGTGTTAGGTATTGCTTCTGGTGCAGTTGGTGGATTAGTCGCGATTACTCCTGCCGCTGGTGCTGTTGGCCCCATGGGTGCATTAGCCATTGGCGCTGCTTCTGGTTTGGGCTGCTTTGTCGCTGCTACCAAACTCAAACGTATATTTGGGTATGATGATGCCTTGGACGTATTTGGTGTGCACGCAGTGGGCGGAATTATTGGTGCCATTTTAACGGGCGTTTTTGCAGCGACAGCATTAGGTGGTGCAGGATTTGGCGGAGACAACAGCACAATGGGTGAACAAGTTATTGCCCAATTAATTGGCGTTGGAGCCACCATTGCTTATACCACCGTTGTCAGTATTATACTTTTATTCATCATCGACTCAGTGATCGGGTTAAGAGTAGACGAAGAACAAGAAACAGAAGGGCTAGATATGGCACTACACGATGAACGTGGATATATTATTTAGTTTACACTTATAGCTTAATCAAGCTGTTACAAAACCCTTGAAGTTTAGGCTTCATAGGTTTTGTTTTTTTATAACAAACCTATTGTAAAATTTTCCCAAAACCCATATTTATACCCAAAGCTTATCAATTCAATTTGTAAGCATTCAAAACCTGTTCAGCACGATAAATCTTGCCACATTCTGCACTAACTAGATCAATGATAATTTAAGTGGTAATACCCCTTAAATTTTATATCATGCAAAAGTTCGTTGAAAACATAACAGTATGATATAATTCGTACTAATTTGTCCAACAGAATAATCCAAAAGACTCAACCTCAAAATTGATTTTTACTAAAAACAAGCTTGAGAAATGAGAAAATAAGGCTTAAAATTTGTGGACATACTTTACAATTTCCATAGGAAAACATGGTAATGATAATTGCTGTGTGAACTCTTAAATCAACAATATTGGCACTACGTTTACTATTGTTATAACAAAATAGTTTTAAAGAACGCAAGCTATGTTTAATGGAGGATTATTTCATCGCTGCTGAAAAACGCACACGTATTAATAACGAAATTACCGCACCCCAAGTGCGCTTAGTCGATGAGGAAGGAGAGCAAGTTGGTGTTCTTCCTGTTAAAGATGCTCTGCAAAAAGCTGTAGAAGCCGAGTTAGATTTGGTGGAAATTGCCCCAAATGCAAAGCCACCTGTTTGTCGTATCATGGACTATGGCAAATTTTTGTTTGAACAAAACAAAAAACGTCATGCTGCTAAGAAAAAGCAGAAACTTGTCCATGTGAAGGAAATGAAGTTTCGTCCAGGAACGGACGAAGGAGATTATCAGGTCAAACTACGCAACCTGACACGTTTCCTTGAAGAAGGTGATAAAGCTAAAGTGACTTTACGATTTCGTGGTCGGGAAATGGCTCATCAGGATTTGGGTCATAAACTGTTAAAACGAATTGAGACAGACCTTTTGGAATACGGGACTGTTGAACAGTTTCCAAAAATGGAAGGTCGGCAAATGGTCATGATTTTATCTCCTAAGAAAATAAAGTAACTTTAGGAATAAGAATTTAGAATCTATGTGTTCTGAAATCTAATTGCCTAACTTAAATGATAAAAATCAATGCGGAGTATTTAATATATGCCCAAATTAAAAACCAATCGTGGTGCAGCCAAGCGATTTTCACGCACTGCATCTGGCGCTTTTAAGCGTTCTCAAGGCTATCGTCGTCATATTCTCACGAAAAAATCGACCAAGCGGAAACGGCAGTTACGTGCACCTATTTTAGTGCATAAAGCAGATACCCCCGCAGTTGTTAAAATGTTACCCTATGCATAGTGAGGAGAGATAATGCCAAGAGTTAAACGTGGTGTAACTGCACACGCCAAACATAAAAAAATCCTAAAAGCCGCTAAAGGCTATTACGGTCGACGCAAAAATGTATTTCGCGTTGCCAAACAAGCGGTTATTAAAGCAGGTCAGTACGCTTATCGTGATCGTCGTCAGAGAAAACGTCAATTTCGTCGGTTATGGATTGCTAGGATCAACGCGGCCGCCCGTGAGTTTGATTTGTCTTACAGCCGTATGATTGATGGTCTAACTAAAGCGGGCATTGAGATTGATCGCAAAATGTTAGCTGAGTTAGCCGTTTACAATAAAGATGCTTTTGCCAGTTTAGTTGAAAAAGCTAAAGGGGCTTTAGTTTAAATTGTAACATCCTAGTACTTTGTCAAGGTAGAATTAATTGGTACAGTAGGGTGCGTCTCACGCACCAGACGTTTTTCGGTGCGTAGGACGCACCCTACAAAATAGTCTTGGCAGAGTACTCATTGTAAGTTACAAGAAAATAAAAGCCTGGCGGGTTAACCTGCCAGGTTTCAGAATTTCTTTCCCTTCTATAAAAAAGCATGAATATCCCCAATAAAATTGATGCGCGTACCTTATCAGTCTACGTGTTAACGGAAGTTATTGTCCAAAAACGGGCGCTAAATGAGGCTTTAGATACCTGGTTGCCGCATTTGATCGATACACGGGAAATTAGACTTACTCAAGAGATGTGTTACGGCGTATTGCGTTGGATACACCGTTTACGTGCCATTGTTAATATTTTGCTGACCAAACCGCTCAAACCCAAAGACGCAGATATCAATATTCTTATTTTAATTGGTTTATATCAATTACTGTTTCTGCGTATCCCTCCTTATGCAGCGACTTCTGCCACCGTCAATGTCACACGCGTGCTTAAAAAAAAATGGGCAACGCAGCTCGTTAATGGGATATTACGCAATTTTCAAAGAAGGCATGAGCAAATTTTAACGCAGATTGATTTAAAAGAAACAGCTAAATTTTCTCACCCTCATTGGTTATTGCAGCGTTTAAAAAAAGATTGGCCTCAACATTGGCAACAGATTGTGCAAGCAAATCAGCAACATCCACCCATGACATTGCGTGTTAATCAGCGTTATATTGCCAGAGATGCCTATTTAGCAGAATTACAGCAAAGTGAATTGTCAGGCAAAGTTATTCCACATTCGGATGCTGGTATTATTTTAGACACGCCGGTTGACGTTAAAAAGTTACCTGGATTTTTAGAGGGTTGGGTTTCAGTGCAAGATGGTGCAGCACAGCTTGCTGCGATTTTGCTGGATGTCCCTTCTGAGAGTGATGTATTAGATGCTTGTGCCGCGCCCGGTGGTAAAACAGCCCATATTTTAGAACGTCATACAAACCTACGTTTAGTGGCTTTAGATAATCAGGCACAACGCTGTCAACAATTGGAACAAACGTTAACCCGTTTAAATTTATCTGCCACTGTCTCCTGTGCAGATGCTTCTCAACTTTCAGATTGGTGGCAAGGGGAACAATTTGACCGTATTTTATTGGATGCACCTTGTTCTGCAAGTGGTGTAATTCGGCGTCACCCTGACATCAAATATTTGCGTCAACCCAGCGATTTAACCAAATTAGTGGCTAAACAAAAAAAAATATTAGACGCTTTATGGCAAACGCTTAAACCAGGTGGTAAATTGCTTTATGCAACTTGTTCTGTGTTTAATGAAGAAAATTATCAGCAAATTCAACAGTTTTTGGAAATTCACAGCAATGCTGAGATTGTTCCGTTACCAACAGATTGGGGACATGAAATGCCTGTTGGTCGCCAAATGTTACCAGGTGAAAATGCGTTTGATGGTTTTTACTATTCCTGTTTGATTAAAACAGCCGTTGTGTAGAAAATTATGTGAGTAGTGTTTTATCGATGATCAAAGAGTAGACACGTAAGTATACCCATAAAAGATTCATGGTTACTGCCATTAAGTTAAGGATTTTTTCAGTTTGAATGGAGTGCAAGATTTATCTTGCGTGTGCAAACTCAAGTTTGCACTCCTACGCGCTTAGGAATAGGAATTAAATAACTTCCATAAGCTTTCAATCAGACCTGGCAGGTTTTTAAAACCTGCCAGGTCTGTCTTACATCAAAAATCAGATACCAGCCAGGTAGGGGGCAGAATACTAGAAGCAAAACGCATCTATCATAAAATGATGCGCTTTTGAGGGGAAGTGATGACTTGTTAAAACTATCTTAACGTATTAATTAATACACTCGCGGTTTAGGCTGCACTGTGCTGACTTCATCTGTTAAAGTATGCAAATGGACGGGTCGATAATTAAATTCAACCTGACCTGAAGCCTCTAACTGTGCCAACGAATGTTTTAGCCAGTTTTCATCATCTCGCTGAGGGTAATCCTCTCTTGCATGACCGCCGCGACTCTCAGTCCGATTTAAAGCAGAATGCATAGTGACAACCGCCTGACCGAGTAAGTTTTCTAATTCCAACGTTTCTAATAAATCCGAATTCCAAATTAAAGATCGATCAGTCATTTTTATTTTTTCAAATGCTTGAAATAATTCATTAATTTTTTGCACACCCAGTTGCAAATTTTCACCAGTACGAAAGACGGCCGCATGATTTTGCATGGTTTTTTGCATGGCTAAACGTAGTTCGCCTGAAGAACTATTACCGTTGGCATAACGCAGTTTATCCAAACGTGAAATGGCAATTTCTCCAGCTTCACCCGGTAATGGTTTATGGGCAGAACGTGGTTTAACGACTTCCGCACACCGAATGGCCGCCGCTCTACCAAAAACAATAATATCCAGCAGTGAATTTGAGCCTAACCGATTAGCGCCATGTACTGAAACACAAGCACATTCACCAATCGCCATTAAACCTCTGACCACCCGCTCTGGATTTTTGCCTTTAGGCTGAATAACTTCCGCACGGTAATTCGTTGGAATACCGCCCATATTGTAATGTACCGTAGGAATCACAGGAATAGGTTCTTTTGTAATATCAATTCCCGCAAAAACTTTTGCCAATTTTGCAATGGCAGGCAATCTTTCTTCAATAACTTCAGGGGCTAATTGTTCTAAATGTAGGTGAATGTGATCTTTATGTTCACCCATTCCCCGACCTTCTCGAATTTCCATTGTCATGGCACGACTAACTACATCACGTGAAGCTAAATCTTTTGCATTCGGCGCATAACGTGGCATAAATCGTTCACCATCTGCATTGGTCAAATAACCACCTTCTCCTCGCGCACCTTCGGTCACCAAACAACCAGAACCGTAAATACCCGTGGGATGAAATTGCACAAATTCCATATCTTGCAATGGTAAACCTGCGCGTAATGCCATACCACCCCCATCGCCTGTGCAGGTATGGGCTGAAGTAGAAGAGAAATAAACTCTGCCATAACCCCCTGTGGCAAGTACGACCATATGCGCTCGAAAACGGTGAATAGTACCTTCTTCCATATTTAAGGCGATGACACCACGACATACATCTTCATCCATGATCAAATCAAGGACAAAATATTCAATATAAAAATCAGCCTTATGTTTTAAAGATTGTTGATATAAAGTATGCAAAATAGCGTGACCCGTTCTATCCGCCGCCGCACAAGTGCGTTGTGCCGTCCCTTCACCAAAATTGGTGGTCATCCCTCCAAAAGGACGTTGATAGATTTTACCTGCTTCAGTACGCGAAAAAGGCACACCGTAATGTTCCAACTCAATAATGGCCGGTGCAGCTTCACGACACATGTATTCAATGGCATCTTGATCTCCCAACCAATCAGACCCTTTAACTGTATCATACATATGCCATTGCCATTTATCGGCACCCATATTACCTAAAGAAGCGCTGATGCCACCTTGGGCTGCGGTTGTATGGCTGCGGGTAGGAAAAACTTTGGTGATACACGCTGTCGCTAAACCTTTTTCTGCCATACCTAAAGTCGCTCGTAATCCTGCACCACCTGCGCCCACCACTACTACATCGTAACTATGATCAATTATGTCGTAAGCTGCCACTTAGATGCCTCCCAATGCAATACGTAGAATAGCTAGTACGGAAGCCAAGGCAATCGTAATGACAAAGAATTGCATGCTGACTATGGTGATAGTTTTTAAAATCTCGTGATGCACATAGTCTTGGATAACTTCTTTCAAACCTAGCAGTGCGTGATAAAACAAGATGAGCATCAGTAAAATTAAAAATACGGTTACCCACGGCGCACGAATCCAAGCAACCACTGTTTCATAATCAGCACCCACTAAAGAAAGGATAGAAACCATAAACCAAATAATCAGAGGAATTAAGGCAATCGCGGTCAATCTTTGAGCAACAAATACCTCAGTCCCTGAGCGGGCCGATCCTAAGCTATGTACTCGGGCAATGGGTGAACGTAAGTCTGGTGTGTGCATATTAAGTTCCTAAAAAGGCAATACCCCAAGTTAGGCAGGTGAGAAAAATAGTCATAAATAAAACAAAATAACCTGAAATTTGGCCTTGTTTAAGGTCAAACCCTGCGCCAGTATCCCAAAACAGATGTCGAATACCGTTACAAAAATGGTAAAATAAGGCCACGCTCCATAAAAATAGTAGCACTAATCCCGGTACTGAAGCTAAGAGTTGTTGTGCTTGTAAATAGGCATTAACACCTGCTGCAATGGCCATTAGCCAATAACTTAATGCTAAAGTGCCTAAAACTAAAAATACGCCTGTCATGCGGTGGGTAATTGACATTAGCCCCGCAGTCATTGGCATTTTATAGATTTGTAGATGTGGAGAAAGCGGACGTTTATGCATAACATTTTCTCTTTTACTCAGAACTAAGTAAAATATTTATATACTAAAAATAGGTAATTTCAATTAATTTTATTGAATTATTATATTGCAAAGCAGCAAAATAATTCATTGAAATTAATCATTTTTATTTTTTGAGTGTTTAAACCCTAATTTAAATTATTCTCTATATGCACATGAGTGTAGCAAATTAGTGCTACAAAAGTCTATTTTAAAATCAGGTATTAATTAGGTTTTACTGAGATTTTATAAAAATATATTATTTTTTAAGAAGTTAAAAAATATGGTTTTATCAATAAATCAGTGAATTATTATGATGGTATATCAATAGAAGAAAATTCTGTCAATAGAGACAGACATTCAAAAATTTTTTATCTTTAACAGTTTACGTATTAAATCATATAACTTATTGATTTTATTTAATTGTTATATTGCAACACAACAACTCATTGAGAGTAATTAGTTTTGAATTTTAATGCATAAGCATTAATAATAAATTATGCTTACCATTTAGAGTGCATCACTATTGTAAAAATTCATAGCATACTGCGACAAACTCATCGTAATTTTGGTATACAGGGCAGACTATTTTTTGAAGCACTTTCAGTATTGTTAGGCACGATGATAACAACAATACTTGTGACAACTAAGTTGATAACTTGAGTTTTAGTTTTTAGCTCAAGCTGGCTTATTGGTTGCTGCCCTTTATTTTATTTCAAAAAAAACTTCTTGTTATTGTAAATTGCGCTTTATTCTAGGTTTTGAATATTTCCCGTAACATGTTGCTTGATTAATAAGCTAGGTAAATTCATAATTCTATATTTAGACTATATATTGCAGAATAATTAGGGTGGAAGAAATGAAAGATGTACTTTCTAAGGGAACATTACTCATTGTGGATGATGTCCCTGCGAATATCAGCATTTTGTTTGAGTTTTTAACCAACTCAGGTTACAAAGTATTAGTTGCTCAAGATGGTAAAAAAGCTATTCAAAAAGCAGAGTATGCAAAACCGGATTTAATTCTACTTGATGTAATGATGCCTGGCATTGATGGATTTGAAGCCTGTAAAATTTTAAAATCTAAAGAAACGACTAAAGAAATACCTGTTATTTTTATGACAGCCTTAGCTGAAACAGTAGATAAGGTTAAAGGCTTCAATTTAGGGGCTGTCGATTATATTACCAAACCAATTCAACAAGAAGAAGTGCTTGCAAGAGTCACTAGTCAACTGAACTTCCGTAATTTACAAAAACAACTCACATTACATATGGCTGAGTTAGAAACGCGCAATATGGAACTTGATGCTTTTTCTCGCACTGTTGCTCATGATTTAAAAAACCCATTAAATATTGTTGTAGGATTAACTGATATTTTAATTGATGATTGTCATGAAAAAATTGATGATGAAAACATTCTTGAAAATTTAACCTCAGTGCAACAAGCAGGACAAAAAATGGTGAGTATTATTGATGCACTATTACTGCTTGCAGGCGTTTCCAAAAAAGCGGAAGTAGAAAAAACTACGCTCAATATGAAAGATATGGTTGAGCAAATTATTTCACAACGTTTATTTCATGTTATAAAACAATATAACGGCACAGTGACTGCCGCAGATGAATGGCACTCAGCTCAAGGATATGCGCCTTGGGTAGAAGAAGTATGGGTCAATTATATTAGCAATGCATTAAAATATGGGGGACAACCCCCTGAAGTGCGTGTTGGTTCCTCCGTTGAGCAGGGAAAAGTTAAATTTTGGGTACATGATAATGGAAACTATTTGGAACCAGAGGCTTGTGCACAATTATTTACACCGTTTACCCGTTTACACCAAGATCGTGCAGAAGGTCATGGTTTAGGGTTATCAATCGTACAACAAGTCGTAAAAAAACTTGGGGGAGAAGTCGGTGTTGATAGCTCCCACAATGAAGGTAATATATTCTATTTCACTTTACCGACAGAATAAATATAAAAAATACATTTCATCACTACTATGCATTTATTGCCAACCGCAAATATGCTGCTGAATCAATTTTTGCAACATATCAATGTGTGCAGATGAACTATTAAGCGCGGGAATATAGTGAAATTCCTGACCACCTGATTGCAAAAACATATTTCGATTCGTTTCATTAACTTCTTCCAAAGTTTCCAAACAATCGGCTGAAAATCCTGGACAAATCACATCCACCCGTGAAGTTCCCGCTTGCCCCAATTTTTCCAACGTTTTGTCCAGATAAGGCATTAACCATTCTTCTTTACCAAAACGGGATTGAAACACAAGTTGCCACTGATTTTCTGTCAATTGTAGTTGCTCTGCCATAACTTGTGCTGTTTGCTGGCAGTGAACGTAATAAGGATCACCAGCCTGTTGAAAACGTTTAGGCGTACCATGAAAAGAAATTAATAATTTTTCTGGCCGTTGACGTTGTGCCCAATCTGCCTGAATTTGTTCAACCAACGCATTGATATAACTAGGCTGATTATAATAATGAGTAATTAAACGCAATTCTGGCCACCAACGCCATTTTTTTAAGACTTCGACAACAGCATCAAAGGTTGAACCTGTGGTAGAAGAGGAATATTGGGGGTATAGTGGCAAACACAAAATACGTTGTGCATTTGCCTGTCTCAATTTTTCTAATCCTACAGTAATTGATGGATTGCCATAACGCATGGCATAAACCACTGTTACTTTTTGCTCAGAAAAACGTTGTTGTAAAGTTATTGCTTGCTGTTGGGTTGTCGCTAATAATGGGGAACCTGCTTCTGTCCAGATTTTTTGATACAACAAAGCTGAACGTTTAGGACGTATATTTAAAATAATGCCGTGTAAAATTGGCAGCCAAAACCAACGTGGTAATTCTGTAATTCTTGGATCAGACAAAAATTCCCGCAAATAAACCTTTAATGCTTTTGGTGTAGGGGCATCTGGTGTGCCCAAATTGATAAGCAAAACACCTGTATGTAAAGGTTTGTCAGTTGTGTAAGTGTCTGGATTTAAATAACTGTTCATGGGCGTCAGGAGTCAGGAGTGTAGAATAAACATTTTACACTAAGGCACGAAAACTTAATAACTTCCACAATTTTTCAATCAGACCTGGCAGGTTTTTAAAACCTGCCAAGTCTTTATTTTAGGTTTTATTAAATTCCCATTCCTAGGGTAATAATCCTACCCCTTCAAGTCCCATCGTTTCGGCAAAACCACACATGATATTCATATTTTGAATAGCCTGTCCTGCTGCACCTTTAACCAAATTATCAATGACTGATAACACAACAGCTGTATTGCCTGATTGAGGACGATGAATAGCAATTTGACAGGTATTTACACCACGTACGCTACGAGTTTCAGGATGAGCACCATTGGGTAAAACATCCACAAAAGGTTCATTTTGGTAAAAATCAGCATATAACTCAGTTAAATCTAAAGAAGTATCTTGCAAAGTTGCATACAATGTTGCGTGAATGCCCCGAATCATCGGGACTAAGTGTGGCACAAAGGTTAAATTAACTGGTTGCTTTGCAATATGAGTTAATGTTTGACTAATTTCTGGCAAATGGCGATGTCCTGATACTGCATAAGCTTTAAAGCTTTCACCGGTTTCACCCATTAAAGCAGGCACTGAAGCTTTTCTGCCAGCCCCGCTTACACCCGATTTTGCATCGGCAATGAGTTGATTAATATCAATTAAACCTTTTTTCACAAGTGGTAAAAAACCTAAAGTAGTTGCTGTTGGATAACAACCAGGATTGGCAACAAGTCTAGCTTGAGCAATGGCTTGACGATTAATTTCAGGTAAGCCGTATACTGCTTCTGCCACTAATTCAGGACAAGTGTGCGTCATGCCATACCATTTTTCCCAAACGGTTATGTCTTTAATTCTAAAATCTGCGGCTAAATCAATAACTTTACAACCTGCGGCTAATAATTCTGGTGTGGTTTGCATGGCGGTGCCATTAGGCGTTGCGTAAAAAATCATATCGCAGTTGTCTAAATCTGCATCTTTAGGATCGCTAAAGTTCAAGGTAAGTTTGCCGCGTAAATTTGGAAACAATTCCGAAATCGGTTTGCCTGCTTCTGCTCGAGAGGTCACTGCTTGAATTTCAACTTGAGGATGTTGCACTAATAAACGCAGAAGTTCTACGCCTGTATAACCTGTTCCACCAACGATGCCAACTTTAATCATATCATCTCACTTTTTAATTTTAGCCTAAATTGTAGCAGGATATTTTCATATTCTTCATACTTAGGAACGGGAATTAAATAAAATCAGAAACAAGACCTGGCAGGTTTTTAAAACCTGCCAGGTCTGATTGAAAACTGATGGAAGTTATTTAACTCCTATTCCTTATAGATGTTGGTAATTAAGCAGTATATCTTGTATGTCGCTTAATTCAGAGGTTTTAGCTTTAATTAGAAAACTTACATAAAGTCTGTATCACCACCCATTAACCACCAACGATCTTTCACTTCGTCTGTCGGGGGACCTTCATACCAAATACAGTGTGGGAT
The DNA here is from genome assembly GCA_016745055.1 of Thiotrichaceae bacterium. Classification (GTDB taxonomy): domain Bacteria; phylum Pseudomonadota; class Gammaproteobacteria; order Beggiatoales; family Beggiatoaceae; genus JADGDF01. The sequence goes on along the minus strand of JADGDF010000006.1, from coordinate 29,439 downwards.
TCTGATGTCAATTGTTTGAGCATTTCCTTCCAACCTTGTAAATAAATGCACAAAATTTTCTGTGATCCATAACGTCAATTTAGGAATATCCCAACTGCCTACAATGCGGCGTGTTTGTTTGAGTAAGAGGGCGAAATTCTTCTGAGGTGCAATAATATCAAGTAGTTTACATTCATCTTCTGTACGCTGCAAAACCACAATACCTAATGGTTTTTGACTAAAACGTTGACTGACTAATAGTAATTCATATTGTTTATGTGGGTGCATAAAATAACGATATTGGATATAAAACCAATCACGAACACCAATAATTGTTTGTTCAAAATCTTTGGACATTTGCATCCATAAATCATCAATCATACTTCTATCTTTGGGATTCGTAAGAGGATGTAAATGGCGAACGCGTGTCCCTATTTGAGAAGCCGCTTTAAATGTTGACCAAGTCACTTCATTCATTTTACCCACTTCCTCATAGACTTTAAGCCTTTCTGCAGTACGAATTGCTCGCTGGGTAGGAAAACCAAATCCTAGTAAAATCTTTGCACCATAACCAGCATAACATTCAGGAAAGGTAGCACCCACTAAAAAATAAGGGCCTTTTCGCGTTAATACCCCGCGGTCAGTTGCCGCTACCATTACATCCACAATTTGTACACCTGTTTTGGGTTGGCCAAAATACATTAATTCACGAGTGATGCCACCATAGTGGGCAACAATTTTGTTATTTTGCCAAGCAGCGGTTGCCATACCGTGGCTCTTTCCATATTTCCACTGCCACATTTCGGGAGACATTTCATGTTGAAAAACTTCAGCGAAAGTTTGCCGCATAGCCATTTGATCTTGTTGAGTGACTTCTTTAAGTTTCCAACGCGGGGTGGCTACTTTTTCAAATTTCAGCAGCATATAACCATATTTTTGCTTCTGGTATCCTTGCAGTCTATTGTGTAAAAAGTGAAGACTTTCTTGTAATTTTTCATGAGAAAGTGATAAATTTATTAGTAATTGTTTATGATCGCTTTGAATGAGCTGAAAAATTTTTTCTAAAAAAGGAATAATCTTTGAACTTAAATCCAATTGCTCAACTAATTTAAAACCACAGCGTTCTGCTTGCGCAACTCTATATTTTAATAAAGGAAGATTCTCAATACCTTCTTGTGCAGTATAATTTAAACCTACCTCATCTAGTAATAGAATAGTGCCATTTTCTTTTAGTAAACTATGTGCTTTGTTGAATAAGGTTAAATTTTTAAGATATTGACTTGTTTGGTGGAAGATAATAGCATCAAAAACCTTGTTAGAATCAAAATCCTCAAAAACAGCCGATAATATCTGTTCGACAGGCGATGCATATTGTAAAGTTGTCACCTTATAATGTTGTTGAAGGAAATCTGGCATCGTTGTTATTATAGGGGGAACAACTAAAATATCTTTGGAGGAATCTGGCAAATGCTTTTTCAGTAAATCAAAAGCATATTGTTGTGCCGTAGATAAATCCGTTGTTTCTTCTAACAAACCATAATGTAAATTATGACTAGCCTGGGAAGTTAATATATATCCATAAATATTAAATGGAAATTGTAATTCATGATAAGTTAGATTTTCCATAAAGTGGAGAAATTTCCTATTATGCTGACTACCTCACTACGGAGGCGAGAATGGTAAGGAGTATAGCATATAAGTTTGTGAAATTTTGTGAACCCAAACAGCGATAACAACAACAAACTTGAACATACCCAAAACAGGCTTGCAAATATTATGTACCAAAGATAACTATTTTTTCGTGCTGTTTTGATGGGTATCAGATATCCCTCAAAAATTCAATATTATTGACTGTATAATATCAATGGTGCTAATGCAGCCTATCTATAATATAGATTAATGCTATAAGAAAGATTTGATGTACATAATTATCACCTAATTGTGTAAACTTGAAACGAAATTGACTGTAAAATAACCCTCAGGCATAACATGCAAGAAAAATTACCGATAGATTTAAAAAATATTGTGAAAGCAGCATTAGTTGAAGACGTTGGTCATAGTGATGTGACTGCTCAATTAGTGCCTGAAAATAAATTAATTACAGCACAACTTGTCAGTAATGAAAAAGCCATTTTGTGTGGCGTTCCTTGGTTTAACGAAACCTTTGCCCAATTAGATGAAAACGTACAGATTGATTGGCAAGCCAAAGAAGGTAAAACAATTCAGCCTAAACAAATCATTTGTTATTTAGTAGGTCCTGCACGCACCGTGTTAACGGGTGAGAGAACTGCCATGAATTTTTTACAACTACTTTCTGGTACCGCAACACAAGCAGGACATTATGCACAAGCGATTCAGCATACCCGTACTAAAATTTTAGATACTCGTAAAACAGTCCCAGGCTTACGCACAGCACAAAAATACGCAGTACGTTGTGGTGGTGGTACAAATCATCGCATGGGTTTATACGATGCTTTTTTAATTAAAGAAAATCATATCATGGCAGCAGGTTCAATTGCTCAAGCGGTTACTACTGCTCGAACATTGTCACCAGAACTGCGTTTAGAGGTGGAAGTTGAAAACTTGCAAGAAATACAAGAGGCGTTGAAAGTGGGGGTCAAACACCTATTACTTGATAATTTTAACTTATCATTGTTGAAAGAAGCAGTCGCATTGGTCAATGGCCAAGCTACCTTAGAAGCTTCTGGTAATGTAGATTTGAAAATAGTGGTGGCTATTGCAGAAACTGGCGTGGATTACATATCCATTGGCAGTATCACAAAGCATGTCCAAGCGATTGATTTTTCCATGAGAGTAGTAGACTACTAAACATAAGCCATTAGTTAAAAATTCCAATGCCTATCACTTATTAAAGTATTTGTTGTAATGCCGTAATTAACAGTGCATTTTCTTCTTCAGTACCAATTGACATGCGTAAATGTTCTGGCATGTTGTAATTGTTGACAGGACGCACAATCACCCCTTTTTTAAGTAATTCTTCATAGATTTGCATTGCTTGGCCAACTTTAACCGTAATAAAATTGCCTACTGAAGGAATATAACTTAATCTCAGCTGCCCAAATGCTTGAGTAAGTTGTTGCATACCTTGCTTGTTAAGATCCGCACTTTCTATCAAATAAGCTTGATCTTCCAGAGCAGCAGTGGCAGCCACTAATGCCAATGAATTCACGTTAAAGGGTTGTCGAACACGATTCATTAATTCTGCAATTTGTGGGTGAGAAACGGCATAACCCACTCGTAACCCTGCCAAGCCATAGGCTTTGGAAAATGTTCGGGTGACAATCAAATTGGGATAATCTGATAACCAATCCAAACTGTTGGGATAGTCGGAATAATCTCCCATATATTCTAAATAAGCCTCGTCCACTGTGACTATGACATTTTCTGGCACAGCATCCAAAAATGTTTTTAAACTTCGTTTATCTACCCAAGTACCAGTAGGATTATTGGGGTTTGCCACAAAAATTAAACGGGTATTCTCCTGAACCATGGACTGCATGGCTGGTAAATCATGTCCCCAATCTTTGGCTGGCGTGACTAGATGTTGGGCACCAATGGCTTGAGTCGAAAGCTGGTAAACAGCAAAAGCATATTCTGAATAAATAATTGATTGTGATGATGTCACAAAGGTTCTGGCAATGAGTTCTAAAATATCGTTGGAACCATTGCCCAACGTAATCATGCGAGGAGCAACATTATGTTTTTCCGCCAAGATTTTTTTTAGGACAAACCCGTTACCATCCGGATAACGACTCACACTATTGATAGCAGATTGAATTGCTTTTTGAACACGAGGGCTTGGGCCAAGTGGATTTTCATTGGAAGCTAATTTAATGACTTTTTCAATGCCGTACTCTCTTTGCACTTCTTCAATGGGTTTGCCTGGAAAATAAGTGCTTAGGCCCTGTGCGCCAGGGGTTGCAAGCTGTAAAAAATCGCATGACATAATGTTTAAACCTTTTTAAGTATTTAACCAATTTTTTCTGACTTCATCATAGTGTAAAGCAAGCCATTGTAGTCCAATTACCGCAGGTGCAAAACGAATTTGACCTTGTTCAATCATTTGCATTGCTTTTTTAAAGCTAATGACATGTACTTGAATATCTTCGTGTTCTTCCTTAATCCCATGAAGACCACCAATTTTTGTGGCATCTACTTTACCACAAAACAAAGTCGTTGTTTCACTGGTACTGCCTGGGCTAACAAAAAAATTACAAATCGAAATGAGTTCTGTTAGAACGCAATTTGCTTCTTCTTTCGCTTCTCGATGGGCCACAGCTTCATAAGTTTCATTGGGTTCGACAATGCCAGCAATAATTTCCCATAACCAAGCATATTCGCCTTGCACCATGGGCCCCGGACGAAACTGTTCAATCATGATAACTTGGTCCGTAACAGGATCATAAGGCAATACAGCAACAGCTTGCCCTCTTTCCAATACTTCACGCACTAAATTAGGTGTCCAACCACCTGCAAATAAGGTGTGTTTAACGAGGTAGCGCGATAATCTAAAACATCCATCGTAACAAATTTTCTTTTCAACAATTTCAAATTGTTGCGGTTTTTCATCCATCATCTTTAGTTCACTTGTGGGCTAGTACTCTGCCAAGGTTATTGTAGAGTGCGTCTTACGCACCCTACCGTCCCCATCAATTTCACTTATTGTCCATATCCAATATCATTTAATTCTATAGGTTGCATACTGGTCTGAATACTACTGAATGTACGCACCCAGGGATCATTTTTGCGTAAGCTTGTGGGTAACTGCTTAATTGCCATTGACGCGTGAGTCCGATTCGGATAAGTTCCATAGACTAAAACAAACCAATCTTTGTTATGGTGATCTGTTTTGAAAACGGCAACATCATTAAGCGCATACTGCGTTAAATAATTTTTTAAACTAAATAAATCATAAGCGCCCAATAACTGAATGGTGTAATCAGTTGAATTTTGCTGTTCTAGCCAAGTTTCACCTTTAATGGTTGGGTTATTAAAGTAAGCCGCTAAATTGACTTTTGTTTGAGAAGTCGTTATGTCATTTTCTTCCGTTAATGCTAGATTTTCTTCTGCATTCTCAGTGATTTCTTCAGACAATTCAATCACTGTTTCAGGCTGCAATGGTAAAGATAAAGCCATTTCCTTTTGGTAGCCGTTATTCGGCTTATTAAAATAAAATTGATAGGATAACCACCCACCAATGCACAATATCAAAATAAGGGTAGATCCCCATAATGCGCTATAAGGCGAGTGAAGCAACATACTTTCAGGCCGTTGTTCGGTAAATTTATTCAATATATGTTGGGCAAATACATTGATTTGACCTGGAATACCTTCTGATTGCTGGTAGATTTTCTTAACCGCATCTTCGCTAAAAGGATGAATACTGGCATAACGGGTATTTTTTAAATAAAACAAAATATAATCACGAACTTGTTCTTGAGTAAATGCAGGAATATCTAAGTGATGTACCAAGGTATTATGCACAATTTTAAATTCTGGTGTAGCAAGAATACTGGTAATTTGTGGTTCACAAAACAATACAACCCGTATTCTGGTTTGAGCTTCACCCTGCATCGCTAATTCAACAATAAATTTGAGCGTCGCCAAAGGTAACATGTGGGCATCATCAATTAATAAGGTAGGTAGTTGCCCATTATAGCGTGTTGCCGCAATATGGCTGCGCAATGCTTCTTGTAGCACTTGCGTAGATTTACCTTCTTGAGGCACATTAAAATTGTTGAGTACAGAAGAAATAAAGGTTTCGACAGATAAAGCTGAGTGGCTTTCTATCATAAAACAGCGCCAATGTTCATCGGCTGTTTTTTGTAATTGCGTTAATAAACTGGTTTTACCATAGCCAGCTTCTGCTAATACCAGTAATAGTTGTTCACTATTTTGGATTAAATGGCTAATTAAATTGAGGCGTTGGGCCAATTCGGGCGCGGCAAAATAACCTATTTCTTCTTTAAAAGGTTCTACCATTGATTGATAATTTTTGGTGGGCATAGCAAATTGCTCAGTAGAAAAGCTGTTCAAATTAAAGAAAATTATACAATAATTTATCAAATATGCTAAGTCGTCTAAGTTTTCATATGAGATTAAAAATCAATAAGTTACAGGTTAGCGTTTTCTTTAATTTTATTCTTATGTACCAGCCATTAAAGTTAAGCGCTTTTAATAATAGCGTATGATTTCTCTTGCCATTCAATTATTTTCTTGACTTTTTTACGTGTATCGCCTAATTTTTAGCGAGAAAGTTCATGTGTATCTTGTATTTGTTGTTCATGGAGGAATTTTTATGCTCATTAAACTACCTGACGATATTTTGTCTTCAGAAATTACCCCAGAATCTATTTATCAACAACGTCGCCGATTTATCAAAGGGATGGCACTGACAGCAGCAGGTATCACAACATCCGCGCTCATGTCTGCTTGTAATAATCAGAATGGTAATGCCAGCAGCTCAAAAACAGCCCCTACGCAGAATGCACCTGTCTTTGATGATTTAAAATCCAGTGAATTCAATACAGATGAAGAACTCACAAAATGGGAACATGCAATCAACTACAATAATTTTGTTGAGCTAGGTGATGGCAAAACAAGCCCGATAAAAAATGCGGATAAATTAGTGACACGCCCTTGGTCAGTCTCAGTTGAAGGCGAAGTCGATAAACCTGGTACATTAGATATTGAAGAGATATTAACACAGTTTGATTTAGAAGAACGTATTTATCGTTTACGATGTATTGAAGCTTGGTCAATGGTGATTCCTTGGGTAGGTTTTCCACTCAGTTTGCTTTTAAAACGTTTTCAGCCAACGTCAAAAGCTAAATTTGTTGAATTTATTTCCATACATGACCCTAAACGATTACCTGGGCAACGTTCTGATTTCCCCCTGGTATGGCCTTATGTTGAAGGATTACGTATAGATGAAGCTATGCATCCACTCACCATTCTAAGCATTGGCATGTATGGAAAAGTTTTGCCTAACCAAAATGGCGCACCAATTCGTTTAGTTGTTCCTTGGAAATATGGATTTAAAAGCAGTAAATCTATTGTTAAAATTCGTTTCGTTGAAAAACAGCCATTACCGAGTTGGGTTCAAGCTCAACCAGATGAATATGGTTTTTATTCTAATGTAAATCCACTTGTACCTCATCCTCGTTGGGATCAGCGAACGGAAAGGCGCATTGGGGAATTTTTTAAACGAGACTCTATGTTATTTAATGGCTATGCTGAACAAGTTGCCAGCTTGTATACAGGCATGGACTTAGGTAAAAATTTTTAGGTACAACGGCATCAGTAAATAGTTTTACTTGCAAATAAAAATATCAGTATTTAAGATTAAATATGATATGGTGACATACATAAAAATAATAATTTTTTTAAACAACACTGCGAGAGAGATGATAATGAGAGTAAAGTCAAACAAAATTGCTATTGCAATGCTAACTTGTTTACCTGCAATTGCTTTAGCAGATAATGGCTGGACGGGGAAAGGGGAATTTGGTTTAGTGATGGCCAGTGGTAATACAGAGAACGAAAGCATTAATGCTTCTCTTGAATTTGGCTATACCGTAGGTAAATGGACGCAAAGTTTAGCAGCTACATTGCTACGTGCTGAAGATGCTGATAATGAAATAGCTAATCGTTATACTTTGTCTGCTGATACGAAATATGCTTGGACTGAGATTTCTTACGGCTTTCTTGCATTACGTCATGATAAAGACAAATTCGGTGGTTATGATTACCAATCTTCTTTGGCTGCAGGCTATGGGCACAAATTCCTAGACAATGATATTCATAAACTCAGTGTGGAGCTTGGCGCTGGGGTTGCTAGATTTAAGGAAAATCTATCTGAACAGAAAAATGAGGCTAACATTATTGGGTTTCATAACACAATACCTGCAGGAGAAGAAACCTATCCTATCATCAGAGGTGGTTTAGATTATGCCTGGAAACTTACTGACAGCACTGAATTTACTGAGAATTTTTTGGTCGAAAGTGGTTCTGAAAATACCTTACTTGAAAACAAACTCGGATTATCAGTTGCTATCAATAAAAATCTAGCCCTTAAATTGGGTTATGAAGTCAAACACAACACGGAAGTATCTCATGATGGCATAGATAAAACAGACACATTATTGACAACAAATCTGGTGTACAACTTTACGCCATAGAATATCTAGGTAAAAAAGTTATTTGTCCGCGCCTCCTGTTAATTATTTTACAGCAACACTTTAGGAAGAATTGTGAAAATCACCAAAAGCTTTTTAGTCATTTTATTAGCTTTAACATTAACTGCTTGTGGAGGAGGCGTTGGGCTTATTTTAGGAATTATTAGTGCAGGTGCGGTTGTAGGGTTAACAAATCAATCTGATGATGACAACGGCGATAGTACAACTAGCAACACAACTATTACTGATGATACCACGCCTCAACAAAGCTATGACTATAGCGTCAAAACTTATGATGGCAGTACAGATGATTTAGTTACCGCGGGTTTAGGGCAACAAGGCTTAATGAGTACCTTACCCGCTGCGGTTGACTCTGTAAATCCTAGCGCTACCGAGTTACGTCAAATTGCCATTGCACAAGCTTATCAAGCCTCACAAGACCGGCGTAGCAACTTTGGATTTGGCAGTTTATACGGCCCTGCTGCGCCCACGCGATTCGTTGTACCAAGTACTCATGGTAAAGTTGCAGGTAAAGAATACCTGGCTTATGCTGATAATGGCAGTGGTCAGCAAAATGTAACCATGATGGTGCAAATTCCCAGTCGTTTTACACTTTCGGAAGCTTGCATTATTGCTGTGCCCACACCTGGTTTTGAAAGCGTTTATGCAGGTATTCCTAATGGAGGCGAATGGGGATTAAAAACGCACTGTACTGTGGCTTATACAGATAAAGGCGCAGGTAACGGTATCCACGACTTGCAACGGGACAGCATTAATCTTATTGATGGTACTTTGGACACAGCCAGCAATGCAGGTAAAAAATCTCATTTTACTGCTCAGGGTTCAGCTCAAATGGACTTAGCAGCTTATTATTCCACTTATCCTAATCGTCTGGCCCAAAAATTTGCCCATTCACAACAAAATCCTGAAGATACTTGGGAAAAAGATGTGTTGGACAGTATTAAATTTGCCTTTTACGTGCTGAATTTGGATGAAAATTACGGTAATATTACTACCTTATCCACTAGTAACACCATCGTCATTGCGGCTGGCGTTTCCACTGGAGGCAGTGCAGTATTACGTGCGGCGGAACAAGATCAGCAAAGCTTAATTGATGGAATTGTCGTCATTTCCCCCGTCATTACCTCCGATTTAAGCAATGCCAGCTTTTCTATTCAACAAAATACTCGGGTTTTTTCCAAAACAGTTTATAACAAACCATTTTTTGATGTGCTAAGTTACCAAAATCTTTATCAAGCATGTGCCAGTGCCAATACAGCTTTTGGTTTGGAAGGACGATGTTATGCGTTGCGCAATGCGAATTGGTTGGTCAATAATGTGAATTTAACCGATTTAATTGCCAATGCTCAGGAACAACTCAATAATTATGGTATATTAAATACTGCCAATGCATTAGCACACTACTATGAAGCAAATTCGCTGTACGCAGGAATAACTTACGGTTATGCCAGCGCTTATGGTAAATTCAGCCTAGTCAAAAATCTGTGTGACTACAGTTATGCTTACACCGTTGGCAACAGTGTGCCGCAGACCAAACCCATTTCAGATTTAGCTGACGATTTTGCCACCAGTTGGGGATTACCACCGAGCAGCAGCACTTATTTAATCAATAACCAGGGTAATAATGGCAATGGCATTAATTATCGGGAAAACACGGATAATTTTGGTAATCAGGAGGGATATTTAGCAGGCGCATTTTGCCTGCGTGATTTAGCCACAGCAACAGCAAATTCAACGCTTATTGACTCAACAGATGTAAATCAAGTGCAAGTTGGTTTGAATAAAATCAAAGCCTCGGGAAATTTAAAAAACAAGCCCACAATTTTAGTCCACGGACGCAATGATGCACTTGCACATATCAATTTTACTTCTCGGGCTTACTATGGTTTAAATCAACAAACGCGCAACACTGCTGATTCGCTGACCTATATTGAAGTGACTGATGCCCATCATTTTGACAGTATGAATCAGCAATATCAGTTGAATCAAACGCCATTGCAATATTACTTAACTCAAGCTTTAGATATTATGTACGACCATTTAAAAAATGGTATCAGTTTACCTAGCAGTCAAGTAATTCGCACTACACCGTCAAATGGAGCAAGTAATGGATTTCCGCGCATTACCCAAGATATAGAATCTAGCGCTTCACATTGTCCAATTACCTTTAGCGACAATACCTTAGCTATCCCAAAATGTTAGGTAATATTGCAATAATTATAGTCAATTGGCAAAATTGGCAAGATACCCTTGCTTGCTTGAACTCGTTACAGCACCTGGTGTACGCAGGTAAAATATCCATTATTGTATGTGACAATGGTTCAAACAATGATTCTTTTTTGCAGATTTCACAATGGGCAAAACAACATTATGAGATTGAAGATGTTGGTATTTTTGAAACTGTACCGAAAACCACGCAATTTTTACCTTTTGTACTAATTCAAACAGGTAAAAATCAGGGGTTTGCAGGAGGAACCAATGTTGGTATGCGTTATGCATTGTCCACCAAAGCTTTTGAGTATTTATGGTTATTGAATAGTGATACCAAGGTTGATAAACGCGCTTTAGTAACTTTATATGGATTGGCTAAAAATTATCTAAAATTGGCCATGATCGGCAGCACGATTGTCGAATATGAACACCGTGAAATTGTGCAATGCGCAGGCGGTTGTCATTACAATCCTTATTTAACCCGCATGAAAAATATATTTTTTGGGCAATCTTTAGTTGAGGTCATGCGTAAAAAGGCTGCAAGTGTCAAATTAGACTATGTTTATGGTGCTTCGATGTTTTTAAGCGTTGACTCGGTTAAAAAAATAGGTCTTCTCAATGAAGAGTATTTTTTATTTTATGAAGAATTAGATTATGTCAAGCGTCTGAAATTACAAGGTTATAATATTGGTTGGTGTAAACACAGTATTATTGCACACAAAGGCGGTGCTAGCCTAAATCACACCGCGGATACTCATTCAAAAAAACGTATATTGGCCAATTACTACGAAAATTTAAGCACTTTAAAATATACTGCTAACTATCATCGTTCGATTTTATTGATTGTTTTACTTAACCGCTTTGTTTTAAAGTCTTTAGCTTTAATTTGGCGTAGAGAATTTTATCTATTTAAACCCCTTTTTTTAGCTTACTTGCATTTTTTTAAAAACAATTTAACAAAATTGGTTAAGAAGCATTGGGCTAAACGGAATTTATAACTAAATGGCCTATACCAGCTCATTATCCTAGTATCCGTTTAATTAAAAATGGAGACACTAAAATAATGGGAATCTATGTAGAGTTGCCAAAATTTCTAATCTTTCCACCATTCAGCATCAACTGCTTTTTTGATAGATTTTGCTTTATTTCCCAGTTGATCAAAAAAATGATAACCCGTTATGCTTTCTATTTCTTTAACAGAGACTGCATGCTCCCATAATTGACTTGCAGTTATTGGGTCATTGGGTAAAATAAACCCAATGCTTTTTTTATGTTTAAAAGAATAAACCACTTTGTAAAATGCTTTGGGTAGTGGAATACCGTTGACAAATTTTTGCTGTGAATCGTACAATGGCCCAGCAATAATACATAGTTTTCCTTTGCTATAAGCCCAATTTCTGGTGTAATTTTCTAGGCTACCCCAGGCTTGTCGATTTAATTTTGGGTGTTGAAGGGCAATATTGGACATGGCAAAGGTTTCTTGATTACTTTTATAACTAAAGTCAATGGCTGCACTGGGGGCAAGATGTCCCTTATCGTAACCTGTATTGCGGAAATCCTCAGGTTTCACTCGACATTCTTCGGGAATTTCAGGATCAGGATAAAAAGAATCTTCTCTTTCAGCAGCATCAGTGCCTATTGAACCTTTAGAAATCACATATGAAACCCATAATGCGCATTTCTTGTCTTTGCTATAACCCAATGCATATCCTTGACGCTTTAAAACAATATCAGTTGGACAAGGTTCACCCAATTTTTTATGATTTCTTAAGGTAAACCACCAAGTATATAGTTTGTGCCGATTTGGCCAAAAGTAATTAGCAATAATAAATTGCAAGGTTGCCCCTAAAATACTTGCAAATACGGCAGTAATGACTAAAACATTAATATTGCTACTAAGAAATGCTTCGAACATAATAAGTTAATCTGGTAAAATTAGAAGTTATCTTTATTAAAAGCCGATTCTCGTGCCGCTTCGCGAGTAATGACGCCTTCTTTTAAGAGTTTTTCCAAGCATTGATCCAAGGTTTGCATTCCAAATTTTTGGCCTGTTTGCATGGAAGAGTACATTTGAGCTACTTTGGCTTCACGAATCAAATTGCGAATCGCCGGCGTGGCAATTAAAATCTCGTGCGCAGCAACCCGACCACCGCCGACTTTTTTAAGTAACGCTTGGGCAACAATCGCCTGTACTGATTCTGATAACATCATTCTTACTGTGGATTTTTCTGCGGTGGGAAAAACCTCAACAATACGGTCAATAGTTTTTGCAGCTGAGTTGGTATGCAAGGTACCAAATACAACGTGCCCTGTTTCTGAAGCAGATAAAGCAAGACGAATAGTTTCCAAGTCACGTAATTCACCAACGAGAATAACATTTGGATCTTGGCGCAAAGCAGATTTTAATGCATTATCAAAACCCAAAGTATCCCGTTTGACTTCACGCTGCGTAATTAAGCTGCGCTTAGTTTGATGTACAAATTCAATAGGGTCTTCAATTGTTAAAATATGGCCAAATTCAGTACTATTACGGTAATCCATCATGCCTGCTAGCGTGGTTGATTTACCCGAGCCTGTGCCTCCCGTAACTGTCACAATGCCTTTATGGGTCATAGCAATTTTTTTGAACAGTGGCGGCGCTTTTAATTGATCTAAACTTAAAATATCTGAGGGAATGGTTCGAATAACGGCCCCTGCACCACGATTATGATTGTAAGCATTGACCCGAAATCTTGCTAGCCCTGGCACCTCAAAGGAGAAATCACATTCTAAATATTTTTCGTATTCTTTACGTTGCTTATCATTCATAACATCGTAAATCATGTCGCGCACTTGAGAGTGATCAAGTGGGTCTATATCAATTCGAGTCATGTCTCCACTGACACGTAGCATAGGAGAGACACCTGCTGAGAAGTGGAAATCAGATACGCCATTTTCAACACCAAAACTCAGAATATCAGTAATATTCATATTGGCCTCTTAACTCTTTTATTTTTACGACAATTTTAATTATAATGTCTATTGTTAATATTCAATTATACCTTTATGTCTATAAAGAAAAAACTCCTTTTTGCCTTTTCATTTGCCTGTCAAATTTTAGCCACAGGAAACTAAGTATAAAAATTTTATAAGGATAAAATATTGCTCACTGTATCACCTATTGGCACAGAATTATTATGGGGACGTAAAGTTGTTTTGGAACGTTCAAATCCAACACATGCATCCTTTCTGTTGAAATGCTACCAAGATGATGACTTCATGAATTTGTATCGTTTAGCTCAAGAACGGCGTGAAACATTAGCCCAAATTGCAGCACGTCTTGATGAAGAGCAAACGTTTCAACCACAACAACTTAAACGTATTGAATGGGTGATTCATCAGTACAAAATTGATGTCCAAAATCAGCTTGAAAAATCCCCTATTGGCTTAATTTCACTAGCCGACTATAAACCTATTTATCAACAAGCTGAATTTCTAATTGGTATTTTAGCTTCTGATAAACGCCAGACAGGTTTGGCGTTGGAGGCCAGTTTATTAGTACTTGATTTTGTGTTTAACCAACTGCGTATACATCGCTTAACTGCATATGTCTATGGCTATAATCAAAATGCACAGAAAAATGTGGTTGAATTAGGCTTTAAACAAGAAGGAGTATTAAGAGATCATGTGCGTACTAAAAAACAATTTGTTGATTTATATGCAAACGGGATGTTAGAACAGGACTTTCGGGAAAATAAGCGTCTTGCACGTTTATCAAAACGATTATTAGGTGGAGACATTACTGTTGCCCCGCCCGAGGTTAAATCATTTTCTCCAGCCTATTTAGCACAGGTTGAAGCGAAGTTTCGTCAAACTATAAAGTAATTTAGTTACCTATGACTGCATTGTAGTGGATACTACTCAAATTTCCACTCAATACCAGAATCAAAATTTATAGGAATCACAAATGACAGATGAAGAATTAAAATAGTTAGTTGCTAGTCTAGCAATTGCTCAACAGAAAAATGAAATACAATTTGCTAAATCATTAGCAGAAGTCTCTGAACAACAGAAAAAAAATGAAATACAATTTGCTAAAACTGATGCTCAGATAGCTAAATCATTAGCAGAAGTCTCTGAACAACAGAAAAAAACTGATATTCAATTAGCCAAAACTGATGCTCAACTAGCTAAAACCGATGCTCAGTTAGCTGAAACTGATACTAAATTGGATAAATTATCAGCAAAAATAGACAGAGTTGCAACCTTAGTGGGTAATATTGCCAATAATCAAGGCGATTCAGCAGAGGAATTTTTCTATCGTAGCCTGTTAAACGATCCTTATTTGGGGCAAATACATTTTGATACAATTTACCGTAATTTACCAGCTAATAAGAAGAGTTTACAAGACGAATTTGATATAGTGCTCGTTAATGAAACGAGTATTGCTATTGTTGAGGTTAAGCAAAAAGCGCATCCTAAATTAATAGAGGATATGATAATAAGAAAGTTACCCAATTTTAGAACTTTATTTCCTCATTATAAAGAATTAAAACTCTATGGCGTTATAGCTAGTATGGTAAGCAATAATAAATTAGTAGAAAAAGCTAGGAAAGCAGGTTTATTTTTTCTGACTCAGCAAGGTAATCATGTTGTTTTAGTCAATAATAAGGCTAAAATTTTTTGATTTAAGGAGTAAATAATCCCAAATTATGACTTTTACTATTTTTTACTATAAATTTAAAATGGAGTAAGTAGTGTAAGTAATTACATTAAATGAAGCAGCACAAGACTTGGTGAAAGTGATCAATAAAATCAATGATAATTGTGAGCCTGGATGATTTTAATGTCTGGCAAGAAACAACGTATTTAACTCGTTCCAGTGAAAATGTAAAAGATTTGCTAAAAGCTGTGGAAGAAATTCGTATACGCACAAATCTGATTTGGCATGATTAATAAGCCTCTTTAGCTAAAGCTAAACAAATATAAATAATTCAGGAAATTTAAGTGCAAATAATTGCTGTCATTAACCAAAAAGGGGGCGTGGGTAAAACTACCTCAGCGCTTAACCTTGCCCATGCGCTAGCATTAAGCAAATATAAAGTGACATTAATTGATCTTGATCCTCAAGGACATTTATCTGCTTGCTTGGGAGTACATGACCCCAAAATTAAAGGTATTGATACAGCCTTGCTAGATCAACAATCACTTCAGGAAAACATACTTTCTATTCGTAATAATTTGCAATTAGTGACAGCCGGCCCGCATTTGGGCGAAGTTGAACATGCTGCAAACGATATACCGCGTGATCGTTTACATAAAGTATTAACGGGCCAATTCCAAGATCAAACTTGCATTATTATTGATTGTCCTCCATCTTCAGGTGTATTAGTGGTTAATGCGTTAGTAGCTGCGCAAACTGCGTTAATCCCTGTTGCAAGCGATTACCTTGCCTTGCATGGTTTATCTTATTTAATTGGTACCTTTAAAAATTTTGAAAGTTCCTTGCACAAAAAAATTCCTTATTGGATTGTCGTAACCCGTTATCAAAATCGGCGAAAGTTATCGCAAGACGTTCAAAGTAAATTAAAACAATATTTTCCAGGACGCATTTTAGCAACACCCATTCGAGAAAGTGTTGCGCTTGCTGAATCACCAAGCTTTGGTAAAACAATTTTTGAATATAAACCTTCAAGTGTGGGCGCAAGAGATTACCGTTCATTGGCAAAAGATTTATTGAATAGAAGGACTTTATAATGACTAAAAAAACAAAAACACATATGGGACATGATCCGCTTGCTTGGATGAGTGAAGAAGAAAGTCAATCTCAGCAAATCACTGAAACTAATGCATCAACAGATGAAAATATAGTTGAGGCTCAATCACCACAAATAGTAGATGCCATTGCAGAGACTAAAAACCAAGCATTATCCACTAATGACGAGCAAACTATGCCCGATAATGAAATTACTGAAGAAAGCAGTAAAATAATACCTTCCAATAATCAGTGGATAACAATTAACTTACCACCAGTATTGACCTTGACACAATTAGAAGCAGTGAAAAATGACTTAGTTCAACATTTAGGACAACGAGTCGAGTTAATTGGCAATGAAGTCAAAAAAGTAGATACCGCCTCATTACAACTGTTATACTCCTTTATGCAACACCCAGAAATTACTGTCAGCTGGGTATCTCCCTCAGCAGAGTTATACCAAGCCGCTCGTTTTTTAGGGATGTCTTCCCACCTAAATTTGCCAGTACATGGTGAAAACTAACTATCCTTAGGTTACCTTTTAACCATGTATCAACAAGCAGAATACCTTTGTAGTGCACACACTTTAAAACAACTTCCTCAGGACACTGGCGTTGAAGTAGCTTTTGCTGGGCGCTCAAACGCGGGTAAATCAAGTGCGATTAACGCATTAACGACCCAAAAAAGACTCGCGCGGACCAGTAAAACCCCAGGTCGCACCCAGCAAATTATATTTTTTACCTTACCCGACCCAGAAAAAAGACTCGTCGATTTACCCGGCTATGGATTTGCAAAAGTTCCCCTACAAGTAAAGAGACATTGGCAGGAACTATTAGACAAATACCTACGTACCCGTGAAAGTTTGCAAGGCATGATATTAATGATGGACATCCGCCATCCTATGACAGACTTTGATCAACAAATGCTATATTGGTGTCAGCAAGCTCAAATGCCTATACATGTATTACTCACGAAAGCCGATAAACTTAGCTATGGCAAAGGTAAACAAGTATTGCAACAGGTTCAGCAGAAATTAACCCATTCATCTGAAAATATAACAATTCAATTATTTTCTGCAACCAAACGTACAGGTATTGATGAAGTTAAAACCCGTTTGGATGATTGGTTAATGAAATAATTATTTTGTAGGGTGTGTCTCACGCACCAGGCGTTTTTCGGTGCGTAGGACACACCCTACCGTACCCGTCAACTCTACCTTGATAAAGTACTAATTTTGAGAGAGCTTTTTGATTGAACAGAAAGACAATAAGTTCTCATACAAAAATATAAAGTGTAGGCAAATCCTTTAATAATCCAGGGAAAAATACTGAGTAAAGGTTAACAATTTATGAAAATACTCTCTTTGATTTTTACCGTAAATTGATCCCAATATCATAAAAAACTCTAGGTTGGTAACCAAAATCACGCCGTGCTGAACTGTAATCAAAGCATAAATTTTCATTCATACGCATAATCATGGTGTGAGATAAATGAGAAACTTTAGGCATCCAACTAAAAATGTTTGAAGCCGTGTGAAAAATCGGGGGTGGAATGGAAATAATACGTGTTTTTTTATGCTGCTGGTGAAAAATATGTTCTACCATATCGTAATAACTCAAAGTTTGTCCGCCACAAAGATTATAAGCGCGATTAAATGTCTTTACACTCTTGCAAGCTTGTAAACAAGCATGCGCTAAATCATCGGCATGTACTGGTTGACGTAAGCCACTGCCTTTTCCTAAGATAGGAAAAAAACCAAAGCGACGGATAAAATTTGCAATAAAAGTAATATTTTTATCTTGGCCACAACCATAAATTAAGGTTGGTCGAAAAAGTGTCCACGGAATACCACGAGATTCGCAGTACTGCACTAAATCAACTTCCGCTTGAGCAAGTTGTTTGGCAATATTTCTTTCTTGAGGCTCAGAAGAATGAATTTTAGTCAGACGGCTGGTTGAACTAAAGGCTATTACATGTAATAGGGGTGTATCTTGTGGAAGCTTGGCAAGTATGGCAGTTAACGTTGGCAAAGGCGCGATATGAAATAAAATAGTTGGAGAATTAATTGTTAAGCCATCAACGTACAAATCATGATTTTGCCAATGTATCAGATGGTCGTGCGTCGGTGGATGGCGGCTAATTGCAGTGACTGAACACCCTAAATACAGTAATTTAGGCAACAAAAAATGCCCAATTTGGCTGGTTGCGCCCGTAACAATGGCCTGAAGTTGATTAAAATCGATCTTGTTATCTCGTGTCATGCGATTTTACTGGTGAGGTATGAATGAAAAACGCTTTACTCACAACATTACAACAAAAATTTATCACGCATGCACATGCTGAAAACAGTGTGGGCATGGCAAAATATATGAAGAATCAGTTTGCATTTTATGGAATTAAAACACCTCTAAGGCGCCAATTGCAAAAGCAAGTCTTTAGCCAAGTTGGCTTTCCCAACTTTGCAAAGATAACTCCTATTGTGAAGCAGGCTTATTCACAACCTCAAAGAGAGTTCCACTATTTTGCTTGTGATTTGGTCAATGCCTATTTTAACCAAATGCCCGCAAGTTTTATAGTCACTGCAGAGTCTATGATTGTCACATATTCGTGGTGGGATACAGTAGATATCTTAGCCAGTAAATTAGTGGGTCATTTGGTGAATGCACATCCTGAGCTGGTAGAGGTAATGGATAATTGGATTCAGCGCGACAACTTTTGGTTGCGACGTACCGCTATTTTGCATCAATTGAAGTATCGGGGCCAAACTGATGTTAAACGTTTATTTCATTATTGCCAGTATTGCACGGATTCAAAAGAGTTTTTTATTCAAAAAGCCATTGGATGGGCATTGCGCGAATATTCAAAAGTAAATGCCTTTGAAGTTGAGCAATTTGTTCATAATTCAACACTTGCGCCATTAAGCCAACGAGAGGCATTGAAGTGGATAAAAAATCATTAATATAATTGAATAGCGAAATTGCCATGTAAGTTAGGATTTTTAACCCCCTCTATCATATCAATGACAAATTATATTTTTAGTATAAAAGGTTCAATCAATTCACAGATACTTTCAGTATCAAATTCATGGGCAAAGTTTTGAATTTTAGTGATTAATGGTTGAAGGTGAGGTTCATTTTTTTTCAGCACTGCAAGTTCATCAAAAATACCTGAAACATCTCCCATCATCCCTAAATCATATAAAATGGCGGCCTGTTCAGATGAAAGTTGACAAAGACTTAGTGCTTCATCACTGACCATGGCATGGGAAGAGGTATTATCTTGAATATAGTTACCTTCACTGTCTTCATAAATCCAAGTAAGTGCTAGGTGCTGTTGTAATTTTTCTAATAAAATGTCAATACGAATGGGTTTGGCAATAAAATCATTACATCCTGCTGCAAAACTTTCCTGCTGATGAAATTCAAACACACTGGCTGTGACAGCAATAATTGGCGTTGTTTGGAACGCAGTTTTTTTTCTAAGATGCCGAATAGCTTCAAACCCGTCCATAACGGGCATGACTAAATCTGTCATGATCAAATCTGGCTGAAGTAATTCTGCTTTTTCGATGCCTTCTTGACCGTTAATTGCTTCTTCAATGCAAAAACCGAGTGGTTCAAGTAAATTTCGCATCACGGAACGATTTTCCCAACGATCATCAATGACTAGCAAAGTAAAGGTTTTTTCTTCAAAGCCAACAATAATAGGGATGTCTGTTGGTTCTACTTTAACAAAATTGGGCACTTCAGTAAGTTCAACTGCGAACCAAAAACAGCTACCTTTGTTGAGTTGACTTTCTACATGCAGTTTTGCCCCCATCATATCCACCAATTTTTTAGTAATAGATAAACCCAGGCCCGTTCCTTCTGCTCGGAATTGTTGATCACCCACTTGTTTAAAGGGTTCAAAAATATGCTTGATTTCTGTTTCAGCAATCCCAACGCCTGTATCTTCTACTTGAAAACGAATTTTTCGCTGGTGGTAACCCACTTTTAAGGTAACACCTCCTTGTTGGGTAAATTTAACTGCATTTCCTAATAAATTAATCAGAACTTGTCGTAAGCGTTTTTCATCTGCTTTTACACCAATAGGTAAATGGGATAAAGGCTCATAATTAAATGCAATGCCCTTTTGCTGAACACGCATTTGGAATAAATCTGTAATGCCTTGTAAAAAGTCATTGAAACTAAATTCAGTGGGATACAGTTCAATGCGATTTGCTTCAATTTTAGACAAATCCAATACATCATTAATCAAAGTCAATAAATAATCACCACTGCGGTGAATAATATCAATCCCTTCACGTTGCTTGTTAGTCAAAGTTTTATCGCGGGTTAATATTTGTGTGTAACCCAAAATACCATTTAGCGGTGTTCGCAGCTCGTGCGACATATTCGCCAGAAAAGAACTTTTAGCTTGATTCGCAATATCAGCACGACGTTTTGCAACTTCAGCGGCTTCTTTTGCCTCAATGAGGGCCATTTCTGATTTTTTACGTTCAGTAATATCCCTAATGACTGCCCATAAATTAATGAACTGGTTTTGATAATCCTTAATTGAATAAGATTGTAATTCTATGGGGACAAGGGTACCATCCTTTCGCACATATTCCTTTTCATACAAGTCAGAGTAGCCTCTGACTAACACTTGTTCCTCAATAATTTTATGCTCCATATCCCACCATTTTTGGGGTGTGATCTCTTCGTGACTAAGACCGTAAATTTCCTCATCATCATAATTACCTATAATATGTTGAAATGCGGGATTAAATTCTACAATTTTACTTTGCATATCAACAATAACTAAACCGTCTCTTAAACCATTATAGAGTTGACGTAATTTCATTTCAGAAGCCTGAAGTGCTAACTCAGACTGTTTCCGTTCAGTAACATCTCGATAAACAAGCCCCACAGCAAAAATATTACCTTCCAAATCCTTTAATGGTGAGATCGTTGATTCACTATAAACGGTTTGTTCTCCAAAAGAGGTAGCTTCTTCCATCCATTGAGGTTCACCCGTTGCTACAGCCTGATCAATTCTCTGCATCCACAATTTTGCAAATTCAGGTTGGTGGCTAAATACCTCAAGTAATGTATTACCAACAATTTGATCCTCAGACATCTTGACATAGTCTAAAGTGGCTTGATTTGCATAAATATAGGTGTATTTCTTATTCCAAATAATAATACAGTCTTTAGACGCTTCAAAAATGGCTCTAAATTGCGCTTCACTCTTGCGTAAATTTTTTTCTGTTGCTTTTAACGAACTAATATCTGTTGCAATTTGTAAGCGTACTAACCGTTCATCTGTCCACTCAATGGCTCTATCTTGCATATAATACCAATGGCTATTGACTGTATTTTTCATCTCCCAATGGTAAACCCCCGTTGTTCTTCCCTCAGAATCTATGAGCTTACTATTTGTACAAAAATCACAAGGACCATTAAAACCAGTTTGAATTGTTTTCCAACAAACTTTACCAACTAAATTGCCTCCAAACGCCTTTTGAGCATACTGATTAGCAAACAAAATCTCATGAGTATTAATGTCTGCGACATACACAATAATATTTAAACTATCAAGGACAATATTAAATTTTTTCTGTTCCTTCTCAATAATATCGGCTTGTTCCCGTAAAATACGGGTTTGTTCTGCAACCTCATTCTCTAAGTTCTGGTTATAATCTTGTAAAACGGTCTCTGCTTCCTTGCGATGTGTTACATCTTCCACGGTTGTTAAAATTCCAATGACTTCACCCTGTGGATCATGCAATGGTACTTTATTAGTCTCAGTCCATACCGTCTTATCATCTTCCATAATAAAGGGTTCAACGACATGCAAATCGCACTCATCATTTTCCATGAGAAATTCATCATCAATGCGATATTGCTCAGCAAAATCCTTCCATACCATATCATAGTCAGTTTTACCAATCACACTCTCTGGACTTGGTAAACTATTCATTTCGGCTACTTTACGGTTACATCCTAAATAATTTAAATCCAT
The DNA here is from genome assembly GCA_016745055.1 of Thiotrichaceae bacterium. Classification (GTDB taxonomy): domain Bacteria; phylum Pseudomonadota; class Gammaproteobacteria; order Beggiatoales; family Beggiatoaceae; genus JADGDF01. The sequence continues at coordinate 7,290 of JADGDF010000006.1, read as the reverse complement.
ACCTTTCCAAAAAACTAGCAAAGGTAAATTATCTATAATTTGATGAAGTAACGCTTCTTTTTGCTGTAGTAGCCTATTTTTATCATTAACTATCCCCGTTTGAATCTGTAGATTTTCATTTTGAGCTGACAACTCTTCTGTTTGCGCTGCAATCTCTAACTCCAAACGATTATTATAATCCTGTATCAATTGTTCTGTTTGCTTGCGTTCAGCAATATTACGTACCATCGAACACAAATATTTCTCATCCTCACTGATCTCCAAGTAATTAATGGAGACTTCAACCGGAATTTTTTTACCCTCTTTGTGTTGGTGAACTGTTTCAATTGTCATGCACTTCAATTGGGAAAGTGTCTCAAAATGTTGTGGCAAAATATCTTTGGAAAAATGGGGATCAACATCGGCAATTTTCATACAAATGAATTCATCGAAAGAATAGCCCAATGACTGGCAACAAGCCTCATTCGCATAAAAAAATTGACCGCTTAAATCAATCCACATAACCGCATCTGCAGAATGATCTAAAGCAAACTGTGCCAATCGAAGTTGGTGCTCCATTTGCTTACGTTGAGAAATGTCAGTAATAATATTTGCAAAATAAAGTGGCTGTTCCTGCTCATCTCGAATCAAAAAAATATTTTCAGAAACACAAAGCTCTTCTCCAGTGGCTTTGATCATTGTTGATTCCCCCATCCACTGGCCTTCTTTCATCACAGCAGGAATCACTGTTTTTTGTAAATAAGGTTGATACAATTGTGGATAAAATTGAGAAATATTCAAACCAACCATGTTAACTTCTAAAAGACAATTCAGTGCAGGATTAGCATAAATAGTTTTGCCTTCCAAAGTATTCATCACCAAACCATAACCAGCAGCCTCTGCAAATTGATGAAAGATAGCAAGAGATGCCTCTGATTCTTGGCGTTTAGTAACATATTCTTCAAGCAGTGTGGTCATTTTGTTGAAATTGGCAGTTAATTGCCCAATTTCATCTTTTGATGTGACTGGAATTTTAGTCTGAAAGTGGCCTTTGCCTATTTCAAACGTCGCTTTTTGTAACGCAGATAATGGTGCCACCAATTTTCTGGCAAACACATTTAAACCAACCAATGCCAAAATAAATAGCAACGTAGCAACCGTAATTGTTTGATTACGTAAATCAGCAATATCAGTAAATATTTGTGTTTTTGGGTAGTGTAAAATTAATGTCCATTGATTCCCTTTAAAACTTAAATGGCCTGTTTCTGGGGTAATGGTATAAAATAATTCTTGCTCTTGATGTAATTTGGAGTGAGCTAATTCACTGATTTTAACGTGTTTTTTTAAAATTTGGTCATATTCATCACTTGAATAAAGTAATAAACCATTTTTATCTATAAGGTCTGCGTGAATATCTTGTGCTAAATCAAGTTTAATAGAACTAGTAATAAGGCGATGAAGTTGTATTAGCTCAACTCTCACCACGACAGCACCAATAAATTTATTAGCCTTATTTTTAACTGGCGCCGCAAAAAACAACGCATATCCATGAATATTCGAATCAAAATGTATATCTTTTGCAGCGCTGACAATGCCCTTATCATAAACTTCTTGCATCCATAATGGATTTTTTTCTACTTCATCAACAAACGATAAACCAAAAGTATCAACTACTTTTTGTTTTTTAGCATCAAAAAATGCGAGAGAGTGATATATCTGGTAATTAGTCTTATAAAATAATAAGTATGACTTTATCTGCTTTATTGAATTTTCAGAAATTATAGGGGTAAGGCCCTTAGCAATTGTTTGAATATCTGCAAATCGCTCAAATAAAATCCTGTCAATCTTGTCCATGGTATGCATGCCACGTTCATGCAAATGGGCTGCAATTTGGTTTTTTGTGAGTTCCGTACTAGCAAAGTATAAAAATCCATAAGTGGGAATAACTAAGCCTAAAATAAAACTGGCATAGAGTAAAAAGAGTTTTGTTGATAGTTTCATTTTCTTGAATTCTTCATCACTAAACTAACTAAATATAGAATTGGTGCTTATTCCTTACTATGTGGAGTGAAAAATAGGAAATAATTGCTATCTTTCCTATAGAAAAGAAACAAGGATACTCAATATCAAATTAGAACGAGTTTTTGAGGTATGCTAAGGGATAACACAACAAAATACAAATTAATCAATGCCATGCGTTATTTGAACAACATGGCCACTGACTTCAACCAATACTTACTTGATGTTTTTTTTCTTTAAAGCGTTGATTTTATGCTGACTAAATTTCAGCTCTACTTTTGATTGTTTGGTTTTTACATTGTGGGCTAACTGCTCTCGAATACTTAAAGCCGCTTCATAAGCTTTTAGGGCTGCTTGATTATTTTCTTGCAAAGTATGAATATCGCCTAATTTATCGTAGGTAATTGCAAGGTCCCTCTGAGCTTCTGTCGTTTTTTTCAGTTTAACTAATTTTTTAGCGTAAACTAAAGATTGTTGATAAGCATGGAAAGCAGCAGGTAGTTTTTTCAACTGAACAAGCAAGTCTCCTTGTTTTTCATAGGTAATTGAAATCTCTTGGTATACATTGGTATTAGAGGTATGTTGACTCAAAAAATTTTCGGAAGTGGCTATGGATTGTTGATATGCGGCAAGTGCCATATCAAATTTGTTTAATTGTTGAGATAAGGAAGCTATTTCATCCAATGTTCTGATTAATGCTTGTTGCATTTCTAAATTAGGGATTTGTTCTAACAAACGTATGCGAATTTGAGCAGACTGTTGAAATAAGACTAATGCTTTCTTTGGTTCATCTTTGTCTTTTTGCAGTTGGGCAAGTTGTACTAAGTTTGCAGCAAAATCCCTATTTGCATCAATGACTTGTTGATTGCCTTGTGTATAACTTGTTTGTTTAGATTGCAAAAAGTGTACTTGTTCAGCTAATTGTGTGTTTTCTCTTTGTAATTTTTGAGTTTGCTTCACAGCCATGTCATACTGTTTTTTTAACAAAATCAATTGGTTTGAATTTTTCCCGCTTTGTTCCAAATCTTCCTGACAAGTATCCATCTGCCTTACCCAATCTTGCCAGTGTAAATAGGTAAATAAACTAAAGCTTAATGCGCCTGCGAGCAAAATAAAAATAATTTGATATAACCTTTGAATTTCCAATGACATTTTACCTCTCCTCATTTTTAGTTATCTTTGAGTAATGTCTGGATTTTTCTCGTGACCATCCACTGACTGTCCACACTCAATGTTAGCTTTTCACTTCCATTTCTACACAAATGTCTAATCTATTATCATACAGCACTTTCATGCATCGCATTTAAGCTGATTCACAAAATAAATAAGCCCTCCATAAATAAATGCCCAGCAGGCTAATAATACCCATTGACCATGCATTGGTAAATAGGTACTCCATATCGCAGACAAGCCACATAAAGCCATCAAACCGTATTCACATAAAACAGTGCGTTTATGTCCCCAGCCAAACTCGACCAGTCGTTGGTAATAATGAGTTTTATGGGCTAACCAAATTTTTTCACCTTGTAATAAACGGCGCAATAGCGTAGCAGTTGCGTCAATAATAAAGGGAGAAAAAAGTAATAATCCTATCCATAAAGCAAAAATATGTTGTTGTTTTGCCCATAATATAAAAGTAACTGCAAGTAATCCCAAAGTTGATGCGCCTAAATCTCCCATGAAAATCTTGGCAGGGGGGAAATTAAAAATTAAAAATCCAAGCACAGCACCCACAACCAATAAATTCAACAACATAAAAGTGACGTGTTCGGCCAGTCCACCCAAAATAGCCATGGTACCAAACCCAAATACCGCCATACCGCCTGCAAAACCATCCATGCCATCCATAAAATTATACAAATTGACCATCCACACAACGAATAACACCGAAAATACAATTTGTATCCATAGCGGTAATTGCCAAGTAAAATAAGGAAAAACTAACTCAGTAATCCAAAAATCATTCGTCCAAAGTAGTAAATAAGCTGCTAAAAAATGGATACTCAAACGCTGTAAAATAGCAACATGACGCCAATCATCTAATAGAGAAATACTTGCAATTAATAAAACGCTTAGGCTGATGTTTATTAATATTGGTCCAATGGGATAAACAAGTTGGGTTAAGAAGCTTGCAAAAACAAGCGCGACAATAATGGCAAGCCCCCCTGTAGAAGGCGTTGGTTGCGTATGTAAAGAACGTTCGTTAGGTTGATCTAAAATACACACGATGGTTTTTGGATGACAAAAATGGCGTGTGAAAGCAGCAGAAATAAGTAATGTAATTGTAAATAGAAACAAAATCATGAATAGTGTTTATGGATTTGGATAATGATTATTGACACAAAGTAGGTAAAAACTAAAAGTTCAATCATACCGTGTATATAGAAAATCAAATATACAATAAAAGGCAGAGGTAAAGCGAATTTTTTTACCATTGAACAAGAAATAACTTTTGACAAAGCATCCTTTACAACAATATTTTTTAGCAAAATTGCAAATTAGCTATTGATTTTTTCTCTGTTTCCCTACACAATACTTATTGAACTTATTTTTCACAGGAGAACTGTGATGTATGTAAAAATTTTCACCTATGCCAGTTTGATGAGTTTAATGTTGATGTTTATGCCTCAAGCACAAGCAGAAAAATTTAAACAAGTAGGCGACTACGCCATTCACTACAATGCGTTTAATTCAAAGATGATTTCACCTGATATTGCGAAAGCTTATAGCGTAAAACGGAGTAGCAATAATGCTATTTTGATGGTAGCGGTACGTAAAAAAGTAGAAGAAAGCGATGTCGCTGTTCCCGCAAAAATTGTTGTTAAGAAAGCGGAAAGTTTGGTTGGACATGAAAAAGCCATTGTGATGAATCGAATCAACGAAACAGGTACAGAAGGAATGGGAAACGCGATTTATTACGTGGGCCAATTCAATATTGATAATGGAGAGCACATTCGTTTTGAACTGCATGTTGATCCTGAAGAAAAAGGTGCTGTGACTGAAATCAAATTTGAACAGAAGTTTTTTACTGAATAGAATTTCGTTTTAGTAGAATTTTATTCGTGGTCTGTCGTATTATTTTACAAACAAAGTAATATCCTTTTCATCAAATTTGACAGACCACTATACATTTTCTTTAATTTCCATCCTAAATCAAACAGCTAAAATTAACACATTGGTCTTTACCAAACTAGAACAATGCTGTTGATACATAAAATCAAATTACCAATTCCCTTATTCTTTATATAAAAATCGCAAGCTAGACCTCTGCTTTATCTGTCTGTTCTTTAACTATCTCCTGTTTCTGAAAACTTGCCTTTAGTGAAGTTTATCTCTTGTTTTGAAATTAATTTTCCCCATATCTTTTTTAAATTTAACTATTATTTTTCTGTGGATGGATTCAAAATGAAAAAATTCCTCCTTAAGTTTTTAAAATCTAAGAAATATTTAGCTATTTTTCTCATTTTTGAACTGCTGATTATCATTGCGCTTACATATCCTTATTTTTTAAAAAAACAAGCATACTCAACTGAATTGGAAGATAAGTTACAAACTGTCGTACAAGCTGTGGTAAATATTTATGGCATTGTTTCACATACCATTTACCAAGAAGTGATTAATCAACCAGAAATCATTAATTTATTTAAACAGGCTTATCTCGCTGATACAGCTAAACAAACTGAAATTCGCCGAGAGTTGCAGACAACGCTACAATCAACGTATCAAAATTTACGGCAAAAAAATTTGCGTCAATTGCATTTTCACCTACCTGATGGCACAAGTTTTTTGCGCATGCATAAACCACAAAAATTTGGAGATAAACTGTTTGATGTGCGTTATTCTGTCAAACAAGTCAATCTTTTAAAAAAACCAATGCAAGGATTTGAAGAAGGCAGAGTTTACAACGGCTTTCGTTATGTTTTTCCATTGTTTGATGGAGAAACGCATATTGGTAGCGTTGAAACCAGCGTTTCCTTTGAAGCTATTCATGAAGAAATTGCTAAATTATATCCATTGAAATATCAACTCATTTTAAAAAAAGAAATTGTTTCTCATAAAGTTTTTTCTTCTGAAAAAAGTAATTATGTACCTTGTCCTCTCAGCAATGATTACATGTGTGAAAATAATCAATTGCGAAAAATGGAAGATTGCCATTTTTGTAAGACAAAAATGCTAGAAATTGATAACAAATTGCGCAATCGCTTAAATACTCAATTAGCAAAAAATAACTCTTTCGTAGCTCAAACTAAATTAAAGGGTATACACTATGTTTTAAACTTTTATCCAATAAAAAATTTGCAAACACAAACTGTCGCTTACGTCGTCGGTTATACAGAAAATAACCATTTTGTTGAACTTAGACATGAGCTGTATGTAAAACTTTTTGTTTTTTCTTTGTTAAATTTAACAATATTTTTATTTATTGTTCATATTCAACACAACCAAGAATTAATTCAACAAAAAAACCAGAGTTTAGTTCGGTTAAATCAAGATAAAAATGAATTTCTTGGCATTGCTGCCCATGATTTAAAAAATCCACTGTCAGCTATTCAAGGACTTGCTGAGGAGATTGAAAATAGTTATGATGAGCTGACTAAAGAAGAGGTAATAGAATTTGCGGATTTGATTCACACTAGTGCACGTCGCATGTTTGCCTTAATTACAAATTTGCTAGAGGTAAGTGCAATTGAATCGGGTAAATTCAATTTTCATTTTGAAAATGTTGATTTATTACCTATTTTGCAGCATATAGTGCAAACTTATCAAACCCAAGCGGCTGCTAAACAGATCACAATCCAATTTAATTTTATATCTCAACCTTATATTGCCCATGCAGATCAAAATACAGCTTATCAAATTTTAGATAATCTTATTTCTAATGCGGTAAAATATTCACCTTGGCAGAAGACTATTTATGTAAATATCCAAATAGAAGCTGAATTTATTCGTTGTGATATTAAAGATGAAGGACCTGGGTTGAGTCAGCCTGACCAGCAAAAATTATTTGGTAAATTTACCCGTCTAAGTAGTAAGCCTACAAATGGTGAGCACTCAACAGGTTTAGGGCTATTCATCGTAAAAAAATTGGTAGAAGCTATGCATGCCAAAGTATGGTGTGAAAGTAAATTAGGACAAAACACTACCTTTACGGTTTGTTTTCCGCAAGCACGATAAGCTTTTGCTTTGATGCATAATAGACTTATTGCGAAATAAGGTATTGAAAAAATGGGGAGAAAAGTTAAACTAGTGGTTATAGAAACTAAACAAGTCCATAAGAAAGCAATATGAATT
>JADGDF010000271.1 GCA_016745055.1 Thiotrichaceae bacterium | reverse complement strand
TTATTGATTTATATGATGAAATAATTGGAGTATGTGCCGGACTATGGAACTTTTATCTAGCTAATTGATTGATTTTTAACGGGATACAACTCTAATAATAGATCCGTTAGAAAGTCCGCCGTGTGACAACCCTTCTATAGCATAAATTTTATCATTTAGCTCAATGAATTGATTTATGTGATGTTCTAAGATTTTTACAGCTTTAACCCCATTTTTAGAAAACCACCACAATGCGGCTCCAAATTCCCCGCGATTATATGACATCAACCACCCATCATCAGTTGGAATAAATGCATTTACATCCCACAATCCTTTGCTTTTGCTATCAAGAGGAAATGGCGGTTTTACTTTATGAGATTTATAGTTCTTATCTTTTAAAGTTACTTTTACATTTTTACCTTCTCTAAATACTACCCATTCATGTTTAGAAAGGTTTGCAGCACTAGACCAAATTATAAAGTCTGGCGTTACTTCCCTTCGTTGTGGAGATACGATTTCTATCCAATGTTCAACATCCTTATTATATTCTTTTATGTTACCAGCTTGGATAGGCTGGCACAATAATAGAAATAAATTGAAAAAGATTATTATTCTAAAAAACACATTGTATCTCCTAACGCGAATAGTTCAATGCCGTGACATTTTTCAAGATGGCGGATAACGCTACTGCTTATCCGCCTTACGAGTTACATTAATTAATTCCATTGAAATTTTTGGCGGCATAATAACCACTAATCACATTGAGCCACCTAGCGCTGGCAATAACAGAGATTTTGCACTGCTATATTTGAAGGTGGTATTGCAATATAGGAATGATCATCTAGGGACTCATTTGAGTCAATAGTTCCTAAGCCTCAAGCCAAATAAATCAAGGAAATTTGACGATTTCTTTGTCAATTCTCAAACTAAAGTAGTGGAGTTGATAATACGCCAAATCACTACTACACTTACTATTGTTGTGACATAACAATAACTAATCACATTAAACTACTCCTTGCAATGGTGGAAATCTCACACCACTGCAATTAGTTTTTTCTTAGCAAGAAATAAAAAGAAAGTATAGATGAAAATTTTTCTTTACACTGGTCTTGTTTGGTTTTTACTATTTTCTACTTCAGCTCATGCTGCCAATCTCTCTTTTCAGATGAATCAAGTCAAACGAAGTTATTAGTGTTTATCATTGTAAAATGCCATCTTGGACTTGGTATAATTTTGCATAAACGCCTTGTTCTACCAATAATTCAGTATGTGTCCCTATTTCTGCAATTTTTCCTTGATTTAGCACGACAATGCGATCTGCATTGGCGATGGTAGATAATCTATGCGCAATAATAATAGTAGTTCTGCCTTTTTTTAAATCTTCCAAAGATTGTTGGACATATAATTCTGATTGGGTGTCCAAAGCAGAAGTGGCTTCGTCAAAAATTAAAATGGGTGCATCCTTGAGTAAAGCTCGAGCAATCGCTAATCGCTGTCGTTGGCCCCCTGACAGCTTTACGCCCCGCTCCCCAATTAAAGTATCAAAGCCTTGTGGCATGTGGGTGATAAACTCCCAAGCATGAGCTAATTTTGTAGCTTGAACAATAGCTTCACGGGATGCATTAGCCATTGTGCCATAAGCGATATTGGCAGCCACCGTGTCATTAAACAAAACAACATCTTGACTGACTAGCGCTAAATTTTCTCTCAATATGCTTAACGGTAACAGGTTGATGTCAATGTCATCCAAACACAGCATACCTTGGTTAATTAGGTAAAAACGAGGTATTAAATTAGCAAACGTACTTTTACCGCTACCAGAAGCACCGACTAAAGCAATTGTTTCCCCTGGCTGAATCGTTAATTCTATATTTTGTAAAGCAAATTTTTCTTCATCGGCATAGCTGAACGAAACATTTTGAAAGTTTATTTTGCCAGATAAACGGGTAATTTCCTGCTTCCCCTGATCAATTTCAGAATCTTGGTCAATTAAATCAAAAATACTTTGCGCAGCCGCTAACCCTTGCTGTAGTTGATCATTGACTTTGGTCAAACGTTTCACTGGCGCAAACAACATACCCATTGCTGTAAATAAAGAGACAAATCCTCCGACGCTAATATCATTTGCTGCTGAAAGTAAAGAGGCAATATAAATAATCATGGATAAGGCGAGCGCTGTTAGCATTTGAACTGTAAAAATACTTAAACCCGATGTCGTTTGAGTCTTAACTTCTAAATGTCGCACCCCATCACACGCTTTTTGAAAGCGATTTTTTTCATACGTTTGCCCGGAAAATACTTTAACTAATTTATGTCCGCTGATTGTTTCTTCAGAAATGCGTGTAATGTCACCCATTTCATCTTGAATTTTAGTATTCATTCCCCTTAATCTTTTACTGACAAAACGAACAATCACCGCAATAATTGGTATGATCGCAAAAACAATCAAAGATAATTTCCAATTAAGATAAAACATCCAAGCTAACAAACCAAGCACGGCAAGACTATCTCGGACTAAAATCACCAAAGCGTCTGTCGCTGCTGACATAACACGGTTAACGTCATAAGTAATTTTTGAAAGCAATACGCCAGAGGAAGTATTATCAAATTGTGTGGTGGGTAAGCTGAGCAATTTGTCAAACATTTTTATACGCAAGTCCATCACAAGACGGCTGGCTATCCAAGTCATACTGATGGAACTAATCAGCATGGCAATGCCTTTGATAAGGATTATCCCAATTAAAAAAAGTGGCATAAATTTAATCATAAATGGGTCTTTAGCAACAAACCCTTCATCTAATAAAGGTTTGAGTAAAGCAGGTAGCGCAGGCTCAGTAATCGCCATGAGAATCATAGCAAAAATGGCTAAGATAAATATGCGCCAATATGGACGTACATGATTTAATAAACGAAAATATAGTGAAGTTTTTTCCATAAAAATATTTGGTAGACCCACAAAAGTAG
>JADGDF010000270.1 GCA_016745055.1 Thiotrichaceae bacterium | reverse complement strand
TCTTCGTGTGTCAGTTCGTCATTGCTTGCCAGAAATATATTATAAACCAATTACCTAAAAAATCTGTATTTAACGACTTTTCAATGGCGATGACTATAGTTGGGTTATGGAACTTCCTATCAATGTTAGAAATGCTTGAACACTGTTTATTAGATGATTTACTGGCGATGCATGATGAACTCCTCTTGGCATCGCCTCTGTTAGCTGAACTTACAGTAGGGTTGTGACTTGTGTAAATTCCTTTGGTTGCAAACCTGCACCCTAACGTTTCACTTCACTCTACCTACTTTACACTTGCTTGCTATGTGATCTCCAAAAAGTCCCGCGGCATAATAATTTAATATCGTTAAATGGATTGAGTACAAGTAAATTTTGGTCTCCAGTAATTATGTAATCAGCTTTTCCTTCCATAGCTAATTCGAGAAATTTATTATCTTTAGTATCGGACATATATAGTTGTTTTGATAATTATAAATCAAAACAACTATAAAACCGATGATTTCCTTTTTCATTTCTATAACCTGACTCAAACGTCAACGAAAGAGAAAACATTAAAACAGGAGCAATAGCTAAAGAAAAAACTTTGGTTAAAGGAAAATTCTTTTTCCTTGCAACGCTGATTATACCAAATGAGAAAGAAGGCACAGATTATTTGAAGCCCAAAAGACAATAATATAGCAGTAATAATAAATTATTATTGCATGAATTTCCCCCAAAGTGATAGATTTTTACTACCAAACTCAGTGATATTTAAATTCTAATACAGATTACATTTGAAATGTAAAGTTAAATATACATTAAAGTTTATGTTAGTAGCTAGTATGAAATTGGAATCTCCTAAATATTTAGGATAAAATCTGATTGCGTATTTAACATATTTTTATCAAGGAGGTTAGTATGACAGTTAAAAATCCTGAACAAATGACAAATGAAGAAGAAGCACGTTCTGCGGAAGCATTACTCGGTAAACCCGAGCCATGGGAAAGTTGGGAAACAAAACTCGTTGGTTGGAGTATAGGCATTGGCATTACGGGTTTAATAATTTTAGGTTATCTCATTAATACCTATCTCCTGAAATAAATATGAAAAAAGTTGATATTGAAGTTAAGCTCACTCACGATGGACAATATTGGCTTGGGCATTGGGAAAATTTATTAGCTAAAGGGGAAAATTTAGATGAATTGGATGAAAACTTAGTTTTTCATTTGCAAAATTCAGGAAAGTTTCCCAAAGGCTCAAAAATTGAAGTTTTTATGGGATTTGATTTCGATACGATTCCTACTTGGTTAAGGCAGTATCACACGCATTATTTTAATCGTTATGTCACGCTAGAATTATAAAATAACAAATTGTGGAGGGCTCAATTCATGTCTGGTATGAATAGAAAATGGTACAGTGGTATGCTGTCTACTGAAGATTGGTGGGCAGTTTGGTTAGGATTAATTTTATTTTTTGCAGGTATGGTTTCTATCTGGGGCCTAGATTTAGTGGGTTGGATGACCAAAATCAAAACTTGGGAATGGTCAAGCTTAATGAATGACTTTTCATGGAATAAATTGCTTAAACCAGCCGCTTACAAAGAGATGCATCCCCTGGCTTCTTTATTTGCCACTTATGCCATTTTTACTATTTTAGTGTGCTTGGGCGCTTATTTCCAACGACTCAATGTAATGAAGTTTTTTCTAGGCTGGACATTTCTCTTTCTCATTACTTGGATGTGTTGGATATTAGGCCATGAAGCTCATTTTAAAGCCGTTGATGCAGTTGTCAAAGGCAAAAATGATTATGAAAACTATGGACTCACCTGGGGGTTTCAGCTAGGCGGCGGTTTTTCCTATATGTTGGCACTAACGGCGGGCTTGATTATTGGTAACTTTTTCAAAGGATTTGCAGGATTTTTAAAAGAAGCAGCAAAACCTGAGTGGTTTATTAAAACAGCCATTGTTTATTTAGGTATTAAATTAGGTGTTATGTCTATGAAAGCAACTGGATTTGCTGTAGAACTTGCCATTGCAGGTGCTGCAGCAACTTTTGTCGCTTATCTTCTATTCTGGCCAATTGTTTATACGTTGGGACGAAAAGTGTTTGGGTTAAGACGCGATGCTTCCGCAGTCTTATCTTCCGGCATTTCTATTTGTGGTGTATCAGCTTCGATTGCCACTGCAGGTGCCATTCGAGCTAAACCCATTTTACCCGTTGCAGTATCTATGTTAATCGTTGTGTTTGCAATGATAGAGTTGGTTGCTTTGCCTACTTTTTACGCGGCTGTTGCCCCTAATCAACCGATTGTCAATGGCGCAGCCATGGGCATGACTGTAAAGACAGATGGTGCAGATGCGGCGGCTGGGGCAATTTTAGATGAAATGATGGTCAGTCAACACCTCAAAGCTACGGGAGAAAAATGGGAAGAGGACTGGATTTTAAGTGCAGCCATACTGACCAAAATTTGGATCGACGTATTCATTGGTGTGTGGGCTTTCGTGTTAGCCCTGGTATGGGTTTACAACGTAGAACGAAAACCTGGACACTCAAGTGTTGGGTTATCCGAAATTTGGTTTAGATTTCCGAAATTTGTGATTGGCTACTTCATCACTTGGGGTTTTTACGTGGCAATTGCTGTTTGGTTACCTGACTTAATTAACGAAGCAAAACATGGAGCAAACATTGTCCAAAGCCCGATGCGAACCATGATGTTCATGCTAACATTTGTGAGTATCGGGGTTATCACTGATTTTAGTAAGTTAAAAGGTATGGGTAAATTAGCTATTTTATATGCTACTGCCCTATTTTTAATTATTGCACCGATTGCTTATATCGTGGCCTATATTTTCCATCACGGTATGATGCCTCCGATTGCTCAATAGTTTGAACATGCAGTATTGGTAGAATGCAGGAGTCAGAATTCAGTCATCAGTATAAAAAGGTTGACAAGTTAAGTTTAGAAGCTATGCTGTTTTTCTGAATTCCTGAACTCCT
>JADGDF010000121.1 GCA_016745055.1 Thiotrichaceae bacterium | reverse complement strand
TATTTCAACCTACTTTGCTAAAGGCAGTGTTCATGACTTTACCCTATTCAAACAAAGTCTCAAGAAAGCTCAACTTGATGTCTCTATACGAGTATTAGCAGATAGCGGTTATCAAGGAATGGGAAGATACCATGCTTGTTGCCAAATCCCATTTAAAAAAACTAAGCTTTGCCCTTTGACTGAGGAACAAAAACAGGCTAACCGCCAACTGGATAAAATCCGTATTACTGTCGAACATGTAATACGAGCTCTTAAAATCTTCAAAATTCTTGCCTTTCGTTACCGAAACCGTCGTAAACGTTTTGTGCTTCGCTTCAACCTTATTGCTGCTATATACAACAAATTAATTATTTAATTCTTAACAACTTATTTTGCAAGAGGTCTATTGAAAATCCACAGAATAGCAACCAACCGAATGCTGTAGAAAAACAGGGACTAACTAATCATATTGAACGTTTTAATGTACCATGAGACAACGTGTTTCCCGCTTGGGCTTGGGCAGAGATGCTTTGTCAGTCTTTCAAAAAGTTGAGAATCACTTAGGCGCTATTTGGAATTTTATTCATTATTATAATAAATCACTATCAGCTTTATAATCTTATTTATATCACTACCCATGTAGGGCTACCCTTGTTTGTATCCCATAAGGGAATCGGTTATAGTTTCGTTGAGAATAAAACTAAGAAAATATATGAAGGATAAATAATGGAAACGTTGATTCAAATTATAAATGAATTAAACGGTATCGTTTGGGGAGCGCCCATGCTGATACTGATTTTAGGCGTGGGCTTATATTTAATGGTCGGATTAATCTTTATTCCACTACGTAAATTAGGATATGGATTTAAATTATTATGGCAAAGTAAAAAACCTCAAGGTGAAGGCGATATTTTGCCCTTCAATGCGCTCATGACCTCTTTATCAGCAACGATTGGCACGGGAAATATTGCCGGGGTGGCGACAGCCATTTTTGCAGGAGGACCTGGTGCACTTTTTTGGATGTGGTGTACTGCTTTAGTTGGTATGGCAACAAAGTATTCAGAAGCCGTCTGTGCAGTTAAATTTAGAGAAGTTGATGCTAAGGGTAACCATGTGGGCGGACCAATGTACTATATTAAAAATGGTTTGGGTAAAAACTGGTTATGGTTAGGGACATTGTTCGCTTTTTTTGGAGCCTTTGCAGGGTTTGGTATTGGTAATATGGTTCAGGCTAATTCAGTAGCAGATGTATTAAGTTCTAAATTTTCGTTGGATAAACTTGCTGTTGGTGCTGTACTTGCCTTATTTGTTGGATTGGTATTGATTGGCGGCATTCGTTGGATTGCTGAAGTTGCTGGTAGATTAGTTCCTTTAATGGCTTTATTATATGTTTGTGCCGGATTGCTGATATTAATCCTCAATGCATCAGCCGTTCCTGATGCTATTAATTTAGTTATTACACAGGCATTTACACCCACGGCTGCAGCAGGCGGTTTTTTAGGTGCTTCCATATGGGCAGCCATTCGTTTTGGGGTAGCGCGTGGGGTGTTTTCCAACGAAGCAGGATTGGGAAGTGCGCCTATTGCTCATGCAGCAGCAATGACAAACAGTCCTGTGCGTCAAGGATTAATTGCGATGTTAGGCACATTTATCGACACAATTATTGTTTGTAGTATTACTGGTTTGGTGATTATTATTTCAGGTGCATGGTTGGGCGGTGTAGATGGTGCCTCTCTTTCTTCAGCCGCTTTTGAAGCCACATTACCTGGTGCTGGCAGTTATATCGTCACTTTTGGATTAGTATTATTCGCATTTACAACTATGTTAGGTTGGAGTGTTTATGGCGAACGTTGTGTGCAATATCTTTTTGGCATAAAGTCCATCATTCCTTTTAGAATATTATGGATTATTGCTATTCCCATTGGTGCTTCAATAAAGCTTGATTTTGTATGGTTAATGGCAGATACTATGAATGCGTTAATGGCTATGCCTAATTTAATTGCACTCGTTATATTAAGCCCTGTCGTGTTTAAATTAACGCGGGAATATTTTTCACAATAAAGCAAATTTGACTTTATCTTCATGCATCAATTGTACGATCGTGGTTATAAAAAGCTGTTTTCCAATAAAACATTGTTTCGTCAGTTGGTTGAATCTTTTGTGCCCTACGAATGGGTCAAATTCTTAGATTTTGAACATTGTGAATTGCTTGATAAATCATTTCTTTCCAAAGAATATGAAAAGAGAGAAAGTGATATTATCTATAAAATTCAATTAAAGGGAAAAACTGCTTATATCGTCATTCTCGTCGAGTTTCAATCCAGTACTGATAAATACATGGTAGTCAGAGTTGCGCATTATATTTATAGTTTCTATATGCGTTTAATTGAATCAAAACAAAAACCAGATAAACTTCCCCCCATATTTCCCATTGTTCTTTATAGCGGCATGGAAAAATGGACAGCACCCATCCATATTGCTGAACTCATTGAAAATAATAATTTGTTAGGAGATTTTGCCTTAGATTTCCAATACTTCAAAATTGCAGAAAACGAAATTCCCATTGATAAATTGCTAGAAGTCGGTAATGCTATCTCTGCTCTTTTTATTGGAGAAGTTCAACACGATAGAACAATATTAAGGGAAGCATTATCAAATTTACTAGACAAAGAAGAACAACAGGTTATTTCAATATTGTTTAATTACTTTGAACAATTATTTAATCATGACAAAATGAATGAAATTGATTGGCATACCTTGGATAAGGTAAAAACCCAACAGGAGATTAATATGTTTTTAGAAAGCATGAAAATTAGTGATGAAAAGGTTTACCAAAATGGTTTACTAGAAGGAAAACGCCGTGGAGTGCAAGAAGGAAAATTAGAGGGCAAATTGGAAGGAAAGTTGGAAACAGCTAAAGCTATGTTGGAAGAAGGGGTAGAAATTTCTTTCATTGCTAAAGTAACGCACCTTTCTGTTGAAGAGATTGAACAGTTAAAACATTAATAATTAATCTATTTTGCCTGCATTTTTATACATAAAAACTCAATATGTCAGCTCACATCATTTAACCTCAACGAAAAAATAAAATGGATAAATTACTCATTACTGGTGGTACGCAACTCAATGGAGAAATCAGAATTTCAGGTGCTAAAAATGCGGCATTGCCAATTATTGCTGCAACTCTGTTGGCAGACACCTCTTGCCATG
This sequence comes from Thiotrichaceae bacterium, assembly GCA_016745055.1. Taxonomy (GTDB): domain Bacteria; phylum Pseudomonadota; class Gammaproteobacteria; order Beggiatoales; family Beggiatoaceae; genus JADGDF01. The sequence continues at coordinate 10,305 of JADGDF010000121.1, read as the reverse complement.
TTTGTAATGTGCCCCACTTACAAGATATTACCACCATGATGACTTTGTTAGGACGCATGGGTGTTCATTTAGTTGTTGATGAAAAAATGAACATTGAAATAGATAGTACCAAAGTCCATACTTGTTCTGCCCCTTATGAATTGGTTAAAACTATGCGGGCTTCGATATTAGTATTAGGTCCCTTACTTGCCAGATTTGGTCATGCAGAAGTTTCATTGCCTGGTGGATGTGCAATTGGTATGCGTCCTGTTAATTTGCATATCGAAGGATTGGAAAAAATGGGGGCAAAAATTCAGGTAGAAAATGGGTATATTACAGCCAAAGCTGATAGACTTAAAGGTGCTCAACTTTACTTGGATGTTGTGACAGTTACAGGTACTGAAAATTTGATGATGGCAGCAGCTTTGGCTGATGGGATTACTGTCATAGAAAATGCTGCTCATGAGCCTGAAGTCGTAGATTTAGCTAATTTTTTGAATAAAATGGGTGCAAAAATAGAAGGCGCTGGTACAGGCACCATTCGTATTAAAGGGGTGACAACATTACAAGGCACCGAATATACGGTTTTACCTGATCGTATTGAAACGGGTACTTACTTGGTTGCTGCTGCAATGACAGGGGGTAAAGTAAAATTAAAAGATACCGCTGCCGATTTGTTGGACGCTGTTTTGGCTAAATTAAAAGAAGCGGGTGCAACAATTGAAGTAGGCAACAATTGGATAAGTTTAGATATGGAAGGAAAACTGCCTACGGCTGTCAGCATCCATACTTCGCCCTATCCTGCATTTCCCACAGACATGCAAGCCCAATTTACCGCGATGAACACAATTGCGAAAGGTACAGCCACCATCACTGAAACTGTATTTGAAAATCGTTTTATGCATGTGCTCGAATTACAACGTATGGGGGCAGAAATTCGTATTGAAGGCAATACCGCGATTATTTCTGGTCAAAAACGCTTGCAAGCAGCCCCTGTAATGGCAACTGATTTAAGGGCTTCAGCCAGTTTAGTTTTGGCAGGCTTGGCTGCTGAAGGTAAAACTTTGATAGATCGTATTTATCATATTGACCGTGGTTACGAGCGTATTGAAGAAAAATTTGCTCAACTAGGTGCTCAAATACAGAGAATACCAGGCCATTAACCTCAACTATTTTTGTATTAAATTCTTGAAAAACTAGAGGCCATTCCTATTTAAGAATATAGAGTAGTTTGGATTTGAGTTAAAAAATTTGCTTTTGAAACTTTCTAAAAAATGAAAAAACTAACGCAATACATTCTATTTTACACCACTAGAAAATTTTGGATTTAATTGAAAATTTAGGTAAAGATGCCCCTAGTATAATTTGAGTAACAAATATCATAAGAATTTAGTTGGAGAACATTGAATGAATACCCTAAGCCTCCCTCATCAAGGCACTGTACTGGTTGTCGATGATGTTCCTGCAAATGTAAAAGTACTTTTGGATTTTTTGAGCGGTCATGGTTTTAAAGTCTTTACGGCAAAAGATGGTCAATCTGCGATTAAAAAAGCAGAATATTCAAAACCAGATTTAATTTTACTTGATGTGATGATGCCAGTTATGGATGGGTTTGAGGCTTGTAAAGTTTTAAAAAGTCAAGAAAGTACAAAATATATCCCTGTTATTTTTATGACTGCATTGGCAGATTCAGTGGATAAAGTTAAAGGATTTGACTTAGGTGCTGCTGATTACATTACAAAACCATTTGAGCAAGAAGAAGTGGTTGCTAGGGTAGCTAATCATATCAAAATTCGTAATTTGCAAAAGCAATTGCAAGCTAGAACCATAGAATTAGAAGCACTGTACTTAGAACAAAAGCAAGCACGCTATGCAGCAGAAAGCGCTAATCGCGCTAAAAGTGTATTTCTTGCCAAAATGAGCCACGAATTACGTACTCCTCTTAATGCAATTATTGGCTATAACGAATTAGCCCAAGAAGATGCGTTTGATATGGGATTTAGAGAAATATTACCAGATTTAGCGCATATTCAAATTGCTGCCAGAAAATTACTGAGCTTAATTAATGATGTATTAGATTTAGCTAAAATTGAAGCCGAAAAAATGGAGTTAGAGCTTGAAGTAATTGATGTTGGTAAACTTATTGAGGATACCACAATTCTTGCGCAACCGACAATTGATAAAAATATCAATCAATTGATTGTCAACTGTCCTGAAGATATAGGTACACTCAATACGGACAGTAAAAAATTACAGCAAATTTTACTTAATTTATTAAGTAATTCTGCTAAGTTTACTCAAAAAGGCACGGTTATTCTGACGGTCAAACGTTTTCCAGACCTTATTTCATTTGAGATTTCAGATACAGGTATAGGGATTGAGGCAGAGAAAATGGCGGAAATTTTCCAGCCTTTTGCTCAAGCAGATAATTCTAGTACTCGTCAATATGACGGCTCAGGTTTAGGGTTAGCTATTTGCCAACGCATTTGTCAACTTTTACATGGTTCTATTGAAGTCAGAAGTGAAGTCGGTACAGGCAGCTTTTTCACCATCAATGTACCAACGACCCTAGAAGAACTCATTGCGGCGCATAAATCTGCCGAAGAAGCACTGCAAGCAGCAGAAACAGTAGACGCATGATAACTTATTTTGAAAGGTAAGATAACATGACTGAGCTTATTATTTATCCAATAACTGGTTAATTATCCACGCTTGTAAAAATCCAGCTAAAAAGTAAAAGTTTTGGGCTGGATTTCTTTGTATTTCACCTTAATATTCAAAATAATTTACTAAAACATTTATTAGGTCACTGCCGTTAAGTTAAGGATTTTTTCATTTGGCGTGCAAGATTTATCTTGCGTGTGCAAACTAAAGTTTGCACTCCTACGCGCTTAATTTAATGGCAGCGACTTATTAGGTACATGGGAAAGATGTTGTTTGACAAATAGCATTACCTATATAGTTTTGAGGCGTTAATTTTAATAAACGGGATTTTTCTTCTTCAGGAATATCCAGTGTTTGAATAAATGCCTCCAAACTGACTTGGTCAACGCGTTTACCCCGGGTAATGGCCTTCAATTTTTCATAAGGTTGTTCAATACCATAACGTCGCATAATAGTTTGAACTGCTTCTGCTAATACTTCCCAAGCTTGAGCTAGTTCCGTTTCAATCACAGCCTGATTCACCTCAAGTTTACTCATTCCTTTTAAGCAAGATTCATAAGCAATTAGACTATGAGCAACGCCTACACCTAGATTACGCAATGCAGTTGAATCACTTAAATCCCGTTGCCAACGAGAGATAGGTAATTTTGCACTTAGGTGAGAAAATAATGCATTGGCAATCCCCAAGTTTCCTTCTGCATTTTCAAAATCAATTGGATTGACTTTGTGTGGCATAGTGGAGGATCCCACTTCTCCCGCAATCGTTTTTTGTTTGAAATAGTTCAATGAAATATAGGCCCAAGTGTCCCGAGAAAAATCAATTAAAATGGTGTTAAAACGGGCAATACCATCAAATAATTCGGCAATGTAATCGTGAGGTTCAATTTGAGTGGTATAAGGATTCCATTGTAATTCCAATGATTCAACAAAATTTTTGGCAATTGCCTGCCAATCTAATTCAGGATAAGTAACCAAATGAGCATTATAATTACCTACTGCTCCATTGATTTTTCCAAGTATTGCGATTTGTTCAACTTGAGCCTGTTGCCGCTGTAAACGATAAGCAACGTTGGCCAGTTCTTTACCCAAGGTGGTTGGGGATGCCGGTTGACCATGCGTACGTGATAGCATCGGTATTTCGGCATATTGTTGAGCCAACGCTATCATAGCTTCAATTATCGTCTGCATTTTCGGTAAAACAACAGATTGCCTTGCTTCTTGCAACATCAGGGCATAAGCTAAATTGTTTATATCTTCAGACGTACAGGCAAAATGAATAAATTCATTGGCTTGATTTAATTCGTCGTGAGAAGCAATTTTTTCTTTTAAAAAGTATTCGACAGCTTTAACATCATGATTGGTTGTACGTTCAAAAATTTTTACTTTTTCAGCATCTTCAATGGAAAAATCAGTAAAAACCTTGTTTAACACCATTTTAGCCTCGTCACTAAAACAAGGAACTTCTTCAATTTCTGGGTTTTCGGCCAACATCTCAAGCCAGCGAATTTCAACAAAAATACGGTAACGAATTAAGCCAAATTCGCTAAAAATAGGGCGCAAAATGTTTGTTTTAGTTGTATAACGACCGTCAATAGGAGAAACTGCAGTTAATGAAGATAACTCAAGATTTAAATTCGTTTTCATTAGGTGGGCTTTATTTATTACTATTAGTTAAATGTGAATAGAATACAAATTTAGGCACTAAAATCTTATATTAGACAAATTAGTTATAGGTTTAATGGACGGCTATTTTAGCTTGTTTCCACACGCTGGTGTTGCTGTCATTAAATTAAGGGCAGACACACAGGCCTACCCCTACAAATTCTATTTACTCAAAGACAGTGCGGGCAAAACTTAGGTGTTTGTCCTTTAGCTAGTACTTTGCCAAGGTAGAATTTAGAATTGACTGATACGGTAGGGGGCATCCTACACACCGAAAAACGCCTGGTGCGTGAGACGCACCCTACAAAATAATCTTGGCAGAGTACTAGTTTCTAAGCATATAACCTTTGTTCACCTTCACCAACAACATTTTCGACACAACGCCCACATAGTTCAGAATGTTCTGAGTGTTGGCCCACATCTTCCCGGTGATGCCAACAACGAGTACATTTTTGGTGTGTCGAAGGTTTGACGACTAACCAAGCATCACCCGCTTGAATAGCCTCTGCTGGTTTTTCTGACAAAAGATGTAAACGTGCGTAAGAAGTAATGAAAATGAAGCATAATTCTGTTTCTACTGTGACTAATTGACTATACAAAGGATCATCACAATAAACATCCACTTCTGCATCTAAAGAAGCGCCGATACTGTCATTAGCTCGCAGCTTTTCAAGTTCCTTACTGACATTTTCTCGCACGGTGAAAATATCTTCCCAGAGATAATCTTGTTTTTCAGTGAGTAAGGCTTGTTGAAAAACAGTTTCTTGTCCATACCAGGTTGATAGTAATACTGATTCTTCGCGTTCACCTGGAATATATTGCCAAATTTCTTCACTGGTAAAAGTCAAAATGGGCGCTAACCAACGAGTTAAAGCCTCAATAATATGATATAAAGCTGTTTGGGCCGAACGTCGAGCGACACTATTCTTCTGACAAGTATATTGGCGATCTTTGATAATATCCAAATAAGTACTGCCCATATCTACGATACAAAATTGGTGTATCTGTTGATATAAAATATGGAAGGAATAATCATCATAGGCCTGTATCACAGTTTTTTGCAAATGATAAGCGCGGTTCATTGCCCATTTGTCCAATACCAACATATTATCTATCGAAACACAATCAGTTGTGGGGTTAAAATCGTGCAAATTAGCCAGTAAAAACCGCGCAGTATTGCGTAAACGACGATAAGCTTCCGCAATACGTTTCAAAATTTCATCTGAAACAGTAATTTCACCACGATAATCTGTTGCTGAAACCCATAAACGCAAAATATCTGCGCCCAAATTTTTAATCACTTTTTGAGGAGCAACTACATTACCCAAAGATTTGGACATTTTTCGGCCATTGGCATCTACCGTAAATCCATGAGTTAAAACACTTTTATAAGGTGGGTTACCGTTACGCATCGCCACTGAGGACAGTAAAGAAGATTGGAACCAGCCTCGGTGCTGATCTGAACCTTCTAAATATAAATCTGCAGGGACTTGTAATTCAGACTGTGTTTCTAGCACTGTGACATGCGTCACACCAGAATCAAACCACACATCTAGCGTATCCATTACTTTTTCATAATGATTTGCTTCTTCTCCCAACAATTCACTCGCGTTAAGTCCAAACCAGGCATCGACGCCATGTTGCTCAATTTTTTGTGCTACCTGTTCAATGAGTTCGGAAGTACGTGGATGCAAGTCTCCCGTTTCTTTATGCACAAATAAAGTAATCGGCACACCCCAGTTACGTTGTCGCGAAATACACCAGTCAGGCCGATTCATAATCATGCCTTCAATGCGTTGTTGACCCCAATCAGGCATCCACTTAGCCAATCTAATTGCATGTAGGGCCTCTACACGCAACTTGGCTTTTTCCATGCTGATAAACCATTGTGGGGTAGCGCGGAAAATAATAGGCGTTTTGTGTCGCCAGCAGTGTGGATAACTGTGACGTATTCTATGCTCATGTAGTAATTGGCCCTTTGCCTTAAGAATTTCCACGACATGAGCATTGGCTTTAAAAACAGATTCCCCTGCAAACAAAGGCGTGTTAGGTAAAAATTTACCTTCGCCATCTACAGGGTTATCAATCGGCAAATTATATTGTTTACCCACCACATAATCTTCCTGACCATGCCCAGGTGCTGTGTGAACTGCACCCGTCCCAGCTTCAGTTGTTACATGTTTCCCTAAAATGATAGGTACTTGTCGATCATAAAAAGGATGCTGTAATGTTAATTCTTCCAAATCTTTGCCCAGGCAATAGCCCACTACGTGATAACGCTCAATGCCATAACGAAACATGGTATCCTTGAGTAAAGCTTCAGCAACAACTAACCTCTCTGTACCATATTCACCTTCACATTCAACTACAGAATATTCCAGGTCAGGATGCAAAGCAACTGCTTGGTTTGCAGGTAATGTCCAAGGCGTGGTTGTCCAAATAACAATGGAAACAGGGCCTTTGCCCACACGGTTAGGTGAATGATGACAGCGAGCCATCAAAGTTTCCTCGTCTAATACAGAAAAACGTACATCAATGGCAATTGAGGTTTTATCTTCATACTCAACTTCAGCTTCAGCCAAAGCAGAACGACAATCTGTACACCAATGTACAGGTTTAAAACCTTTATCCAAATGACCTGCGTTGATAATCCGCCCCAAAGCACGAATGATATTGGCTTCAGTTTGAAAATCCATGGTGAGGTAAGGGTTAAACCAATCACCTATTACACCCAAGCGAATAAAATCCTGACGTTGTTTATTGACCTGTTGTTTTGCGTAACTACGGCAGTGGTCGCGAAAAGCTTTAGCATCAACATTTTTACCTGCTTTACCCAAACTTTTTTCAACTTCCAATTCAATCGGCAAACCATGACAGTCCCAACCAGGCACGTAGGGCGCGTTGTAGCCACTCAAAGTTTTGGATTTGACAATGAAATCTTTTAAAATTTTATTCACTGCATGTCCGATATGAATGTCTCCATTGGCATAAGGTGGGCCATCATGCAGAATAAATAAAGGTCGATTTTCACCAATTAGTCGCAATTTTTGATATAACTGCATATCTTCCCAATTTTGCAATCTTTCAGGCTCACGCTTAGGTAAATTCCCGCGCATAGGAAAATCAGTTTTAGGTAAATTTAAGGTTTCTTTATACTTACTCACAATTATCTCTTTCAAGTTTACATCGTTTCTCTAAGTTGAACATTTTCTTCAACAACACGCTTAAGTAACGCGCGTTTTGACAAATCTTGTGTAGGATTTGCCCGTATATTAAATGGTCCAAATGTAGTATTTCCAGCATTACTTACAAATTTTTCTTTAAATTTAGAAAGTTCAGAAATTTGCAATAACACTTCTTGATGGGCCACTGTTAAAGTATTTAGTTCTGTTTTAACTTGCTTTAAAACTTCTTGATGTTGTTCATCTTTGGCTTCAATCCTTTTACTAAAGCTCTGATTTCGCCAAAGTGTCCACGCGGTCGTACTAATCAATGTAAAAACACTCACACCCAGTGGGAGAGTGGTAGATAGCAATTTCAGACTGCTTACAGTTAATACATTAAGCATAAGTATTTTCTCTCGCTATAATATACTCAGGACTCATCAAAATTTGGCAGTGCTTTTTATAGTTTTTTATTTTGATTTGCGAGGAGCATATAAACCCTTTTACAACCATTAATTACTTATTTTTAAAACGTTTCTAATGAAAATTTTAGATATGATTTAAAATTATTACATTATTAGCAAGTATAGACAAGAACTCTATTATTTTGACTGAAACTCAAAATTTAGACCTACAAAACTGTATAAAATTAGGCTAAATAACAAATGTAACAATATATGCATTGCCTATCTTTTTCTTCAGTCCATTAATTATTCTACCTACCATTTAAATGGGAACAGTATTGAAAACAGGATGATTTCACTTGTCTTCTTTATTTGAGGCTGACCTTACATCACATTGTTTATTTTATAACGTATAGACTTATGCTAAAGTAAAGCGACTATTTTTTGTAAAAGATTCGTTATTCACATGAACCAACCTTTTCCGCTACTTTCAACAATTAATTCTCCTGATGATTTGCGTCAACTACCTGAACAAGACTTACTTCAACTTGCTGAAGAATTACGTAATTTCCTACTCGATAGTGTCAGTCGCACTGGTGGCCATTTAGCTTCCAATTTAGGGACTGTGGAATTAACAATTGCACTTCACTACATTTTCGACACACCTAAAGACCATTTAGTATGGGATGTGGGCCATCAAAGCTATTCCCATAAAATTTTAACTGGTCGGCGCGATCAAATGGACTCTTTGCGTCAAACCAATGGAATTTCAGGTTTTCCAAAACGATCAGAAAGCGCTTATGATGCTTTTGGTGTGGGTCATTCGAGCACCTCTATTAGCGCTGCGTTAGGTATGGCAATTGCCAGCCAAAAATTAGGCACCCGCTGTAAAGCCGTAGCTATTATTGGCGATGGTGCAATGACAGCAGGTATGGCCTTTGAAGCATTAAACCATGCTGGAGACAGTAATGCTAATCTGTTGGTTATTTTAAATGATAACGACATGTCCATTTCCCCTAATGTGGGTGCATTGTCTAATTATTTAGCGCGTCTGCTATCAAGTCATTTCTATGCTTCAGTCAGACAAGGCAGTAAACAGTTACTTCGTCGTATGCCAACGGTACGCCAATTAGCTAAACGTACCGAAGAACATATGAAAGGGATGATTGTGCCAGGCACACTATTCGAGGAACTCGGATTTAATTATATAGGCCCTATTGATGGTCATGATTTGCCTACGTTATTAACAACGTTAAAAAATATGAAGGCATTAGAAGGCCCACAATTTTTACATGCGATTACCCAAAAAGGGAAGGGATTTGCGAGTGCAGAGGATGATCCCTGTGTCTACCATGGCGTTACCGCTTTTGATCGGCAAACAGGCCAATTTATTCGTAAAACAGGGGATATACCCACCTACACAGATGTATTTGGGGAATGGCTTTGTTATATGGCAGCCGAAGATGAAAAGTTAATGGGCATCACACCTGCTATGTGTGAAGGGTCTGGACTAGTTGCATTTGCACAAGCGTATCCTCAGCGTTATTTTGATGTTGGAATTGCAGAACAACATTGTGTCACTTTTGCAGCAGGATTAGCTTGTGAAGGCGCAAAACCTGTTGTTGCTATTTACTCTTCTTTTTTACAAAGAGCGTATGACCAATTATTACATGATGTTGCAATTCAAAATTTACCCATTTTATTTGCTATTGATCGAGCAGGTTTGGTTGGTGCTGATGGACCAACGCATTCTGGTATTTTTGACTTAAGTTATTTACGTTGTGTCCCTAATATGATGGTTATGGCTCCCGCAGACGAAAATGAATGTTGGCAAATGTTATCAACGGGTTTTCAACATAATGGACCAAGTGCTGTACGTTATCCACGTGGTCAAGGCATTGGTATTACCGTTGATAAAAATAGTGATACCTTACCTATTGGAAAAGCACAATTACGTCGTCAAGGCAATAAAACCGCAATCTTAGCTTTTGGTACGTTACTTCATGTTGCCCTTAAAGTTGCAGAACAACTAGATACAACTGTAGTTAATATGCGGTTTGTTAAGCCTTTAGATACAGAAATGGTCTTGCAAATGGCTGCTCAATACGAATTATTAGTGACGCTTGAAGAAAATGTGATTATGGGTGGCGCAGGCAGTGCAGTGAACGAAGCCTTATTGGCAAATGCTTGTCATGTGTCCGTTTTGAATTTAGGGTTACCTGATCGTTTTATTGAACACGGTGACACACAAACGTTACTCTCATGTTGTCGTTTAGATGTTCAAGGTGTGAGCGAAGCAATTACAAACCATTACAACCAGTCTATTGTTTGAATATATAGCTAGCGCATTATAATTTGTCAGTATTGAAATGAAGAGTAAATAGGGTATCGACATTGCAGCGTTCTCGTTTGCGAATAGCCTTAGCTTGAGC
>JADGDF010000120.1 GCA_016745055.1 Thiotrichaceae bacterium | reverse complement strand
TTGGCACAGGATATTAAGTCGTTGGAAATGACAGCGAGTCAAAAGGTGTTGATGGATGGGTTAAAACGTCAGTTAAGTGAGGCGGAACAGGCGTTGATTTTGGCTCAACAGGAGAGTGGTTCGAGTTCACAAGAGATTTTCTCCGTGGTGCTTCATCGCATGTCGAGTTTAACGAGTTTTACCGGATTTAGCGTGGAACCTGAGATTATTATGTTTGATATTAGTAGCACGTTATAGCTAGCGCATTATAATTTGTCAGTATTGAAATGAAGAGTAAATAGGGTATCGACATTGCAGCGTTCTCGTTTGCGAATAGCCTTAGCTTGAGCCCATTTTTTCTCAATAGGATTAAGTTGAGGGCTATAGGGAGGTAAAAATTCAAGTAAAGTGCCTGATTCTTCAATTGCCGTTATCATGTCAGCTCGTTTGTGGAAGCTGGCATTATCCATGATAAGTACTGCCTTTTCAGGTAATACGGGGATTAGTGCTTGGGTCAACCCAGCATAGAAAACATCGCTGTTGAGTGTTTTCAAAAAGAGCTACTGTTAAAAACTTCATCCCAACAATAGCCCCAATCGCATTAATACGCCCCTTGGCTTGCCAGTTGTGAACATCATAACAGCGTTTTCCACTCAAAGCATAACCATAGGTACGTGGCATATCCTGAGCAAAACCACTTTCATCTCAATAAACAAGAACTTTACCTTCTGATTCATAATCTTGTATCTTTTGCTGAAATACTTCTTGTGCTTGTTCATCAGCTTTTGGATGTTTGAGTGTTTTTTTTACGACTGATAGCTAAACGCTTTAAGGCATCACCGACTGTTCTATGTGCAACACCTAAACGTTTAGCTCTTTCCCATTGATAAGCGTCTGGATACATCTCTACATCCTCCGCCAAGGCTTCCATATTAATCTTCGTCGCAGGTTTGTTACGGGTTGTACAAGGTTCAAGTTTGTTTTGCCAGCGAAAAAGCGTTCTGATTGGAATATCAAAACGCTCACCGGTTTCTTGGAAACTCAGATTGTACTTCTCTTTGGTGGCAAATACTTTTTCACGAAATTTAAGTGGGTTAGTCATCTATCTATTATCACATATTATTACGCATCAGCTATAACAGCTGAGACTGATTCAAGCATAACTATATATGCTCCAATTAGCCTTGAAAGAGTATGCTGGTTGGATAAAACCGTTGATCCTCTTCCTACTATGTAATTTGACGGAATCCTGCATTTTTAGGTAAACGAATTTTAGAAAATTTCATCCCCGGTTTGTGTCACGAAAACGTGTCATGGTTAGCTTCTTACTATGAATGATCTGCATAACTCGTAAGGCGGATAAGCGATAGCGTCATCAGGTACCATTACTCGCACTCACGATGCACTCAACCGTGTCGCCAGTTATACCGATACCCGAACAATACCTTAGCCAGGTAGGGTGGGCAAACGTCTTTATGTTTGCCCACTGCTAACACAGCAATTAAACTTTAAAAATACCAGTTCCACCCAAATGAAATTTGCCATTGCCGCATTTGTAAACTACCTGTTTGTGGCCCAGTATTAGGATTTGTACCGTAAACAGTTTCTTTAGGTGTATAGGCAAACCCAAAATCAAATTCCTGATCTTTGCCTACTTTTTTGCTAAATCCAACAGTGTAGTGTTCTTTGACTGTGGCAGGTGCAAGCACATTAAATAAAGACTGTCCACTTGGAAATGCTTCGCTGCCTTTTGCAAAACCTGCTAAAAACATTAAATCAGGACGATATTCCCATTTTAAGCCTAATTTATAAATATCTATATCTTCCCAACCAAAACCTAATCCATCACTGGTACCCATTAAAATACTGCCTGGCATAAAAACAAGATCAGCAGGATTGTTCAAAGCTTTTACCTCTGAAAATTGGATACGTTGGTAATCAAAAGAAAAGGTAAGTTGTGGCGTTACTTTATAAGCAAAACCAAGATCGAAATTGGAAGGAATATCAAATTTACCTTCATCTGCCAATAACCCCTTGTAATCATCAAATTTGGTCATCCAGTTTTTTGTTTGGTATGAAGCACCAATACTGAGTTGTTCATTCGCTTGCCAATACCAACCTAGACGTAGACCACCACCATAAGAAACATCTCGACCGTTATTAGTCGCTTTGTTAGGGTAAAGAGAGAATGGTGTAAATGGTTGTAAACCTTCTGCACTGAATGTTTGAATCGACAACATAGGCATAATACCTATGGTATGTTGGGCATTCAATTTTTTGGAATAAATAACACCAATAAATAACTGCATTAGATCTGAGCTTGTTGGAGAGCTAGGCGTCATTTCAAGGAAACGAGGATCAGCAAAATTAGCAAATACTCTTTCATTATATTCTGTGTTCATTCCTCCATTAGCACCAACAATAATACCTAAAGAAGAGTTAGCATCTAACATTTTATTATAGGATACGTTAGGTATTGGAAAGTAATCATTTTCGCTTTCATAATTTCCTGGTGTAATATGTGCAGGTGGTATAGTAGGAAAAGCATTGTCGTGGGCAGAAAAACCACGGGCGGGAGAAAAAATAGAAAAACCGACTTCAAGTCTATTACCTAAGTGAACCATAGTGGCGGGATTCGTCGCAGCACAGCCACCATCTAAGGTTATTGCGACACAGGCGTTAGCAATTGATCTTGATTTTGTACTATATCCTAAAGACCAGTAGCCATTGGTTGCCCAAGCAGAAAACGGTAAAGTTAATGCCCCCACAAACATAGCAGCGACACGCAATTGTTTTGTTATTGTCATGTTCTCTCCCCCTCAAATATTATTTGAAATCTATAGTGGTAAAAATATTTTTCTATGAAATAAAAATACCAAGATTTTATTATATAGGTCTTTTTAACAAACTCAATTGTTTTTCTTATGCTATGCTAAAATAGGTATGGTCTACTTAAATTCACTTAATAATTAACAGTTTTTATTACCTTTAAAACATAATTTAAACTATGTTATTTTGTACAGATTTGTATATTAAAAAAATAACACATTATTTATCCTCTATATTTTTGGATTTTTTTTGCTTTATAATACTCAACATAATATTCAAGAAATTAACATCTAAGTTTGATTCATTTAGCATTTACCAGTGTATATTCTCGACTCATCATGTCAGCCTTTAAAGCGTGCAAGCTTTACCTTTTAAAGCAAGCTTTGAGCACCTGCCAAACTAAAATTTGACAAGCTTTGGGTATGGCTTGTTCTGCTCGTCAATTACCAAACTTTATTGGCAATAATTTTGTGCCAAATTTTTACCTGGTTTGGGTGAAAACGTTTTAGTTTCAGCCCAGTCTAAAAAATAATTTATGTACCTTAACAATTTTTAAATTAAATTTATGCCAAATATTACTTTACCAGATAACAGTCAACGTCAATTTGAACATCCTGTGACGATTGCAGAAATCGCTGCCAGTATTGGTAGTGGACTCGCCAAAGCCGCATTAGCCGGTAAACTTGATGGTTGCGTAGTCGATACCAGCACCTTAATTGAAAATGACACTCAACTTGCAATTATTACTGATAAAGACCCTGATGGGTTAGAAGTCATTCGCCATTCTTGTGCGCATCTCATGGCACAAGCCGTAAAACAATTATTTCCTACAGTACAAGTGACCATCGGGCCAGTCGTGGAAAATGGTTTTTATTATGACTTTGCCTATGAAAAACATTTTACGCCTGAAGATTTGGCCAAAATAGAAGCAAAGATGGAAGAGTTGGTCAAACAGAATTTACCTGTAGAACGTTCTCTCATGCCACGCGATGAAGCAACGAAATTTTTCAGTGACATGGGTGAAAAATACAAAGCTGAAATCATTGCTTCAATCCCCAGCAACGAAAACATTTCACTGTATAAACAAGGTGAATTTATTGATTTGTGTCGAGGCCCACATGTGCCAAGTACGGGTAAATTAAAAGCGTTTAAATTAATGAAATTAGCAGGCGCTTATTGGCGAGGCGATTCCAACAACGAAATGTTGCAACGTATTTATGGGACGGCTTGGGCTAATAAAAAAGACCTCAAAGCTTATTTGCATCGTTTGGAAGAAGCGGAAAAACGAGACCACCGTAAGTTAGCCAAACAGCTTGATTTATTCCATGTGCAAGAAGAAGCGCCTGGCATGGTATTTTGGCACGATAAAGGCTGGACGATTTACCTCCAAATTCAACAGTACATTCGTGGAATTCTACGTAATCATGGCTACCAGGAAGTTCACACACCACAATTAGTCGATCGTTCTTTATGGGAAAGGTCTGGTCATTGGGATAAATTTGGCAGCAATATGTTTGTAACGCATGCTGAAAATCGTGATTATGCGGTAAAACCGATGAATTGTCCCTGTCACATTCAAATTTATAACCGCGACCTAAAAAGTTACCGCGATTTACCATTAAGAATGGCAGAGTTTGGGTCTTGTCACCGCAACGAACCTTCTGGTACCTTGCATGGACTAATGCGTATTCGTAATTTTGTGCAGGATGATGCGCATATTTTCTGCACTGAAGATCAAATTCAAAGTGAAGTCAGCGATTTTATTGATTTATTATTCAAAGTGTATGCAGATTTTGGTTTTAAAGATATTATTATCAAATTATCCACCCGTCCTGATCAGCGCGTGGGCAATGATGATGTTTGGGATAAAGCCGAGCAAGCGCTGGAAGAAGCCTTGAATAATAAACAGCTCAATTGGGATTTACAGCCTGGTGAAGGCGCCTTTTATGGTCCTAAAATTGAGTTTTCACTGAAGGACTGCATTGGGCGAGTTTGGCAATGCGGTACTATTCAAGTCGATTTTTCCATGCCAGGACGTTTGGGTGCGGAATATGTGGCGCCGGATGGTTCAAAACAAACACCTGTGATGTTGCATCGAGCAGTTTTAGGTTCTATTGAACGTTTTATCGGTATTCTGATTGAAGAACATGCAGGTAGTTTTCCTGTGTGGTTAGCACCCATTCAAACAGTGGTGATTAATATTACCGATAAACAAGCTGATTATGCCAAAACGGTTGCAGCTCAACTACACAGTGCTAACTTCCGTGTTGAAACTGATCTCAGAAATGAAAAAATTGGGCTTAAAATTAGGGAACATACTCTACAAAAAGTCCCTTATTTGTTGATTGTTGGCGACAAAGAAGTGGCACAACAACAAGTTGCAGTGAGAACACTCAAGGGGGAAGATTTGGGTACAATGACCTTGAGTGATTTTATGAATAAATTGCAAGTAGAAATTTTAAGTTTATAGTTAAATTTTCCTAAAGGCATCGTATACTTTTCGTACACCAAAATTCGATTTTTTCTTGTGCCATGCACTTCGTAGCACAAGAAAATTACTAAAGGTAGCGCTGAATTTTGATTAACCTTAAGGAATGAGAACTAAATAAAATCAGAAACAAGACCTGGCAGGTTTTAAAAACCTGCCAGGTCTGATTGAAAACTTGTGGAAGTTATTTAATTCCCATTCCTAAGTATATTTTATTCCGATGCCAAAATTCTGATTTATGATAAAAAGGTACTAAAGAAATGTCAGCATTAGCAATTGATCCCTATCTAAAAATAGATGATCTTACTTGCGAACAACGTATTCTTGCAGCCAAGGAAAAACTTGGGCAACGTCTCGTTATTTTAGGTCATCACTATCAACGTGAAGAAGTCTTTAAACATGCTGATTTTTCTGGTGACTCCTTAAAATTATCTCGCCAAGCCGCACAATCTGCTGCGGAATATATTGTATTTTGTGGTGTACATTTTATGGCTGAAGTGGCGGATATACTTTCTCGCCCAGAGCAAATTGCGATTTTACCCGATTTAGGTGCGGGTTGTTCCATGGCTGATATGGCTAATCTTTTGAAAGTAGAACAAGCGTGGCAAGCATTAGGTCAATATGTTGACGTGGAAAATCAGATTACGCCGGTGACTTATATCAATTCAGCAGCCAATTTGAAAGCTTTTTGTGGTCGGCATCATGGTATTGTATGCACTTCAACGAATGCACGTCGTGTATTGGAATGGTCATTTAAACAAAGGGAAAAAGTGCTGTTTTTTCCTGACCAACATTTGGGGAGAAATACGGGGTATCGCATGGATATTCCGCTTGATCAAATGGTGGTTTGGGATTTTAATCAGCCTCATGGTGGATTGTCAGAACAACAAATTCACGATGCTAAAATTATCTTATGGGATGGATTTTGTTCCGTACACCAATTGTTTGAGCCAGAAGATATTGATAATTTTCGGGCGCAATATCCTGAAGGTAAGGTTGTTTCCCATCCTGAAAGCGCTTTTGAGGTCTGTGAAAAATCAGATGAAGTTGGTTCAACGGAATATATTATCGAAACAGTTAATCAATCTCCCCGAGGTTCACGTTGGCTGATTGGCACAGAGTTAAATTTGGTCAATCGATTAGCAAAGCAATCTGAACCTGATGGAAAGTTTGTTCACTTTATGTCGCCCATCGTGTGCATGTGCTCAACCATGTTTCGGATAGACCCACCTCATTTATTGTGGGTGTTAGAAAATTTAGTTGAAGGCCATGTGGTTAATCAAATTAAAGTTGAACCCCAGGAAGCAGCAGAAGCTAAAATTGCTTTAGAAAATATGTTTTCAGTAAGTTAATTTTTCCCTTGCCCCTCTTTGAGTAAGGAGAGGGTAGGGAAGAAAATCCTTAATTTCTATCGGTTAATATTTGCAGTAAGGTTTGTTGAGCAAAAACACAAGATTCACCTTCTTCTGGGCAGAGGCGGGTGTAATTGCCTTCATTATCAAGTATCCATGATTGGGTATTATCAGAAAAGTACAATTCTAATCCTTGTTCAATAACTTGGTTTTTTATTTTGGGACTTTCTATCGGAAAACATTCCTCAACCCGTTTGAGTAAATTACGATCCATCCAATCTGCGCTTGAACAATACACTTCTGGCTGATCATTATTTAAAAAGTAGTAAATGCGGGTGTGTTCTAAAAATCGCCCCACAATTGAACGCACATAAATATTGTCTGAAACACCAGGCACGCCAGGTCGTAAACAACAAATACCTCGAATAGCCAAATCAACTTTAACGCCCGCCATTGAAGCGCGGTAAAGTGCTTGAATAACTTGATGTTCAGTTAAGGCGTTCATTTTTGCCATGATGCGTGCAGGCTTTCCCTTACGTGCAAACTCAGCCTCTCTTTCAATACGTTCTAGTAATCCTTTATGCAAAGTAAAAGGCGATTGCAACATTTTCTTTAATTTTGCGCCTCGCCCGAGACTGGTCAATTGCATAAACATTTTATGCACATCTTCGCCAATATCTTTATCGCAGGTCATCAAACCATAGTCGGTATAAATTCTAGCCGTACGTGCATGATAGTTCCCCGTGCCTAAATGTACGTAACGACGGAGTTTTTTGCCTTCTCGTCGCACTACCATCAACATTTTAGCGTGAGTTTTATAACCCACCACGCCGTAAACAACATGAGCACCAGATTCTTGTAAACGGGTTGCTAATTGAATATTGTCTTCTTCATCAAATCGTGCCCGTAATTCAATAATCACGGTTACTTCTTTATTGGCTTTTGCCGCACCAACCAAAGCATCTACCAATACAGAATCTGAACCAGTCCGGTATAAAGTTTGTTTAATGGCTAAAACTTGCGGATCATTTGCAGCTTGTTTTACAAAATCAATAACAGGGGTAAAAGAATGAAAAGGATGATGTAATAAAATATCACCTTCCCGAATGGTAGAAATAATATTGCGTCCTACCAGATTTTTAGGAAGTCCTGGGGTAAAACTAGGATATTTTAAGTCAGGTCTACCGACTATATCTGGTAAGGTAATTAGACGTTGCAAATTAACTGGGCCATTCACCTGAAAAATATCCCGATTATCTAAATTAAACTGACGTTGCAAAAAAGAGATGGTAGATTCAGAACAAGTATCCACGACTTCTAAGCGTACACTATCGCCATAGCGTCTTCCTGGTAATTCACCTTCTAGCGCTCTTAATAGGTCATCCACTTCTTCTTCATCAACAAATAAATCGCTGTTACGCGTTAAGCGGAACTGATAGCAACCTGTGATTTCCATGCCAGGAAATAAATCCCCCACATGAGTATGCAATACTGAAGATAAAAATACGAAATCATAAGGATGTTCTGACACCTCATCGGGTAGTTGCACTAAGCGTGGCAAAGAACGAGGCGCTTGTACAACGGCCATACCACTGTCTCTGCCAAAAGCATCTTTGCCTTTTAGTGACACAATAAAATTTAAACTTTTATTTAAAATTCGAGGAAAAGGATGGGCAGGGTCTAAACCAATAGGGGTTAAAATAGGAGAAAGTTCAGTATCAAAATATTCACGAATCCATTTATATTGTTCTTCATTCCACTGGTCACGTTTTAAAAAATGAATCCCCTCCTTTTCTAAGGCAGGAATCAAATTTTCATTTAATAATTGATATTGTTCGTCCACAAAATCATGGGCTGCAACGCTGATACGGTTGAGTACTTCATTGGGTGACAAATTATCAGGCCCACCGGCTTGCACTGATCCATAACGGGCTTGTTGTTTATAAATAGCAACACGCACCTCAAAAAATTCATCTAAATTATTACTTGCAATACATAAAAATCGCAACCTTTCAAGTAAAGGTGTTTTTTCATCTTTTGCTTGTGCAAGTACTCTGTGATGAAATTTAAGCAAGCTCAGTTCTCGATTAATGTATAAATCTGAATGGCTTAAATCAATAGGTTGTTTTTCTGGTTCATTGGTTTCATGGGGATGAGGTTGTTCAATTGCAGATATTGGTTGATTCTCTGTACTCATTGTCTATTTTCCTAAAAATTTTGAAGATTTTTTTAAAAAGAATATGCGCATTAATAATAAAATAGCGATAATGACTGCATAAATAATGGGTGTCGTTAAAACCCCTTTACTGTCTGCCATCCACCAAAAATGGAGAATACTGGTTATCGCAATGAGGTACACTAAGCGGTGCAGTTGTTGCCAACGTTTTCCTCCCAGCTTTTTGATCATGGCATGCGTTGACGTTATAGCCAGCGGTATCATCAGGACAAAGGTGATAAATCCCATTGTAATAAAGGGACGTTCCATCACATCTGTCCATATTGCAGCAAAATCAAAAAATTCTTCAAACCAAAGGTAAGCTGTGAAATGTAAACACGCATAAAAAAAGGCGTAGAGTCCTAACATGCGCCGGATTTTCATCCCCCATTGCCAACCTACTAATTTACGAAGTGGGGTGATGCATAAAGTCATCATTAGAAATCGCAAACTCCACAATCCTGTGTCACGAATAATAGTTTCAACAGGATTTGCACCCAATTTTTGTAGAAAAAAATTTGTAATTAGGAAGGTAAGGGGCAATAAGCAAGCGATGAAAACTAAGGTTTTGAAAAATATGTCGTTTTTTGTCATTAGTGTTAAAAATCTTTTCTTGTAATGATAGCTTAAAATTGTGACTACTTAGTGAATGTATTAAAATTTTAAACGGGAACAGCTTTTTAGCTTGCTTTCAAATGTTTTGGACGGGGTTACAAATCATATCTAGCCTAAGATTTTCTCTAGCGTGATATAGGCATAAGCAGAACATTATGCGTTTGAGAAGCTAATTTAAAATTAACACTTTTGGAGGATACATTATCCATCTGTTATTTTAAGCTAGGTAGGCTGCACTGATGACAGGAAGCGCATCCTACGCGGGTTACCCTCCCACTTGGTTGGCTTAAGCTTCTTCAATTTTCTGATAAAATTTATTTTTTTCTAAAACGCAAACACATGTAATTCGTAACCTACCATCTTTACGATACTTAATATCTTTGTAATGAACCATGGGTTGCTCCATTCATAGCCTATACATTGAGGAAACGTCGTAAAGAGTGAACAACTATCTGCTAAAGCAGTCAAATAAAGTGTGTTAGCAAATAGCGTAGCACACCATTTCAGCTATCACGTTATCCATGCCCAACAAACAAGAACACATATTCCAAACAACCATAGCCAAAACAAATATTTTGCAATAAACATAGACATAGGCTTTGCATATAATAGTTCTAATACCATAGTCATAATTACACTTGGTATTGATATTCCTCCCAACACCCAATGTAATTCCCCAGCAGACCATTGCAAAGATATTTCATAATTTTTATAACTTGAGGTTATAAAAACAGAAAAAAGTAAAGCGCCAAAGAAATGAATTAAAAATGCAAGAGCAAACAATTCAAACGCACTACTTTTTTTACTATGGGCACTCTTTGTCATAAATTTTTTCATGTTAGTGCCAATAGAGCTGGATAACTCACGTAGGATGTGATGGGGTAAAAAAACAGTATTCTACACAGGTTATTAACTTATCTGACTGGTTAGTGTTCACGTTCATCTGGAAAAACTTCTATTCCAAGGTCTATTTTTAGATTAACCATTTTTTCCATTATTTGCCAACTAAGTACATCTCCAATATTTTCTTTCCCAAGAATATTGACAATTACGTAAATATTTCCACCCTGAAGTCTTAAGTCAGACAAAAATTTATTATGCGATTCTAATTCCGTGACCAATAAATTAACACTATCAAAAAAGCTTCTTTTGTCTTCACGATCACATTGCCAAGACCATGAACTATTTTTCCATAATCCAGGTAATGCCTTTCCTTTAGGTGTCATGCGAGGTTCCCCAAAACGTTGGTACCTAAAAGGTATTAAACCTATTTTTTTAGTTATTAGCTCTGGATCAATGAATGGATGCCTAATTAATAAAACAATGTATACCTTAACATGATATATCTTCTCATTTGTGGACACAATTTTTTGCGGCAATCTTTCCCCCTCTTCTATCATTGGATTTGCTTGAACAAGCCATTATAGAACATACTGATGACAGGGAAGGTATCATTTGAAACGTAAATGATATAAATACGACCTTGTGGCAAATCAAGATGTACAAATAGTGTATAAATCGTCATGAGTAGAAAATAACGTCCAACTACAATTTTGCCTTACTAAAATCAATAGATTACAGAGTATGTTAAAATTTAGTCACAAAATTATACTCATATATTGCACACTGTGAAGTATTTATTTCCTGAGTGTTACATTGATTTTTAGGAGACCCATACACATTATGAATCCAGAGAAGGTTGTTTTTGGTTTTTTTATTGTAATGTCATTGACATTGAATTTTGGCTTTTTTTGGGGTGACATCGATAATCCAGAACATCATCATGTTTATGAGCTTATGGCAGCCATTTTTGTTAATTTAGTGGCCACCATTCTAAAGTTTGGTGACCGTTCCCAAGTGGGTGCTGTGCTGTTAGCCACTAGTCTAGCCGCAGATTTGCAGCTAATTGCAGCCGCTTTAGTTTGGGGAATGGCATTGTACGTAGAGCCTTCAATGATGACAGCTATGGATGCGATGACAGCCATGCTGGATACTGAAGCTAATACAGCTCAAACATTATCTCCTGAAGTAGTTGCCAGTATTGTTTCACTATCAGGGGGAGCACTCCTTGCCAACGTGGTTTCCGTACTACTTTTGGTTGTCGAGACAATGATGTTACGTCGTTAAAGCCATATAAATCACATGAACACTGTTATTTTCCTGATCATGCGCAAAATGCGCGTGCCATTGCTTGTTCTATTAACTGTTTACACCATTGCTATTGTTGGCATGACTCTAATCCCAGGCAAAGATGCTGCAGGCCAGTATTGGCGAATGGATTTTTTTCATGCCTTTTATTTTGTGTCCTACATGGGTACAACCATTGGTTTTGGTGAAATCCCTTATGAGTTTACTGATGCCCAGCGATTATGGGCAATATTTTCTATGTATTTAACCGTTATTTCTTGGTTTTATGCCATTGGTGC
This sequence comes from Thiotrichaceae bacterium, assembly GCA_016745055.1. Lineage (GTDB taxonomy): Bacteria > Pseudomonadota > Gammaproteobacteria > Beggiatoales > Beggiatoaceae > JADGDF01. Next base: position 1,601 of record JADGDF010000120.1, on the reverse strand, counting down.
CTTACTCGCATTAGTGCAAGATGCAGCCTTACGAGCGGTTATAAAAGAAAGAAAGTTTGCCAATACGGTACGCAATCTTCATCAACCTTTTTACCTTGTTTGTGGTTATGGGGATACCGGTCATGCGTTGGTCTGTGCATTGGAGGAACGTTTTCTATTACCCGTTGTTATTGAGGTGAAACCAGAACGTATTAATGTCTTAACTATTGAAAATTATCCTATGTACGTTCCCCGGTTATGTGCAGATGCCAGTAAACCTGAAAAATTGTTGGAAGGGGGGTTAAAACATCCAAAATGTATGGCAGTCGTTGCAATCACCAATGACAATTATGCCAACTTAAATATTGCGATTACTGCAAAACTGCTTAATCCTAAATTAATAGTCATCTGTCGCGTAGATTCAAATGAGATTGCAGCTAACATGGCCTCGTTTGGCACCGACTATATTATTGATCCCTTTAATATTTTCGCAGGTAGATTGCACACTGCCTTATATGCTCCACACTTGCACCAACTGAGGGAATGCCTTAAAGGTCGGCAGGACATGGAAACTTGTCAACCTTTAAATCCACCTAAAAGAGGTTTGTGGGTTTTATGTGGTTATGGGCGTTTTGGCAAGGCCATTTACGAAAAGTTGAAACAAACAGGTAAGTTTGAAATTATTATTGTCGAAGAATTTCCTAAAAAAATGAATTGCCCTGAAGAAGAATATATCACTGGGCGGGGTACCCGAGCTATGACGCTGCGACAAGCCAATATTGAATCAGCCATTGGTATTATTGCTGGTACAGATGATGATGTTGATAATTTGTCCATTGTAATGACTGCCCGAGAACTCAATCCTAAGCTATTTGTCATCATCCGTCAGAATTATACCTCCAACCGCACAATTTTTAAAGCGGTCAAAGCTGATATTATTATGCAAGCCAGCCAAATAATTTCAGATTATATTCGTATATTACTTACCAATCCACTGTTGGTTGATTTTATTCGTTTAAGTAAAGAACATGGTGATAAATGGGCCTATTATTTAGTAAAAATTTTGCGAGATAATGTGTTAACCGATAATACACCACCTAATATTTGGGAAATATCAATTAATGAAAAAGATGCCCCCGCTATTTGCGAAAGGTTGAAACGAGGTAAAAAAGTTAAACTTGAGCATTTGAGTCGTGATCCAAGAGAAAAATCCCAAAATTTACCTTGTTTGACATTATTACTTATCAGGGGAAAACAACAAATTTTACTACCAGAAGAAGTGGGATTTTTAGAAATAGATGATCGTTTACTGTGGTGTGGTACTGAGTCTGCTACTTCTTGGATGGAATGGACATTACGCGATCCTTTTGTATTAACTTATGTCATTACTGGGCAAATAATGGCAAAAAGTTATATTTGGCGTTGGTTTCAGCGGCGTTTTAACAAAGAAGACGATATTCTTGTTAAAAATAATGAACAAAATAGCCCCCTCAAATCTTCCGATATTTCAACCAAACACCCTCAATAATAGAGTTGTATCCCGTTAAAAATCAATCAATTAGCTAGATAAAAGTTCCATAGTCCGGCACATACTCCAATTATTTCATCATATAAATCAATAA
>JADGDF010000269.1 GCA_016745055.1 Thiotrichaceae bacterium | reverse complement strand
GGACAAAAGCATCAAGTTAACCACGATCATCACGGGTGATTGCTCTGATGGTGAAACCTCTTGGAATGATGTCGCTGCTGAACAGGCAGCTAATTAGTTGGACTTCTAGCGCATCTTCATGATGCGCTTTTTTCCTTTTTTTCATTCTTTTCCCCCCTTTTGTTTGTTCTCATCTAAACCTCCTCTCTCTTTCTTGGAGAGAGTTTTTTGGAGGTTAAACTCCCTCAAATAAGCCAGGTAGGGTGTGCACCGTCTTTTTGGTGCGCACTATCACTTCTCCGCGTTCGCGCCGCAAAAAAAACACGCGGTGCAAACTCTACTTCGCTGATACATAACGCCCAGATAAAAGGAGCATGGATGGGAACTGGACCGCATAAAATTGGCGTACCCAAGCCTAGTCCATGTTTCCTTTTATCTGGGCGTTATGACTGAGATGACAAAACAACTTCAATTTACCACCAAGACAAGTCTTTCTCACTGAGATGCTAAACTTATCGTTGTCCACTCTTAATGCCTTTACACGAATAGTATTGCCTTCTAATATATAATCAGTAGTCTAAATATCATTATTATCTGATTTATAAGTAAGTATATAATAAATAAAAATTAGTGTAGATGTAGTGTAGAGAGTAGCGAGAAGCCATAACTATATAATTTTAAATGATTTTTCATAATTGACATTTTTCGAGTAGTGCATCAGTAATTTGTTGCATAGGCGCACGTAATCGTTCAACATCATTGATAATATAACCTGCTGTTACATCAGTTTGTTTATGATTTAACAGACGTTTTAGCGTATATTCAGAAAAATTAAGTCCTTCTGCAATCGTAGCAAAAGTACGGCGTAAATCGTGACAACTAAATTGAATACCAGACCAACGTGTGATGTGAGAAATTTGTTGTCTCGGTTCTTTAATAGGATGATTGCCCCGTTTACTTGGAAATACCCAATTACTATCAACTTTTTGTTGGCGTGATTTTAATAAACCATAAGTATAATGACTTAGCGGTAATGTCAGTGGTAATGCATTCTTGGTATCTGGGATGAGCATTGTATAGGCTTGTAAATCAATGTTTATCCAAGTAAGTTGAGCTGCTTCTTGGCGTCGTAAACCGGTAAATAACAGTAGTAAAAAGTAATCACGAAACGTTTCATTTTTCAATCGTTGTACGGCTTGCCACCAACTTGCAAGTTGGTGAGGTTTGATAAAATTTTGTCTTCTACCTACAATTTTCCATTGTCTTTTTTGACTAAGTATCCGCACTGCATTTTCTGGCAATAGGCTTTTACCCTGCTCATCTTCATAGGTTGCGGCCGCAAAATTGAGTAAAGACCTTAAAAAACGCATACTTAAATTTGCGTAGGCTTTTCCACGTTCTTGACATAATCGGTCATAATGATTAGCAACCATTGGTTTTGTAATCTCTAAAATTGGTTTTTGTTGCCAACTTTTAAAAGCGACTTCAAAACACCGTGTGTAATCATAACGTGTATGTTGCTTGAGTTCGCGTACAGTTAAAAACTCGCCAAATGCTTGTTTTAAGCTTGTACTCTGAGTTTTTTGATGGTTCTTTTGATGATTAGGATTAATGCCCATTGCCATACTAGCAAGATGTTTCTTAGCTTGAACACGCGCTTTTTCAGTAGTAAAGACACCATGTTTACCAATAGAGACCCGACAAGTTTTTCCCTTGACCGAAGTTTCAACAATGTAAGTTTTACAGTTTTTCGTTGCACGTAAGCCAAATCCTTTGAGTTCACTATCTCGATAAAATATTTGGCCCTTTTCAGGATAAGGTAATTTGTCAACTGTCGTCTTGGTCAATTTCATTACGTTATAACTCCATGATAAATAAAGATAATTTTTAATATGCGTTTTTAGGGAAGAAAACGCCATTATCCACAGTCTATATTGGATGAGATGAATTTTATTGCTTAAAATTGATTTTAGAGATTTAATGTTTAACTTACTAATAAATAAGAGAAAATTAATTCAAAATGCTCTGACTTCGTCATTGACCAAAACAATATGGTCTGCTTTTTGAGTCAAGAAAAATAATCCTGCTTTCCTAGCTTTTTTCACCAGAGAATCATTACTCACCAGACTGGCAATCGCACCATAAAGTTTTTGATGTTTATGGTAAGGAAATAATTTCCTGAAATTGGGTAATTTTCTGTTGAGCATGTCGTTAATCACATCGGGGCGAGCTTTTTGCTTAACCTCAATAATAGCAACACTATTTTCATTCACCAGAACAATATCGAATTCATCTTGTAGTTTTGCCTTTTTTCCAGGCAAATTGCGATAAATTGTGTCGAAATGAAGATTTCCCAGCCAGGCATCATCAATGAAACTACGATAGAAAAATTCTTCAGCCACATCTCCCTGATTATTTCCTATCTTGCCAACCAGGTCTGCAACCTTATTTACCTTGGCATCAGTCTTAGCCAGTTGTGCATCGGTTTTCGCCAGTTGAACATCTGTTTTCTTCTGCTGTTCAACTAGTTCTGAAATTTGTATATCCGTTTTCTGCTGCGCAATAGCTAGGCTGGCTACTAATGCTTTTAATTCTTCATCGGTCATGTTGATACTCCTTTTCTATGACAAGATTATAGCACCTTTACTTTACAGATTATTCCTTGTTCCCAAACTCTGGTTTGGGAGTATCTGCATGGGAAGCTTTGTTAGTTAAGCATGACCAAATCAAAACTTGGTAACTCGCTATTTAAAACATTAATGTATAGGCCTTGCACCCGCAAGAAAGCGAGCAGAAAAAGAATAGTTACGTAAATCCACAAGAAATAATCTACAACTAAAGTTGTATTTACAGTTCATAAAATAAATTGATACAATAAAATTATTAAGTTTTTGTTTTGAGTATTGAGGTCTATTATATTAGAGTTGTATCCCGTTAAAAATCAATCAATTAGCTAGATAAAAGTTCCATAGTCCGGCACATACTCCAATTATTTCATCATATAAATCAATAA
>JADGDF010000119.1 GCA_016745055.1 Thiotrichaceae bacterium | reverse complement strand
AACGCACGCAAGGACTATCGCCCTTACCTACTGTTTTATACTATTTTTGAGCGCCCAGCTAGTCGCGGACTACTCGGCATCCATGCCTCGCAGCGAATGGTGGTACATTTGATGCGTCAGTGCCGATGGAATTTTCCCTAAGTTATCCAGACGAAATCCAAGCGGGTCAGCCGGTGGAATTGAGTACCAGCATGGTGCTTGGCAGTGGTGCCGGTTTTACAGTGACAGCCCCTGACTTCAAGGCTCAGACCACAGCCACGCTTAGCAATTATAATTTCCAAATCAATACCAGTCTCCCTGCGTCTATTCCATCAGAGTTAAGCAGTTTTGGTGTGAGTGGTCTTAATGTTGATTATTCTGGCAACCAGATATCTGAATCGTTGTCTATTGAAAGCAGCAGTGTCAGTGCAGATAATCCCTTGCGCATGGAAGCTGAAATAAACCTGCCAGATTGGGTCAATCAAAACCTACCCTATCCATCAGTCTGGGGCGGCGTTAAATTGGACAATGAAAAAGAGGGCTGTTTAGATGACATGGTATTTTACACCCTTGCACAACAAGCACTTGGAGATGTTTATTACAAGTTTCAATATACGCTTTTGGACAGTGGTTATAAGGCAAGTGCCGAACTGTTGCAAAACTTGAGCTTGGAAGTGATTCCCACTGGCACCCTGACCTTGGAAGATGGTTCACAACATTTCTTTAACCTCAACGATGGCTTGACATTTACCCCGGAAACCAGTGCCGACACAGATGGGGATGGTATTGTCACCGCGACTTTGGAAATCAACATCAACCCCGTGTTTAGCAATGACACGACAGTGAACAGCACGCTTTCCCATCCATTCAAGGCCGGTTATGTTGCTGCCAGAATACAAGATGCCTTGTGCATCAGTGATAGTTCTGGTGCGTTAGACGATGTGACTTACAATAATAATGCCAATCCGCCCTTTACTACAGTGAATCAGAGTGAAGGCTTATTAATTGATGTAGAGCCATCTTTAAGTTACAGCAAAACTTTTGACCCCATCAGCTTTGCTCTGAATGGCTCCACCTATACCCAGCAACTGGCCTTTGATTTCTGCAACGACAGCAGTAGCGCAAACTGTGCTGCGACACCTCCACCTAATACGCCGCCTAGCGCATCCAGTGCCAGTGTCGAAGGCAATATAGTGATTGGTGAAACCCTCAGCGGTAGTTACAGCTATAGCGATACAGACGGTGATGCGGAAAGTGGCAGTACATTCCAATGGAATCATGCTGATGACACCGCTGGCAGCAATAGCACCGTGGTCAGTAGCGCAAGCAATTACACTTTAACGGTGGATGATCTCTATGTGCAATTTTGCGTGACCCCTTCTGATGGCAGTGACAGTGGTACGCAAGCCTGTTCTAGCTGGGCAACCGTACCTGTACCTAACTCACCACCCACTGTCTCTAATGTCAGCATCGCAGGATATGCAATGGCAAGCGTTACCCTCAGAGGCAACTATGATTACAGCGACACCAATGGTGATGCAGAAAGCGGCAGCAGTTACCAATGGTATCGTGCTGACGATGCGGCAGGCAGCAATAACACTGCTCTCAACGGCGCAACGGCAAATAGCTACACAGTGCTCAGTACTGATGAGGCTAACTATCTGCAATTCTGTGTCACGCCGTCTGATGGTGAAGACAGTGGTAACGAAGTCTGTTCTACAGCGATATTGGTCAACACGGCATTAAATACACCACCTGTTGCTGGGTTTGCTAAAGCCTTAAATTTTGATGGCTCAAGCACTTATGGACGACTCAGTTCAGTGACTCCCTTCAACCCCACTGACGGCTCATTTACGCTTGAAAGCTGGTTTAAGGTGAATGATCTCTACGGTGTCCAGCATCTGTTAAACCACATTGACCATAATGGTTCAGGCAATACGTTACTGGGTATCAGTTCAGGTAATCAGCCTTACACCTGGTTGGGCGGTTTGATGGCGGGCAACACCGTGCTAACGACAGGCACTTGGTATCACATTGCAGTCGTGTATGACCAAGACAGCAGTACCTTAAGTCTGTATTTGAATGGTGTCTTGGAAGCCAGCGAGGTTCGTAGCCTGACCAGCAACAGTGGTGATCTGGTGCTTGGTGTGACTAAAACGCTGAACGAAAAATTCTTTGCCGGGGCCTTGGATGAAACCAGACTCTGGTCAGAAGCCCGTACTCAAGCACAAATTCAACAACACATGGGTTTGAGTGTGTTGCCTAGCAACGAGCCAGATTTGCGCATGCAATTAAGCTATGACAATGACATTGGCAATACCCTTATCGATATGGCAGGTCATTTCAGCGGCAGTTTATATAACGCGATGCTGATTAACTCAATGGATAACCATGCCTTATCATTTGACGGTAGCAATGATTATGTACAAATCCCACAGGTTCTCAACCCAGGCACTCAAAATGCGTTTACCGCAGAGACTTGGTTCAAAGTGGAGAGTTTCTCCAGTGACTACCAAATGCTGATCGCACAAAACGATGATGGACTGCCGTGGTTGTATGTGCCCACCACCAATAAATTACGTAGCTTTTTAGGTAATGATACTTTAGACGGTGTGACGGAATTGAGTGCGGGCACGTGGTATCACGCGGCGGTGACCTATGATGGCACTACTCTGTCCATGTATCTGAACGGTGAATTGGAAGCCAGTGCCGCCCGCAGCATGGACAGCGCAACAGGTGATTTATTGTTAGGTGTCAATAATCAGATGTCCATGTTCCTTAACGGGGCTATGGATGAAGTCCGTATCTGGGATACTGCTCGCAGCCCGTCTGAAATTCAAATCACGATGTACCAAGCTTTAGCAGGTACAGAAAGCGGTTTGCTTGCCTATTACGACTTTGAAGAAGGCACGGGTGATACTGCTATTGATCGCACAGATAATGGCTATAACGGTAATTTAACCAATACCTTGGCGATATCAGAACATCCCAGCGAACGCACACTGAGCTTTGACGGCACAGATGATTATGTGCAAACACCTTACTTATTCAACCCTGATACTCAGGATACGTTCACGGTGGAAACCTGGTTTAAGGTCAATAGCTTTTCCAGTAGCTACCAAATGTTGGTCGCGCAAAATGGTAACGGGCTACCTTGGTTGTATGTGCCTGGCACCAATAAGTTGCGCAGCTTTCTAGGCAGCAGAAATTTGAATGGGGTTACCACCTTGAGTGAGGGCGTTTGGTACCATGCTGCCATTACTTATAATGGCACAACTCTCTCTCTATACCTGAATGGAGAATTAGAAAGCAGTGGGACGCGTAGCATGAAAAGCTCCATGGGTGATTTACTACTGGGCACCAATAAAAACCTGTCCATGTACCTTGATGGCGAAATGGATGAAGTCCGTATCTGGAGCACCGCGCTCAGCCAGTCTGAAATACAAGCCAACTTGTATCAAATGCTGACCGGTACAGAAACGGGTTTACTCGCTTATTACAGCTTTGAAGACAGTAATAATACGAGTATTACTGACTTCACCAGCAATGCTTATACTGGCACCGCCTATAATGGTCCTTCCATTGGCAACCGCAATGCCAATACGGTGACAGGCGATAATCCAACCCATGTTGCTGCCACAAAACACCATCATAGTACTGATCACACTTTAAGCTTTGATGGTGTGAATGATTATGTGGATATGCCTGCCTTGGGTACTGAGATGTCCGAAGCCACCATTGAATTTTGGCTGCAATCACCGGATTTTAGTGGTTGGAATACAGTGTGGGATTTTGATTCTTGGTCAAGTAAGGCGGTGCATCTGCAATTTAATACCGACGATTATCTCGGCTTCAGTATCAGCGGTAATTCGCCTACGGATCAAGCACTGACAACTTATACATTCAGTACGGATACTTGGTATCACGTTGCAGTCGCTTATTCCAGCGTTGATAAAAACGTTAAATTCTATGTTAACGGTGAGTTAATTGATACCAAAACGTATACAACCGCCCTACCCATTGGCAGTGCCGCGAGCAACATCGGCTCATGGAATTCAAGTCGATTATTTCAGGGCGATATAGATGAATTCCGCATCTGGAACACCGCCCTCAGCCAGTCCGACATCCAGGCAAATATGAACTTGCGTCTGAGTGGTTCGGAAAGCAACCTGGTTGCCTATTACAACTTTGAAGATGGTACGGCGACTGATGGTACAGCTAACGCTAATAATGGCACTCTGCAAGGTGGTGTCAGTGTCAGTTATCGTGGCATCGGTACTTCAACCACCGGTAGCGGCGACTTAACGGGTGTATTACCTGCAACGGCGGCTACAACTTTCAGTGTAGTCACTAATCCAACACTTGGTAATGCCAACATTGATAGTTCTGGTTCTTTCACCTACAGTCCCACCGATAGTAGTGCTGCGGGTACAGATAGCTTTAGCTACAGTGTTTCTGATGGTACAAACACCAGCGACGCCGAAACCGTCACGGTTACATTAGAAGGCTTAATCATTGGCGGTGGCACCGGTGGTAGTTCAGTCAGTGCAGGCGATCTAATTAATCAGTTGCAGAAAAATATGACCCAAACTGAATCTGATTGCACACCTCAACCCTATTATGTCGTGGATGAAGAACGTTTAAATCGTTACAACGAGATGCCCTATTTAGAAGGGTTAGAGTTAATTCAAAACCCACTCAATGGAACCTTGGAAGTCGAATTAGGTGATACACGCTATGGTCTACAACCTTATGGTTTAGCCCCTGGTGGTAACAATGATCTTCACATCAGTGAACAAAACATCAACGTTGGTGCAGAAGATGAAGTCTTAATGACTCGTCCTGCCCTGCTTGATCCTTGTACGTTGGAACGTCTGATTGGTCCTTTTGAAGCCCTTGATAATGGTCTGTTGCAAGTCAGTGCTGGTGAAGGTAGTTACTACATTGCTCGTCCTGCCTGGACTGCCAAACACGTTGAGGCTGCTGAGAATGAATTGATTCTCGGTGCGCTTAATTCAAGCCTTCCTCTGGTTATATTGAACTTCAGTGATGACAAAGGGACTTGGCAACAAGCACTCTTTCCCGCTTTAGCAGACCGTGAAGCGGTTGAAAACTTCCTGGGTGAGTTTTTGGAAGATGCTGAAAATGGTGAGTTAGCAGCTCAATTAGCCAATGGCTCCTATCGTTTCATCCCTGATTATCTAGTGACACAAGGCAATCCGACAGGCTTTTTCTCTGTAGAAGCTTTGGGGGATGCTAATGAAGATGGGCAGCCTGATTTTGCCTTGATTTATCCTGATGGCAAACGGCAAGAGGTGTATGGCGTGAAGTAATCGTTTATGGAATGTATAAATATTGTGGACGGAGTTACAAATTCCGTCCAGCTTAAGCAGGTTTATAATTTGCGCCTATTTATTTCATTCTCGAAATAACGGTATCGGGCGGACACATAGGTTTGCCCCTACGGGCGTATATGTAGGGGTAAACCTATGTGTCCGCCCTTTCATTAATTTTTATATGACGAATTTATAAACCTTCCAGGCTTTGAAAACCTAGAAGATTTTTTAGCCCAGCTTGGACATGTACGAGTTCACGTCGATGGCTCATCAGAGGCTGAGCCTTCTGCCGGAGCCAATGCTGCTTGCAATGCTTCACTGGTCACACCCAATATTGTGGCAGCCGCTTCAAAATCAGGCTGGCCTTGATGGGGATCACCTAAGGCCGCTTTTAAATCCTCTTCACTCACACCTAAAGTTGCGGCGGCGGCTGTCAAATCCGGCGGTTCCGGGATATTGCCGGTTGGTGGTGCATTGCCATCAGTGGGTTGCCCACTGGGATCCGGGTTATTGGTATCGGCCGTATTCCCCGTATCGGTGTCAACCTCAGTCACTGTCCCTCCTGTAAATACTCTACCTGTTGTTCCACCACGGACTAAACGCACATAGTTGTAGATGCGTTCAGGGTCTTCACCAGCCGGGCCCCCTTCGACTTTGGTATCAAAACGCACTGCGCCTGCACCATGTACGTCTTCCCCATCGCCACCTACCGCATAACCAAAGGCAACGTACCAGCCGTAGTAATAGTCTGGATTCTGGGGGCTAAAGTAAGCTGAGGTGCTTGACCAGAAGTAAGCATCGTCATCGGTGGTGTTGAAATAGCGGGCATTGATAGCGGGATAAACACCGGAGTAATCAACAATGCTTTGCAGTTCTTTGACGTTAGGCACGCGCCAATCATCATAGCCCGCATAGCTGAAAGTCTGGCCATAAGATAAAGCACTGGCCCAGTCCATCCCAGCACCACTGTCATTTTGTAACCACATTAAGCCGGTTGCTTTATCTGTGATGGTGCCATCGCCATTGTCTACAAAATCATTGATAAGGTAGTCATTGCCTTGTACACAGCGGACGTATTTACCTGCCCTCGGTGAGCCATTGCTCCCGTCGGGATAGGCTTTGATATGACCCGTGGTATGATTAACCCCTATTGCAGAGGGCGCATCACCATGGGTTTTACCCACTTTATAATAATTGCTAGACCAATATTGCTCGCTTTTATCTTTACCACCTGTGATTAAGCCAAAATAGTCGCTGTCGATATAAGGCCAGCCGCGCTCAAAATCGCTGATAGAAAACAGCTCTTTAAGACTGGGGGTACGCCAATGATCATTGTCTGCTAAAGAGAGGTTTTCACAGTAAGTTTGTGCCTCTGCCCAGCCATATTTGTCGCTGCTGGGTGTTTGTTGCCAGCGTAATTGGGTGACATGATCTGTGATTGTGCCGTCGCCATTGTCGGTAAAGTTGAATGCGCTGCCTGTGTATTGGGCATCTTGCCCGTAGAAGGCTTCGCCTTGTGTGGGACAAGCAATGGCTTCACCGTCGCTGTTGTAGCAGGCGCTTTGTCCAGTATCTAACATGGCTTGAACACCTTGATCGCCTGCCCGTACTAGACGCACACTGTTGTCAATACGAATCGCATCGCCTTGTGGGCCATGGCCCGTCGGAAACTCGGCAGGATCGCCCGATTTGGGATCGCTACGTTGTGAACCGGCACCGTGTACATCTGACCATCTGCCATCCATATACCCTAAACCACGACCAAAGCTGACATAAGCACCGGCTTTACCGGCTTGCTCAGTCCAATTGCTATGGGTAGTACTGCTCCAGTAAAAATCGTAGTCTGTTTGTCCAGCTTCATTGATGATGGGGGTCGCATTGAATACGGGATCGATAGCCGCCGAGTGACTGCCTATCTGGTGAAAGGCTGTAGTCAACAAGACTTTGCAGTTCCTTGACATTGGGTAAACGCCAATCGTTGTAGCCCAGATAATTCGCCGCATTTTGACTTTCGACATAAGCCAAAGCTTGTTCCCAGTTCAAGCCATCAGGCGCATCACTGCCGCTGTCATTTTGTGCCCACATTAACCCCGTTGCGTTATCGGTGATGGTTTGGTCACCATTGTCCTGAAAGTCATTCACACCGTAGCTGTTATTGGCACGGACACAACTGACGACGAAGGTTTTTTCCCGTCCTAAAAATTGCGTGCCATAACCTTTGATCCGGCCATCAGCAAAGTTCACTCCAAACAACAAAGGAATTTTTGAATCAACCACATACAGATTGCTGGAAGCGTACTGGGAATCGATAATTCGCTCATTGGCACTGGTATCGCCATAGGCAAAAGCAAAGTAATCCGTGTTAATGAAGGGAATCAAAGCCGACGTATCGTTACCTTCATAACCACTGGGATCAACACCATTAAAATCCATCAGAGAATACAACTGCTTGATGCTGGGTAATTGCCAGTCATCATGATTGCCCAGAGATAAGTTCTCACAGTAAGCCATTGCCGCTTCGTAGCCTAATTTATCCGTCGCATCAATATCACCATCACCATCCGTATCTGGGCTTTGTTGCCATATCAGGCCCGTGACATTATCGGTAATCGTACCATCGCCATTGTTGGTATAACTGGCCATGTTGCCTGTGAATTTGGCATCTTGTCCATAGAATGCCTCCCCCGAAGTGGGGCAAGCGATGAGATTGCTGTTGTCATAACAGCGATTTTGCTGGGTATCAACGATAGAATAAGTCTTGTTTGGCGCGACAGAGGCGCTTGCACTAATATTTACTGTAACCGCATCATAAAACGCTTGCTCAAGATCAAATTCACCATTGACTTGAGTATCTAAACCAAAATAAGCCGTATAGGTGCCTGAGGGTAAATCGCTGATATTCAGCACTTCATTATTGTCTAATGCCGATAATGCCCCTTGTTGCATGAAGGAAATACCCGCTTGCCATCCCAATGCAGGTTGATAGTAATACCAACCAAAAGGCGTGTGTATCAACAACCACCAATCTGCCTCGCTGTTGAGTAAATCGGCCGGATCGAGTGAGATGCTAATAGCAAGATTATCTTGCTGATTAATCGCAATGGTTTCATCAGAAGCATTGGCTTTGATATTAGGTACAGGATCAATAGCCCATGCATTTCCTGTGTGGAGCGTTAGCCCTAGTAGCAAACAGAGGGGCAGATTTGCCGAGAATTTCATAATTTATGGCCTCACTGAATCATGAATGATCAAAAAGTTCCGCAAACCCCATTCATTCAAGTTTGTCAGAACAGCTTAAAAAGGATTCTAACTGAAAAATTTGAGGACAATTTGAGGAAAACGAGTCATTTCCTTCAAATTTCCCTCAAATTTTTTTGTCATCATAGTTTTATAGCGTTTCCCGATTGAATCAAGCGAAAATCAGCGAAGCTAAGTACAAATCATTTGATTGCATTGTTATTTTGCGTTTTTTTTGGAGTGCAAAATTTATTTTGCTTTGGTAAGGTGAAGTCTAAAAAGGGCTGCAAAATAAATTTTGCACTCCAATATAATTTGAAGCAGCTAAATACCCTTATGAAATTCAATGAAACTTAAACTTTTTCCCAAACTCTTTCTGGCTTTTTTAGTGACTTCTGCGGTGTTAGTACTGATAATGGGACTACTGGTGAACTGGACATTTAAACAAGGCTTACAAGATTATTTGCACAATAAAGAGTTAGAACGACTGAACGAATTAGTCCCTGTGCTGGAAAATCTATACCTCAGCTATGGCGGTTGGGCCATTTTCCGTCAAAAGCCTGTTTTGTTCAGGCAGGCTATGAATGCCAGTTTAAAACACCAACCTCCACCACCTCCCGATCATCCACTGCCTTCAATAAATGATGCACGACCGTTTCACCCACCCCCTCATCCGCCGCCTCGTTTTGCGAGCATACTGGCGTATTTAAAGATTTTTGATAGCGACTATCAATTAGTTGTCGGACGCGACACTGCTTTGCTCAAAAACAACTTACACCCTTTAAAACAAAATGGAAAAATCATTGGTTGGCTGGGTTTAAGGCCTCATCGTGTGATAGACGATTCTCTGGCGCAAGCTTTTCAGGCACAGCAAGTTCAGCATTATTACCTGATCGCCCTGTTAGCTTTATTCATATCGGTGCTAGCAGCTTGGCTGTTATTAAAGCAATTATTAACGCCTGTTCGTCATATCACTTCAGGAGCGCGTGCTTTGAGTGATGGCAATTATCAAACCCGTGTCAAAATAAACTCTGAAGATGAACTGGGACAATTGGCAGCGGATTTTAATCATTTAGCGCATATTTTAGAGCGTAATGAACAAGCTCGCCGTCAATGGATTGCTGATATTTCCCATGAATTACGTACACCTCTAGCAGTCTTGCGCGGTGAAATCGAAGCCATGCAAGACGGTGTGCGCGACCTTAACGCTTTAAATCTCAAATCCCTACACGGCGAGACTCTCCGTTTAGCTCAATTGGTGGATGACCTCTATGAACTCAGTTTATCCGATTTAGGCGCGTTAAATTATTCCCGTGAGCCTGTGGATTTAAGCGAACTTATCAGGGACAGTCTCCAGGCTTTCACTCCTCGTTTTACGGCTAAATCGATCCAAATCAGTCATCAGCTCAGCGACGGCCTGATATTGTTAGCTGATTCACGCCGCCTTACACAACTCTTCAGTAATTTACTGGAAAATAGCTTACGATACACTAGGCCTAACGGCCGCTTGGAAATCAGCCTGCAACGGCAAGAAAATGAGATCGAATTAGGCTTTGAAGACAGTGCCCCTGGTGTACCTGAAACCGCTTTAGGGCATTTATTTGAACGTCTTTACCGCGTTGATCAATCTCGCAGCCGTGTATTTGGCGGTGCAGGCTTAGGCTTGTCGATTTGTCGCAACATCGTCAATGCCCATGAGGGTGAAATCAGTGCCAAGCCATCCAAGCTAGGAGGGTTATGCATCTGTATTCGCTTGCCATTGACACAAAGGATATCAACATGACAACACATCGAGTTTTAATCGTTGAAGATGAGCCCAAATTGGCCGCATTGCTACAAGATTATCTTCAAAAATCCGGTTTTTCCACCCATATTATTGCCGATGGTTTGCAGGTGATTGACTGGATAAAAACGTCGTCACCCGATTTATTATTATTGGATTTGATGTTGCCAGGGCGCGATGGCATTGAACTTTGCCGTGAGATTCGCACGTTTTCGCACTTACCGATCATCATGGTGACAGCACGGGTAGAAGAAATCGACCGCTTACTGGGCTTGGAACTGGGCGCGGATGATTATATTTGCAAACCCTATAGCCCGCGTGAAGTGGTTGCCCGTGTCAAAGCCATTTTTCGTCGCCAAAGCTATCTGTCTGTAGCACAAACAGATAACAGTCAGATTTTTGTGATCGATATTGAGCGTTATCAAATTCAGTTTCAGCAACATCGCCTAGATTTAACGCCAGCAGAATTTCGCTTATTACATTTGCTGATACAACATCCCGCTAAGGTTTATTCTCGCGCTCAGTTATTGGATCATTTATACGAAGATAATCGCATTGTGACTGATCGTACCGTGGATACCCATATTAAAAATCTGCGTAAAAAATTGGCAGAAATCCGCCCAGATTTTGAGATTATTCAATCCATTTATGGTGTGGGCTATAAACTAGAATTGCCTGTGGAATACTAAGGATGTACCATTGGTGTGTTCTAAGTTGAAGCTTTGGGTGATGCTAATGAGGATAGATGGACATCTGATTTTGCTTTGATTTATCATGATGGCGGTAGATGGGAGGTGTATAGTGTTTAGTCAATGTTTGTAACTTTTTCCTAAATGTTATGAACGGAATTACAAATTCCATTTCTATCAGCTTAATTAAAATTCTTAATTGGCCGTATTGTAAACCCTAACCCCCCACAGCTAAGCTGGGGAGGATTACCTAGTTATTGTTTTAATTCCCTACAGATGTTATAGGCGCTTTCATCATGATATTAACTCTACCTTCATTGATAAAACCAGGGGTGAACATAATTTGTGGTGCGACTAGAGCCAATAAAGCATCAGCCTGCACAACCGTATTACCTTCAACCGTAATAGAAAGCGTTGCTTGGCAAGAAGTCTGAGTGCCAGTTAAAAAAGTTCCTTGCACAACAACATGATCGCCTGAACAACTATTCTCATTGGCAGTATTGGGCGTATCATCCCAAATATTCGGAATGCCATCACCATCCGTATCTAAATTAGCACCGACACAATTAATGCCAATATTAGTCACACTCGAACCAACGATGGTGCCGCTACCACCAACAATAGTACAAACTTGTTTAGGTAATGTAGGTTGGGTGAGAAGCGTGACAGTATATTCCTGACCATCCATGATCGGCGTGTCTAACGTAAAATAGCCGTTCGTATCAAGTACAACACCATCACTATCATTGACTTGTAGTCCAAGATAAGCTCCATCCGCTAAGCCTGTAAGTATAACGCCGACTGTATAAGCAGGTGTACCATTGAACTCCATTGCACCAATGTCAAAAACACCTTGCCTCAATACTGCATTAATGTCTCTGATAATAGGCGCATCAGAGTTTGACTGTTGAAACATCAAGTTACGAGTGCCTTTATTGACCGCAAAACTAATCGCTTGCAGTTCAAAAATACCACTATCAGGATCAACTAATAATGGGTCTTGATTGCTGATATTGCTTTGGTCTTCAACACAATCCGTACATGGCTCATATTCCCCTACACCAAAGTACAGATTATTTGATAGAACACTGCTATTTGCAGGCATCACATACTCAGCGTGACCTTTTGAATCAGAATAATTCGGATTCATATGCACGATATTGTTTTTAAACTGGCTGCTTAACAACAAATTATTGCTACGAGTGTAAAATCCAATATAACCAGAATCATACAAGGTATTATTGTAAAACCGTGCATGACCGTTGAGATGTTCTAACACAGGTGCAACCACTCTTCTCTGAGTTCCTGCCTTCTCATACATACCACAACCCGCGATCAGATTATTATAAACATAAGTGGGTTCTGGCTCTGCTTCTCCCAAGTCATAACTCAAGTCGCTAATACTGATCGCTTTGCCGCGTTGTAGGTCACAATGAATCACATTATTAAAAATGAAGTGTGATTGCATAATCTCAGTGGAAGCGCATGAATTGTTCACATGGTGGACGAAAATTTCAGGGCCTTTGCCAAAATCATTATCGTGCAAATAATTCCAACCTAATTTAACCCCTTCGTTCGGCGAGCATCCTTTGAAATGTACCGCATGATCTTTAGGTTTACCACTGCGCATCCCGTAGATATTGTTCCCGAACACTTTATGCCCATCACCTCGAACATTAATAATGCCTGTCCCTTGAGTATACTCACCTGAGCTGGCTTTAAAATCATTGCCAACCACGCGGTGATAATTACCATTAATATCCGCTGCATATCCCGGTGAATCGACACTCAAACCAGATAAGATCGTATGTTGTGTACTCATATCAGTGGCTTTTCTAAAGTTAACTGAATAAGGTGACGTGACTTTAAACACAGGTTTTTGATTAGGATAGGCTAGAAATGCAATCGGTTGTTCTGCTGTACCTGATGCATTGGTGGTTCTTAACCATAAATGTGAATTACCACCATTGACTCTTTCGGTGTAAACCGCGCTATCTTTAAAGTAGAAAATATCTCCTGGTTCCATGTAGGTTAACCAACGTGTATTTCTGGCTGCATCAGAAAAATCAAAAGGATTATTTACGCTGCCATCGCCATTAGGGTTATCTGATTCGATGAAAAAAATACGACCTGAACGAACTGCAAACGGGATAGAACCAGAAGTTCGACCATTCACCGTGACACTAATTTCAACGATACCATCCGCCATTTGACCGTTTAACCAAAAGGTGATTCTTTGATGCTGTGGTGTTGGCCAATATTCACCCCACACAGCATAATCAGTCTCTTGATCTAAAATCATATCATTGACTAATATATAACTATCTCCGCGCGTATCGCCAAAACCTTTCCCCCAAATCGTGACCGCTGCCCCTTTATTTGGCTCATCTGTACTCCAGCCATTTTTAGGCGCACTTTCAAGATCAGAATATAAAATCACAGGTGTTATCAGAATTGATGTTGCTGTATTGGTACAATAGAGTTGTATCACGGAATTTAAGATGGTATTTTGCGAAAAGGAGGATATAAGAAAGAACAAGTTTTGTAAACTTAGGAGAACGAGTATGAAA
>JADGDF010000118.1 GCA_016745055.1 Thiotrichaceae bacterium | reverse complement strand
GTGTAGTTGCTTAAGATTTTCAAGTTCGCCTGCACGAAACATGCTGATATAAGTGTTAAGGCCACTGTTATCCACCGGTCTTTCTAAAAAACGGCAGAAAGATTTATTGACCATTTCCATATAGCTAATACCAAGTACATCTTCCTCATACCTTTGCTTTATTTCACTTTCAAATAGTGCTCTCTCGTAAATACGAATTTCGTCAATATAACCCCTGTGTTTACTGCTAGTATCCCAAGAACGAGTAAAGTCCCCAATTCTTAATTCCATACCCTCACTTGATAGATCCATTTCTCCGTCAAAAGCAACAGTATTCTGTAATACACCATCAACGTACATTTTGACTACTTTATTTTCATAGTCTATTACACCTAGCCAATGCATCCATTTGTCTTTCGGTAAAGCAGCACCTGTTGCATTGGTTATAGCCATTGGATCTACTATACCATTATAGAATTGCATATAACCGTTACCTGAAAGGTGCCCATACCTTGATTTAGAGAGATTAATTCTTGGTATTCTGCCACTAGAAGAATTTTCCAATGAAATAATTGGATCATATAGATCTATATTACTAGTGATAGTTACTAAAGCCGAAAATGTAACTGATTGATTTTTAAATTTGAAATCATTTACATCTGTTACCTTGGTGTAACTATTACCATCAAAATAGCAACCCATACCTTTAGAACTATCTCCAAAAAGTAAGTTGCCATGAGATTAAGTAGGATTGTTTCTTTCACTTTGATCTTCAATGTTTCCTTCACAATCAATATGTAACAACAAACCGTCTGTTGCTGTATCAAGTGAGGAAGGAATATCCAAAGCCATACTAGGTAAAGGTAAAGCTAAACCCATCATCCACATCACTAAAAGTGTGATGATAAAATATCGTTTATGTACTTTCATAAATATCTCCAAGTTAAAAATTAAACGAAATAAAAATTAAACATTTTTATTTTAACGTTAATTTAAGTAATTGTTAACCCCTAGTATAAAAAAATATTTTTTAATTTAACTTGTATTTTTAATTTAATTTTTTGATAAATAAAAATTATTTTAGAAAAATAGTGAGGTATTAATTTAATTTTTATACTTATATAAGTAATTGCTTGCAGGCCAAGAATTGCAAGCAAAGGAATCAACGCAGCTGAGAGCCGTTCATCACGCATTGCCAGCAAATCATCTAACGAACAGTGTTCAAGCACTTCTAACATTGATAGAAAGTTCCACCATTGAGCAGCAGGATGTGTCACAGGATTTTTACGTTTCATTTATTGCCCACTGAGTTTAATTAAAAAGCCTTGAACTTCCTTGGCTTTGGATTGTGGAGAAACTGTGAGTTGCCAAACAACCGCACAGGCCATATTCACCACTAAAAGTCGTTTGGCAATAGCTAGACCACTAGTTTGCCAATTTTCAAGCAGATGTCCTGTTTGTTTGAGTAGTTTTAAAAACGATTCAATCTTCCACCGCCAGTAATACCAAAGTGCTAGGATTTGTGTATCAATAGTGGTGACATTGCTTAACAATCTAGGTCTTTTGTTTGGATGCACAAGATGAGCGGTATATAAAGCCGACAGGAAGTTTACGGTACGGTGTATAGCGATACTGTCATTAGCTATCGCGGCATTCTGGTGTTTATCAGTGGTAGCGATGAATTCAACGGAGCGTTGCCCAAAGGCACAGGCATTTTGGTCTTCCTGGATGCACGAGCTTGGGCAGTGTCATTCTGGACAACGATACCGGCGAATTCACCTATAGTACGACAGATGCCAGCAGTACCGGAATCGACCTGTTCAGTTACTACTTGGTGGATACCGACGGTAACTACAGCGCCAGCGAAACTGTGTATCTGCAACTAGAAGGACAGTAAATTTGGAGTTGGCACTGGCAACAGTTTCGCCAGTGCTGGCAGTTTGCTAAACCAGAGACAACAACACCATTTTGTCGACTTAATCCTGACGGACGTCGGCAAGCGGCGTTTAGGGTGTAAACCTTTGTTCGTTGGCTTATAGGGCAAACAGTCTGGTAGGGTGGACAATGGTTTTTTGTTGCCCACAACTTGGAATCAAAAACAATCTTTGAATATCATAGACAGAAATTAAATTAACCTCCTCTTTCTTTTTTTGCAAAATATGAAAATTTATGGTGTATGACGCTTCGCTTATAATCCTATGCGGGCTAATGTTAGACAGAATAATCCAATGTATAGATAGTGCTTATTCAGTTCTCATAAGTGAAATTACTGCTTCTTAAATCTTCAGGGTTTAGAGGAATACCTTCTAATCGTTTAACAATAAAACGACTACGTTCAGCACGAATGTTAGCCTTACAGGTTTTCAGCCGATATTCTTGTTTGCCAGCACCTGAAGATAGTTGAATTAAATCACCGCTCACTGTTTCATCGGGAGATTCAATTTCAACTTTACCGTCGATGCCTAAACGAGAGGAGGCGCTGACCAAACTACAGGGGGTTTTGAGGAAATTGTCTGCCACAATCCGAATATTGCCACCTAGTCCTGCATCTGCTTGAGCTTTAATTTGGCTTTGATTCAAAACAGCAAAAGCAGGATTTTCAATGGTAATATTCCCTCCTTTTCCTTGGCCTGCTGCAACACTCGTTGTGATTTCGCTATTATCAAGATAGAGTAAACCTGATGAGCCTGTGAGAAAAATACTTCCACCACCAGACTGAGTTGCTGTTGTACTAATGCTACCATGCTGAAGATGCAGATGATTAGCTTGTAGCGTAATTTGTCCCGCATCGCCGAGACTATAACTGTTAGAAGTAATGACAGCGCCATCAGCAATATCCAAAGAATCTGTTTGCACGACAATATGCCCCCCTTGACTCTGATTATAGGTATCACTAAAAATACCACTTGGCGAACTTTCAATCTGTGTGCCTATCAAGAGTATCGCGCGAACATTATCCATTTGGCCTGACAAGGACAAATTATCCTTTACTGTTAAATAAATATTACCTGCCGCACCAGTTGCATAAGCTTCCGACGAAATATAGCCACCCTCGGTAATATGAATATTATCCGCATTAATGACGATATTACTGGCCTTACCTTGCGCTGAACTTGAAGAAGAAATGTAACCCTCTGCTATATTGATTTGTTGAGCGATTAAGTCAATATTCCCAGCTTGACCTTGGTTAATCGTTGAACCAGCAATATGACTTGGCCAATTCTGAAGTCGTATTCCGGTTAATGGTATTGTTAAATCTTCTTTCCGATGGCCTATCAAGGATAATGTATCTTTCACTGTTAAACGAACGTTACCACCCGCGCCAGTAAACTGTGCCGACGATGAAATCGAGCCGCCTTCGGTAAGATTGACATTATCTGCTTGGATGATGACACTACCACCTTTACCTTGACCAAAACTCGACACATCAACGATACCGCCTGCTATATCAATTTGTTGCGCAGTCAAGTTAATTTCTCCACCATGGCCTAGACTAAGCGTGCTACTGGAGATGGTACTTGGAAAATTTTCAAGTGTTATTCCAGTCACTGGGGCAGTAAACTTTCCTTTCCTGTAGCCAGATAAGGATAATGTATCTTTCACCATCAACTCAATGTTACCCGCCGATCCAATGGCATTTCCATGTGTTGCTGACGAAATAATACTACCTTCAGAAAGATTAATATTATCCGCCTGAATAGTCATATTACCCGCCTTACTTTGAGCAAAACTTAAACTAACAATGTAACCGCCAACTGAGTCAAATTTCTGGGTAGTTAAATGAGTTTCTCCAGTTTCCAATTTACCATGCTCAGAGGGGTAGTTGGAATTTTCAATAAAAGAGGGAAAATCAGTGAAAGTTGCACCATTCACTAGGTGTTTACCTGTACCTTGACCCGAAATTAAAATAGATTCGTTGGCATTGATAGTCAATTGTCCACTTTTTCCACCATCTACCGCAGTAGACGTTATCCCAGCCCCATTTAAAAGCTTAAACCAAGTTACATCTAGGTCAACATGACCCGCATTAGCTTCCGTCAACGTATTTGTTCCTAGAATGACTCGATCTAAAGTGAATACTGGCACTTTAATGGCAACTGATCCTGCATGGCCTGGCCCCAATGTCTTGCTGACAAAGGAAAAAAAGTGATAGGGTTCACTGGTGGCATAGAGCGATTCCGTTAATTGAATATCCATAAGTTTCCCATTGAACCCTCCTAACGTATTGGCTTGCAGAGTACTGTCCTGCATTTGTAAACGATTGCCGCGAATTTTAAGGTTGCCACTCCCTAAGCCACTGGTATCCACTAAAGTGCGATTGAGAACGATATTGCCCTCGTGTCCAGTGAGTATTAAATCGTCATTATTCACGATAACTTCTCCACTCGAACCGATGGCGGCTAGATTGAGTTGACCGCCTACGGTCTGGATGATGGAAGAAGCAGACATCGCGTAAATATTTAGATCATCAAATTGTATTGGTTGTGTTCCTTGAAACTGTAAATGCCCACCAATCAATGACAAAGTTTTCGTCGCTGGAACTGACAAGATACTATCTTGCGTAGTGATCGTTGCTGGAGCGTCGGTGAGAAAGCCAAAATTTTCAATTCGTGCAACGGTTAAAATACTGTCACTGGGATTGCGTGCATCAAAACGCCCTCCGTCTTCCAAGCGCAAATAGTCTGCTGTGCTGGCATGAAAAGAGCCTTGCACGTCGAGCCTAGCATTGGGCCCAAACATAATTCCGTATGGATTAATCAAATACGTATTGGCATTGGGAATGGTATTTCTCAACATGCCATTGATTGTTGAAGCGTTGCCACCCGTCATGCGGCTAATGACGTTTTGAATATTTTCAGCACTCGAAAAGGTCGCTATTTCGCCTGGATGAATATTAAATTGCTCAAAACTGTGAAATAAATTGGGGCCAATGGTGGTTCCCAAACTTTGGGTGATTTGATAATTTGGCGCTTGTAAATCAACACGGTTGCCTAATAAGCCATCTGTGATGACTTCTGCATGGGTAGTAGGGTAACTGATGATAAGAAATAAGCTAAAAACTTGTTTTTTGAACACTGTGTGTTGCCCCAATGAATAAACTTCATAATTGTTTTGTACTTCAATAATAACTATTAATCCATTATTTTCATTTTCAACCACTGGAGCAAAATGGTTACTCAATTTTCATAAGCCAAACTGCTGTTTCTTAAGTCTTCAGGATTTTGAGCAATGCCTAAGAACCTGTTTAAAGTTTTTTTAGAATGATAGCCAAAAAAGCTAGCATAACGAACTGTAGACTAGAATTGAGGTTTCTTTCGCAGTTTTTCCAAAGTCTTCGACACTTATCTAACCAAGCAAAAGACCTTTCAACAATCCATCGCTTGGGCAAAACTTTAAAGGTGTGCAATTCACTACGTTTGACGACTTCCACTGTTGCTTGGAGTTTATGTTTTACTTCTTTGGCAAAAGGAGCTCCGGTATATCCACCATCTACTAACACTTTTTCTACACCAGACAATTTGCAACGTTCAAAAGCTCCCTTCCTATCTGTTACATTAGCCGTTGTTATCTCAATAGCGTGTGGAAAGCCTTGTGTATCTACTGCTATATGCCGCTTGATACCAGATACTTTCTTGCCTGCGTCATCACCTTTTTTCTCAGCACAATCAACATTCTTTACACTCTGTGAGTCAACTATCAACATACTTGGAGTGGCATTGCGTCCAAGGTTCTTTCGGACCACGCCAACCTGTTTTTTTTAAGAGTTGTTCCAGTAAACTTGGTTTTCCTTCATCATTAGTTTTACTCCACATCCTCCAGTAGTAATACACCAGTTGCCATTTAGGAAAACCTTCTGGTAGCATTCTCCACTGACAACCACTTTTGAGTACATATAATAACGCACAAAAGATTTCATAAAGTTCTACCTTCCTTGGACTTGTACGTTTGCGAGCTCTTTCTAGAAAAGGTTGGATTTGTTCAAATTGCTTGCCACTTAGGTCGCTTGGGTATGTTTTTCTCATTATCTGACAAACTTTTGACTTTTTCAATGACTTTAAACAGACTCTAAGGAATTGAAAATAAGTATCCAGCCTATAGGGATTTTAGAAAGGTAGTTATTTTAACGGCTCAGGAAGAACTGGCAAAGAAAAACGTGCAAGGGCTATTCATTTCTGATTTGAATTTTAGATTGGAAACAGAAAAACAAGGACGGAAGATTCACCTGCTACGGTTTATTATCGTAAGGCAAAAAACCAGTCAGGACATGGATATGGTTGAACTTTCTTCTGATGATACTGCTTTACAAAGTTTAGAATATTGAGAGCTGATTGAGATTGGCATTCAATCGCAACAGGTACTTACTTGGTTTAATCAATATAGCCATGCTTATATTCGGGAAAAAATTGATTTTATTAAAGCAGAACAAGCTCAGGGAAATATCAAAAGTTCAATCGCAGGTTTTTTGGTGGCAGCCATCAATGATGATTGCAAAAGTGAAAAACAGTTGCTTAGGGAGAAACAAGCCCGTGAAAGAGCTGAAAAAGCCCGGCAAGAAAAGATTGCCAAACTCAGGGGAAAATATGCTTTAGAATTTGAGAAGATGGCTAAACAAGCTTACATTAATGAGCTGACAGAAGTAGAACAACAAGATTTGCTGGATGAAATCTTGGACAACAAGGTAATACCCAGTTTTATTATCGGAAAAATAAAAAGAGATGGTCTGAGTTCACCTTTTGCTTTTGCAGAAATTATCCAACGTATTGAAAATTTTAGTGAAAATAAAGCAAACTATATTGAGGAAAAGTTAGAGCAGGCTGGTTTTGGTGACAGTGCTTCATTTGAAATTCAAGCCAGATAAAAAAACTGATAATCGCGTGTATCGCGTGTCAAAGTTTGTAACTTTGACACGAACGTTTCAATAAACTTGAGTTTGGTAAAACGTTTAGGTCGAGTTTACAAAACTCGACCAGCAAAGGCATTTCGCAGTGCCAACTACTGCAGCAACTGAGAGTCATATCGTGTAAATTCAAATTCATTAAACGATGGCCAATAGGTTCGCAAACAGCTATATAAAGGATATTGAGTAGAATCACCCCCTGAAACACAAGCTTCCTCAAAATCTTCATGAACAGTACTGTAATCGCGAAAATAAACATATACATCACCCGTTCTAATTTTTATTTCCGCAATGTTTACAGATCCGCCAAGTATTGATGAATAACCTTCTCCAGCTATTAGTGTGGCAGGGAAATAAAAAGTATTTCCTCCTGTGACTACTTCAAGTTCTCCACTGGAATTGATTTTTGCGTTATACAGAACTCCAGCATCATCACGCCATCTAATACTATTGTTATAAACTGATGATGAAGATGCCCAATTAATTCCTGACGCACATCCGGCAACTGTGTCACTGTAAGGTGAACATGTGGATAATCTCGCACCAGTAGAAGGGTAACTATTATAGTAACATTCCTATAAAAATGTACAATAAAACTCCTTATGTAAAAATTTAAAATACTTCTATTTAACCATTTGTATGGTACAAAAACATAGGAATTCCACTATAGTTACAGCACTAGCTAAAGGCGAGGCCAAAATAAAACATAAAGCAAGTAGTAAATTCTTCATAAACAAGTTCTTTAATATCCTTAATTATTTAAGTAGAAAGTAATAGTACCAAAAATATTTATAAAACAAAAAAAATAAAGTATTTTTTGCTTATTAGCAACTCTGCTTAAAGAAAAATACCCATCCAAATTAATCATTTAGGTGAATGGGCACCAATTCTTAAAACGGTAAGAGGCATACCTTTTGTTCTAAATTTACGTTGCTTACTTACAATTATGTTTCCGCACCATAACAATTTGCATAGTCGCTACACACATCACAACTGGGCACCCGGCAGGTATAAACACCTTCTGCTTCACACAATTGTTTATATAAAAACTTTTTCCACTTCATGTCTTTGTCATTTTTTTCTGCCAACGTCCTGAAGTTTTGCCGCATCAACTCTGATACACCTTGCCGATTGCACAATCCCAAATCTTGCCATAAATGGTTTTGCCCCACGCAGCCAGCGACAATAATATCCGCGAGTAAAATTTCTGAATCACTTCGCAAACTGCGGTGGTCCAGTAATAATTCACGTAAATCAACCATCTCTGCTAAGCGATCTGGATCAATTGGCCGATTGGTAGGAATCTGCAATAAACGTGACGTTGGAAAATGATACTTAAATAACCATTGAAAACGTGGTTTATCCAGTCCCAACCAATTGGGCAGTGCACCTATACCAAAAATCCAGGAGGCCAACATAGTGGCTAACTTATCTTCAATGGGCAAACCGCGACGGTGAGCCATTAAATAATGGTAGCAATGTTGTGGATTAGTGAGTGCCAAGCTGCTCATTTACTCTGCCTCGTACATCACGACAATGTCTTCATCACGAGGAATAAATTGGCAAGCTAAACGCCATTTGCTAGGTAAATCATCGACAATCATTTGTTCTAGTTCGTCTTTACTGATTTTGCCTAATTCTCGCAAAACTGTTTTTTCTTTTTCTTCCAAGTGATAACCCATAGGAGATTTATCTCCAAGGTAATTCACTTGAATCGCACAACTCCCACAATCACCTTCGCCACAATCAAAACGAATGGGAATTTTATTGGCTTTGGCAATTTTTAATACGGTTTCCGTAAAACTACCAGCCACCGCGTACACGGTTTTGTCTTTGTAGTTGGGGTTAGAAAATGTAATTAATGGCATGGTATGACTCCTTGTCGATTAAAATTATGCAGGTTTGACTTTGCAATCACCTAAAATTTGGGCTTGACAGGCTAAACGGTTATGGCGACCAGCCATGTTTTCTTTCAGGACCTTTTCTTCCAAGACAGATGGCTCAGTCAAATTATTCCAACCTTCTGTCACTTCCATCATGCATGTCCCACAATCGCCTTCACGACAGCCATAAATAAGTCCAGCGCCCACTTTTTCTGACACTTCAATCACCCGTGTACCCGCAGGCACGTTGACGGTTTGATTAATGTCCTCAAATGTAATTTTTGCTTTAGCCACAATGTGTTACCTCTTGTTAATGAATATCTGAAAATTCAATGACGCCTGAACCTTGATTTGGATTAATTAAGGCATGGGCAATGTTTTCGCCGAACTGATGGCAATCACTTAATTCTTCTGTCGTTGGAATCAACTTGATACGTAAACCTTGAATTGGAATTCGCATTTTTAGTCCGCGCATGCGATCTTCAATCATTCTCACCGCTTCACCGCTCCATCCATAAGAGCCAAATGCAGCACCGACTTTACCTTTAAGATTAACCACAGCTAGCGAGGACAATAAGTTCCATATGGGCTTGACCGCATCGCCATTAATGGTGGGCGATCCAAATACCAAGGCATCGGCAGCTTCAATTAAATCAACAAAGGGGTCAACTTCACCGCCTTCCAAATCATATAAAGACACTCTCACCCCGTCAATGCTGGCTCCTTCAAAAATTTCTTCGGCCATTTTTGCGGTATTACCATAAGCACTCATATAAAACACAATCAATGACTGATTTTGCTCATTGATGTCAGTACTTAAACTGGATGTCGACAGTTCGCGGTAATGCGTCACATAACGGCGCGGACGTTCGCGTAAAATAGGCCCATGGGTTGGAGCAATCTGATTTAATTTGAGAGGCTCAATCAGTTTCAGGGCGTCCAACACATGAGATTTAAACGGGCGCATGATATGGGCATAGTAATAATCAAATGAAAAACGAAAATCACCGACTTGATCGTTAAACAAACGTTTATCGCAGTAATGGCAGCCAAACACATCCCCAGAAAATAAAATGCCTTGCCCCTCTAAATAGGTGCATTGGGTATCAGGCCAATGTAAAAAGGGTGTATGTAAAAAGCGCAAGGTGCGATCACCTAGACTCACCGTATCATCAGTGGTGACTGTGGTGTAAGCAATTTCACTGGAAGGTTTTAACAGGGCTTTTAACATCGACGTAGCACGTTGGGAAATATACAATTTAGCCTGAGGTGCACGACGCATGAGTTCTGGCAAAGCCCCACTGTGGTCTGGCTCTAAATGGTTGAGCACAATGACTTTAATATCTTTGTAATCAGCCACGGACTCTAAGCGAGCAAAGAATTCATCACTAAAGCTTTCTTTGACTGTATCAATGATGGCGACGCCTTCTGAGCCTTTCACTAAATAGGCATTATAGGTTGTGCCATTGGCCGTTCTCAAAATAATGTCAAACGTACGTAGAGTGGGGTCTAATACCCCAATCCAATACACATTATCGGCAAAGGCCACCGCTTGACGATGGCTGGATACATCCATTGATTTATTCCTCATTTTTTCAACCACCCCTCGTTTCCTCGTTCCATGCACTAGCGTGGAATGAAATACTGGACGCACCAGCGTTCTCCTTCCTCGTTACCAAGCTCTGCTTGGTAATGCATGCTGCAAAGCTCTGCTTTGCGAGTTGGGAAGCAGAGCTTCCTGTGCAAACACTCCCAAGCAGAGCTTGGGAGCGAGAAAACCCGACCTACACATTACTACGCTGATGTGCAGTCATGAGGAGGTACTTTTTAAACCGAAGCCCGCACTTCTGCTATCATTGCTACCCATTGCGCTGCTGGAATGCCAGTCAATGAACCAATAGGATTTGCAGCTTTACCAAATGAATCTAAAATAGCCCCTTCGATGGGACAAATACTAACGCACTGTGGGTCTATATAATCGCCTTCACACTCGGTGCATTTTTTTGCACTAATTAAAAAATGTGGACGCGCTTCAATAATGGCATCAGAAGGACATAAAGGCTCACAAGCACAACAATTAACACAGGTTTCAATGATTTGATAAGTCATTACCTTTTCTCCTAAGCCGTGGCTAACCAGGCGTGATGCTGCTGTGTTAATTCGCCCTTATCGGCCATTTCTTGATACACCGCAGCCACCGCTTCTTCAATGACTTCCATTGCATGCTCACTGTTGGGTTGAATACCCGCTTGTTCTAAGGTTTCCCAGGGTTCATAACCAATTTTGGAACATAACACCACTTCACAGCCTTCAAGCGCTCGAATAATCTTGTCTAATTTCGATTCTGCTTCACCACAGCTATCGCCTCCATGGCAATACAAATCGACTTTACGATGGCCAATAAAACGGACATCCATGTCATTGGCTTCATAAATTAAAAATTCTTTGGCATGACCGAAGTGCTGATTAATCACCCCACTGCCACTACTCGCAACTGCCATCAACACTGGACGTAAGCTTTTCTTCGATTTCAATGCTGCTAAAGAAATGACCATTTCACCACGACTTTGTTGCTGATTTTCCTGTTCAATTTGTTGTTGATAGGCAGCACGCTGTTGCATGGCTTGTTGATAATCAATGTCCATGTGCTCAATTTTGTCCAGGGTAAATTCCTCATTACGGTCTTCACCCAACATACCCACAGCATCCGCACGACATTGACGACAGTGGCGCATCATATTCATATCACCCGCACACTGATCTTGTAATGCAGTTAATTCATCCGTCGTTGGGCCACGTTGTCCCATGATGCCGTAAAATGTACCGTGCTCTTTTTCAGCAATTAGCGGCATCACATTATGTAAAAATGCGCCTTTGGCTTTGACCACTTTGCTGACTTCCACCAAATGTTGGTCGTTGATGCCAGGAATCATCACAGAATTAACTTTGACTAAAATACCCCGGTCGGTCAGCATTTGTAGCCCTTTTTGTTGTTGGCTAATTAAAATTTCAGCCGCTTTACGGCCTTTAATCCGTTGATGATTCCAAAAAATCCAAGGATAAATCTTGGCACCAATATCGGGGTCAATACAGTTAATCGTAATCGTCACATGGTCAATATTATGCTCACACAGCGCATCAACGTGTTCAGGCAAGGCTAACCCATTGGTCGACACACATAATTTAATATCTGGCGCTTTTTCCGTGATTTGACGAAAGGTTTCAAACGTTCTCTCAGGATTAGCCAATGGATCGCCCGGGCCTGCAATCCCTAACACCGTCATTTGCGGAATATTAGCCGCCACAGCCATCACTTTTTTCACGGCTTGATCAGGTTTGAGTAATTCAGATACCACGCCAGGACGGGATTCGTTGGTACAGTCGTATTTACGATTACAGTAATGACACTGAATATTGCACGCTGGCGCCACAGCCACATGCATACGGGCATAGTGGTGATGCGCTTGTTCGGAATAACAAGGATGATTATGCACTTTTTCTCTGATGTGCTTGGGCAAGTGAGTAAGCTGATCGCTGCGACCACCACAACCTGATGAAGTACACCCACTGGCTGTTTGTGCTATTGGCTTTAATTGCATTACAAAATCCCTTACGAAAAACCCGCGATGGAATTCTATAAGTGCAATTGATGTTCCTAGTTTTTTAGGAATGTATCTTTATGATTTTTAAATGATTTTATTCAGAGAGGAAAAATTTGTAAGCTTGGTGACAGAACAATAGATTGTGGTTGTGGGGTTTATTACAATTTGAGTGATGAGTTATAAATTGAAAATCTCATAGGTTGCTCCTTGCGAGTCAAGGTTTGTAACTAATTTGTTCAGTAAGAATATAAGAATAAAAGATTTTTAAATTTGTAACCTATTGATTATGTAAATATAA
Organism: Thiotrichaceae bacterium; assembly: GCA_016745055.1. GTDB lineage: Bacteria > Pseudomonadota > Gammaproteobacteria > Beggiatoales > Beggiatoaceae > JADGDF01. Next base: position 993 of record JADGDF010000118.1, on the reverse strand, counting down.
ATACACATTTTTAAAAATGACATGTCGCTAGAAAATACACTAAATTTATACTTGATTTTCGAGTAGTGAAAGTGTACATTCGGCGTTTGAAAACAGGCTAACTGCTTGTTGGATGGACTTCGCTGCCTAACAGTGGAATTCCAACCGAACTCTGCGAACTTGTTGCCCTTAAACCTATCTTTCTGGCATAGCTCGGCTAGGTCGTTACAAAAAAGGAATAAACTAATAAGATGGAAATCTGGGTAGATGCAGATGCATGTCCTGCAATGATTAAAGATATTTTGTTTCGAGCAGCACAACGTACAAAAACGCCTCTCACACTAATCGCAAATCATCCTTTGCGTATTCCTTCATCACGCTATATTCAATTTAAACAAGTTTCCGCTGGCTTTGATGTTGCTGATAATGAAATTGTAAAAAAGCTAAATGTAGGTGATTTAGTCATTACAGCGGATATCCCTCTTGCTGCCGAGGTTGTTGCAAAAGGCGGGCATGCTCTAAACCCACGTGGTGAACGTTATACTACTGAAAATATTAGAGAACGCCTTACTATGAGAGATTTTATGGAAACTCTACGCTCAAGTGGGATTGTCACAGGTGGTCCATCTGCATTGAACCACAGCGATAAAAAAGTATTTGCCGATCAATTAGATAAATTTTTAGCTCAACATAAAAATAATACTTCATAGCGCATCAACTTGCGAGTCAAGGCTTGTAACCTTGACTAGAACGTTCTGTGAATTTAAAACGTTCGGGCGCAAGCTGCAAACTTGCACCCGCATAGTTACAAACTTTGACCTGCGAATTTGAACCGTATGTTTTTTGTGGTGCGAACGCGAAGGAGTGTCAGGTTTTTCGTGCGCACCAAAAAGACGGTGCGCACCCTACCCTGGCTTTCCAAGAAACCGGTGAGCGTTTTGATATACCAATCAGAACGCTTTTTCGCTGGCAAAACAAACTTGAACCTTGTACAACCCGTAACAAACCTGCGAC
>JADGDF010000268.1 GCA_016745055.1 Thiotrichaceae bacterium | reverse complement strand
ATGATGCCAGCAAAATGGCGCATCATTGTATGGGAGGGCTTTGGAAAACCACGCCCATTGTCTCAGGCGGTCAGGAAACGTTAAGAGTGTTAACGCGTATTTGAAATTGATTTGATAAGTTCTAATACCATGGTAATTTTGCATTCTATATCTGTTAAATTAACAGGAACGTCCAAGTGTAAGATTCCATCTGAGCCAACATGGGATTGTAAAATAATCGTTTGCATTTTCTTATCATCTGTTGTGTGAGTGAATTTATTTGTTCGTAGGTGTAAACCCGCATCCTAATGTTTATTTCTCTCGTTCTACGTGGAATGAAGTAAGCCAAGTAGGGTTTGCGCCGCGTGTTTTTTTGCGGCGCGAACGTGGAGGGATAACGTGTAGCTTCATTTTTCGTGCGCACCAAAAAACGGTGCGCACCCTACTGACTTTCCAGTTTTTGAAATGGCGCAGAGCGCCTGATCTGCATCACCACGCAGAGCATGGTGACGAGGTTTACTCAAACTGACATGCTGCACCCATTTCCAATACAGCCTGTTTCATTTCTTCATTAGGAGCAACAGATAACGCTTCTTTGAGAAAAGGGCAAGGATTGTCATTTGATACCATTGCACTTAGCGCTAGTGTTGCAAACAGTTTTTCTGCATATGATTTTGGATATTTTTCGTACCAACGACGGTAAATTGGTAATGCCTCATTAAGATACTTTTTAGATTTTAGGTTATTACTTCGTTCAAAATAAAATAAACCTAGTTTACCTAATGTATCTGCTAAATCTGGTTCATAAGTCAGGGGATTTTTTTTGGCCAGATTTCTGCGAATATCCAAAGCCTCAATAGAGTGTTTTTCGGCCAACTCATAGCGGTTGGTATCACTATATAAGTTTGCCAAATTATTGAGTGTCATAGCCACATAAGACAAATAAGTCAGGGGATTTTTTTTGGCCAGATTTCTGAGAATATCCAAAGCCTCAATAGAGTGTTTTTCGGCCAACTCATAGCGGTTGGTATCACTGTATAAGTTTGCCAAATTATTGAGTGTTGTTGCGATATTTGGAATATCCCCCAACTCACGAAATTGTTCTAAAACAACTTCATAAATAGGAATAGCCTGTTTAAACTGGTTTTATTTTTGTAGCAAAAAAGCATAGGCAAACGCATAGTCATTGTTTTCAGGACGATAGTTATAAGCCTTTTTCAAATGTGGCAACGCTTTGACAGGTTCATATTGCAATTGAAACACCTTGGCACGATTAAAATGACTGGCAGCCAATTTATCAACCATTTTCTCCTGTTTGGCAATTAACTGATCCAATAACTCACCGGCTTTTTCCAACTCACCGGCTTGCAATGCTTCTGCTGCTTGTTGAGATAATTCATCTTCTCCGGCTTCTGCCTGTAAGCGTGTTTCCAAATCCAAATATTTCTGCCGCCACTCCTCCGCTAATTGGACTTTCTCCTGCGCAGTTAATTGAGTACGCTCCAACTCTCTACTTTTAACTGCCAAATCCTGCTCCTGAAAATCCAGCAACCGATTCAAATGCTTAATGGTTTTTGCAGAATCCAACAACTCATTTAAATTTTCCAACGCCTTTGGAGGAATGCCCGTACACTTAATTGTGACTGAACCACCGACTTTTGTGTCCTTCATGACCGGACTGCAATGCCCTGTCGTTTGTTGTTGCCAGGCAAATGCTGACATTGGTAGAAATAAGAGTAAGATGAGTTTTATGAGAAGTTTCATTGTTTATCTCCTTATTTGATTTAGTTAAGCGCGTAGGAATGCAAACTTTAGTTTGTGAAGCAAGATAAATCTTGCACTCCTGCGAAAAAATCCTAAATTAAATGCGCGTAGGAGTGCAAACTTTAGTTTACGAAGCAAGATAAATCTTGCACTCCTGTGAAAAATCCTGAATTAAATGCGCGTAGGAGTGCAAACTTTAGTTTACGAAGCAAGATAAATCTTGCACTCCTGTGAAAAATCCTGAATTAAATGCGCGTAGGAGTGCAAACTTTAGTTTACGAAGCAAGATAAATCTTGCACTCCTGTGAAAAAATCCTAAATTAAATGCGCGTAGGAGTGCAAACTTTAGTTTGCAAGATAAATCTCGCACTCCTGTGAAAAAATCCTGAATTAAATGCGCGTAGGAGTGCAAACTTTAGTTTGTGAAGCAAGATAAATCTCGCACTCCAGCGAAAAAATTCTGAATTACTCGCGGGTCAAGGTTTGTAACCTTGACCCGAACGTTTTTGACCTCCGCAAAGTTATTTGAAACGTTCAGGGGCAGGTTACAAACCTGCACCCGCGAGGTTTGGCGAAAAGTTTCATTGTATCGCCTTTTTTAAAGATGGACGCAGAACATCCTCATTCAAAAACTCAATCCCCAATCACAAAATCCCCTTCAATCGTAGTATCCTTAACCACAGGACTTTTTTCTCCTGTGGAAACTATCACCGATACCTCAGCAGAAGCGGCAAATTTATTCACCAAAGACTGCAAAACACGACTGTGCTCACTCTCAGGATTCAACTGCAATGCCTCTTTATACCACTTGGCTGCCATGTCAGCATCGGCTAAATAATCCAATGTCCCAGTATACCTAGCCCCATTAGCCGCGTGTACAGGATTATTCGCTACTTTCAGCCATTGCCCAAAATAAGTTTTAGCCTCTTGCGTTTGGCCTGTGCGTAATTGATTCAAAGCATTGTCTGCGTCTAAATCTCCCTGTGCTCTAGACGCTATAGCTAGCGCATTATAATTTGTCAGTATTGAAATGAACAGTAAATAGGGTATCGACATTGCAGCGTTCTCGTTTGCGAATAGCCTTAGCTTGAGCCCATTTTTTCTCAATAGGATTGAGTTGAGGGCTATAGGGAGGTAAAAATTCAAGTAAAGTGCCTGATTCTTCAATTGTCGTTATCATGTCAGCTCGTTTGTGGAAGCTGGCATTATCCATGATAAGTACTGCCTTTTCGGGTAATACGGGGATTAGTGCTTGGGTCAACCCAGCATA
>JADGDF010000117.1 GCA_016745055.1 Thiotrichaceae bacterium | reverse complement strand
TTTTCATACTCGTTCTCCTAAGTTTACAAAACTTGTTCTTTCTTATATCCTCCTTTTCGCAAAATACCATCTTAAATTCCGTGATACAACTCTATTAATAATGCCTTGGAATTTAGAATCCAAATCTCTTAAACTAACTTTTTGGAATCTAGCTTATTATTCTTAAACTTACAATCCACATTTTTTCTTTGCTCATATATTTTTTTCCCTTATACTACCACTTATTATTTTATATAGACTCAGAAGACATCAACTCGACTTAGGAACAGGAACTAAATAAAATCAGAAACAAGACCTGGCAGGTTTTAAAAACCTGCCAGGTCTGATTGAAAACTGATGGATGTCATTTAATTCCTATTCCTTAGCAGAAATGCAAAGCTTGTTTTGCAAAATAAATCAAGCCAGACATGAGCAAAATAAACCTAATAGAAAAAACATATTTTGCTTATTTTCAAATAGCCAACCGTTGAGCCAGTGAAAAATGTCAAATTCAACAGTTTCAAACGGCTTTTTACGAAGTATTTCCCTCACAGTTAAAAGTTTACTGCTAACACTAACTGTTGGCATGATTGTATGGGTTATTTTAGACTACTTGCAAGGTAAAGACATTCAAGAATTATTTCTCTATGAATTGCTTGAAGGTTTAGAAAACCAAGCTAAGGAAGACCGTGCTTTATTTGATAAACATATTCAATCTCATCAAAAAGCCGCTAAATTAATTGTCTCTCAGAAGCGTTTTCAAGACTATGTGCTAAGTGATAATTGGCAAAATAGCGAAGTGCATGAGCATTACCGCCCACCACAATGGTTACCTTCTGCTTCTGTCATGCGGGCATTTTTTCCTGCTAGACAAGCCATGCTTATTAATGATGAAGGCAAAGTGCAAGAAATTTATTATAACGCACCCGATGATTTACCTGAAACTTTAAGCCAGCCTGGTGCGCTTTTACAGCAACTCAGCCATAATCAAGCTTACATGACAACCATTGAAGGTAAGCCATTTGTGCTTTCTGCACAATCTTTACGCGATGATACTAACCAAGTGATTGCAACATTAATGCTTGTTTCCCCCATTGATGATGAATTTTTAATTGCCTCTCAAGGAACTTCAAGGCCAGAGGGTCTAGTGGTAGCCCTTTTAGAAGGTCAGCCTGAACGTATTATGGCTAGCAGTAATCCAGATACTTTAGCAGTAGGCGCGTTAGTTGGTGGTTTAAAAAAAGATTTTTTAAAGGCTCGAACATCAACTTTTTTTGATTATGGCGCCTCTGATTTAGAATTACAATTTGCTTCCTTTGTAGCGACTGAACAGGCTTACCACATTTCAGATCAAATTTTGGCAAAAGCAAAAGAACAACGGGCTGTGTTTGCAATCGTCTTGGTACTTTCATTTGCATTATTAACCGCGTGGATCGCGCAGCAAATCAGGCGATTGACGAAACAAATTACTGCCTTTTCCCAAGAAAGTTTAGGGATTGATACCTACCAAGTAGGCTCCAATGATGAAATTCACCAAATTATTGATTCTTTTCAACTTTTACGCGATAGTGTGAACAACACAATAGAAAGAGCTAATGCCATCGCTTCAGGTAACTACAGTCGAGAGGCAAATTCTCATCATTCAGAACAAGATCAACTGGGGCGAGCACTGACACATATGAATAATACGTTGCAAGAACAGGCAGAACATTTGCGTCATCAACAAGAAGAATTACGCAATTTAAATGAAGGTTTGGAACAACGAGTTAAAGAACGCACTATTCAGCTTGAAGCGGCGAATAGTGATTTACAAGCGGCGTTAGAAACAGTACAAAGAACCCAAAAACAGCTTGTTGAAGCTGAAAAAATGTCAGCATTGGGTGGTTTAGTCGCAGGGGTTGCTCATGAAATTAATACCCCTATTGGCGTTGGTGTCACAGCCGCCTCAACTTTGGATGAAAGAGTCAAGGCTTTTACTGAAATATTTGAAAATGGTCAACTGAAAAAAACTGATTTACGTAAATTCTTAGCTGGCGTGACAGAAACCAGTAATATAATTTTACCCAATTTACATCGTGCTGCTGAATTAATTCGTAGCTTTAAACAAATCGCTGTTGACCAGACTAGTTTAGAACTCAGAGAATTTAATGTAAAAACCTATTTAGATGAAATTTTACTCAGTTTGCGTCCAAAGTTGAAAAAAACTCAACATAAACTCACTATTAATTGTCCTGATGAGCTATATCTATATACACATGCAGGTAATTTTTCACAAATTATTACTAACCTGATTATGAATTCTTTAGTACATGCCTATGAAGAAGGACAAGCAGGTCATATTTTAATTAAGGTCAGTGAAAATGAAGATAAAGTTTCATTTCATTATCATGATGATGGCAAAGGCATTCCTGGAGAAAACTTGTCCAAAGTTTTTGATCCTTTTTTCACCACCGCGCGCTCAAAAGGTGGTAGTGGTTTAGGATTATCAATTATTTATAATATTGTGACCCAAAATATGAATGGTGATTTGCGTTGTGAGAGTGAAGTGGGCGAAGGTACCGATTTTTATTTTGAAATTCCAGCGAAATAAAAAATGCATAGCAATATTTGGCAATGTCCCTAGAATTTCCGAAACAGCGCCAATATTGAAAATCTAACCCACACTGCGATGAATACACCCCACATAAGTGGTTCTGGATACCGATGACGAAAAAATTTACGATAAAATTTAATCATACTTCGATGTTTATACCAAAGTACTTTCAATGGTTGCCTTCGACTGCACTCTCCTTTAACATGCGTTACTTCTATGTTGGGAATAAATAAAATAGGCCAGTGATGTTCACGAAAACGTATAAACCAATCCAAATCTTCGCAGTGTAAAAAATAACTTTCATCCATTGGCCCAACCTGTTCCAATGCCGTACGTCTTACAAACATACAAGCGCCAGAAATACCTTCTATTTTAATGGGTTGTTTAGGTAGTATTTTTTGCGTTAATTCAAAACTTTGAAAATTCAGATAATTTGGAAAAAATTTATTTAAGTGTAGTACTCTGACTAAAGAACGCCAAGGATTGGGTACACTGCGTCGACAACTTGATTGCTCAGTACCATCTAAATTACGCACTAAACCGCCTGCCATACCAAATTGCGGTAAACAATCCATGGTTTGTCGAAATAAAGCAAGAGTTTCAGCAGTAATTAAACAATCAGGATTCAGAAAAAGTAGGTAATTACCTTGTACCATAGGTAAGGCTTGATTCGCAGCTTTGGCAAAACCAACATTTTGAGCATTTTGCACAATGGTAACCCGCTTATCTTGGGCAATATTTTGTCGCAATAGTTGAACACTGCCATCTTGAGACGCATTATCAATCACAAACAGTTCAACTGGGACAGTCGTTTTTAGAACCGCTTGTACAGCTTGGATAAGAAATTGGCCACCATTGAAATTAACAATAATGACAGAGGTCAAAATATTAGAGAACATGAAGGTATCATTCAAAGACAAACTAACAGACACACAGCGTTTCTACATTTGGCAAGAGGTAAAGTTAAGGGAAGGAGGCGCTTAAACACTAGTTTTGAGAGAGCTGAACAAGAACAGTATCTTCCTCTAAATTAGGACGATAAAACATTTTAATATCAGGATTGTATGGATAAATCATCTTAGCCACAGTTTGTGCCCGTAATTTTGAAGTTTGTACAGATAATTTATGTTTTTTCTTAGTGGGTGTTGGCCCTGAAAAAACCTCTATTTTAAAAGAATTGTTAATATTCATCTGTTTTAACGTGGCTTGAAACTTTTTCTTTTCTGAATGAGTCAATTCTGCGTCTAAAAACTTAAAAGGCAAAACAATTTTTTGCAAGAAACGCTCACGAACAGGTGCACTTGGATGCAGATTGAAAGAAGTATTTTCAGTAATTTTCATTGAACCTGTTTGATGATTAGAAACGATTTTCATTATAGGCGCTGTTTTCGCTTCTACATTATTAATCAAATTTTTGTCAAGAGATGTTTGCCCTAGTTCTAATTTATCAATGCACCAAGTAAATATCGCCATATTACTCAGCAACAACGCACAAAGGACTAAAAATTTAAGTGTTGTCTTAAACATAAGGATTACCCAAATAGCTTTGTCGTGATAGTGGAATTCGTCATCTGTCTCTGTTGCATAATATTTATATTATAACAATTTTTTTTATCAATGTAACGAGCGCATTACCCATTTATTATCAGAGGTTAATAAAGTTAAACCTATTGCGAGCTGTTATTTAAGAAGTCATTTACAAGTTTTTCCACAACTCTTGATATTTTACTAGCCAAGCAAATGAACATCTAACTCTCATTAATGAATGACAGTAAAGTATTTTATACTAGTAAGAGTACTTCAGTTCCTAATAGTTTTTGTGCAGCCTCAACAAAAAGTTTTTTTGTATGAAACAAATTAGCTCAGAATAATTACCCTATCTGGCTAGTGAGATTCACCATATAATTTAGCATAAACACCATTTTGTTGAATTAGATGCGCATGATGACCTGTTTCAATAATTTGCCCCTGTTCTAAAACAAAAACTTTGTCTGCTTGTTTAACCGCACTTAAACGATGGGCAATAATAATCGTTGTGCGATTTTGTAAAAACTTATTTAAGGCTATATGCAAACGCGCTTCTGTGTTTGTATCTAATGCAGAGGTAGCTTCATCTAAAATGACTACTTTTGGATCGCTTAAAATCATACGTGCACAGGCAACCCGTTGTCTTTGACCACCTGATAGACGAATACCGCCTCGGCCTAAAATAGTCTCTAAACCTTGCTCTAAATTGTTGACAGTTTCTGAAAGTTGAGCAATTTCTAGCGCTTGCCAAAGTTCATCATCGTTAAATTCCCTTCCCAACGTTAAATTTGTGCGTAACGTATCATTGAATAATGCTGGATGTTGTAACACGGTAACCACATTTTCACGTACCACATCCATCCCAATTTCTGTGACAGGAATATCGTTGAAATAAATTTGACCAATTGATGGTTGATACAAACCTAGTAAAACATGCACTAAGGTTGTTTTACCACCTCCACTTGCACCGACAAAAGCTATTTTCTCACCAGCTTCAATTTTAAAAGATAAATTATCCAACACTGGTGTTTCTGGCGTTTGCTGATTATAAGAAAAACACACATTTTCCAAACGAACCGAGATATTTGAACTAGTATGAAAAGGATTATGCTGATGGGGATAATGAGGTTCTTCTGCCAATTCAAACAGATTATTCACTCGCTGCAAGCCTGCTTTAGCGCCATGATAAGCATATTGAATGTTCAATATTTCTTGCATGGGTCCCATCATGAACCAAAGGTAGCCAAATACAGCAAACATTTGTCCAATGGTCAAGTCCGCATATAACACCATGAACATACTGATGGCTCGAAAGAGTTCAAACCCAAATAAAAAGACATTAAATGATAAACGCCCTGCTGCATCAGTTTTCCAAGCAAAGTTAATGGCATGATCACGGATTTGATGCGCACTCTCAATGACACGATCTAAATAGTGTTTTTCCCGATTATAAGCACGTACTTGTTGAATGGCTTCTAAAGTTTCTGTCAAAGTCTGTTGAAAAACTGCATAGGCATTATTTTCTTCTGCCTTTAAATGCTTTACTTTCCGACCTAAAGTAATCGTAAAATAAATCACAATAGGATTTAGTAACAAAATAAACAAAGCTAACTGCCAATGCATCCACAAAAGTACAATAGCAATCCCAATCATGGTTAACGCTGCAATAAGTAAACGACTCACACTCGCGCCAATAAAATTATCTACGGTATCTAAATCTGTCACAAGATGAGAAATGACCTTACCAGTCCCCAAGGTTTCATATTCAGCCATAGATACCCGTTGCAGACGAGCAACTAAATTTTTACGAATTCTAAAGACAACCTCTTTAGATATGATTGTAAACTGTCGCACTTCCCAAACGTTAAATATCAATGATCCCAAACGCAGTAACATAGCAAATGAGGCAATAGCAATGATCGTTAAAGTTGGACTGTGCCAATCATTGGGAAAAATAAAATTGACAGCATTAACTAGGGTTGACGGTTGATTGAGTAATACTTCATCAACTAATATCGGCATTAACAAAGGAATAGGGACATTCAATAAAGTTGCAATAATCGCAATGATGTGAGCAAAAATGAGTTGTCGTTTATGTTCTAATGCAATTTGAAAAATACGATGCCAAGTATAGTTTTGTTCTGTAGGCATAAATAAGCAACGCTCCGTCTTATGAAAAATTATCGTTTTTGGATAATCTCGTATAGATATTAATATAATTGGTAATTTTAGGTTATGACAGTGTCCTTACTTTATTCTGACAATCCGTAATCCACTTCTAAATGATGCCGCGTTCTGTTTTCTCTAAAATACATGCGTGTCATGATTACTCTTCGTAACTTAGTTTGGGCCTATTACTCAACTTGGTTTTTGGTTTAATTATCTCTATCCTCTCTTCAAACTATTCCTTACTCATCCTTAGTAACGTTTACATCTTTCAGTTAATAACTTTTTTAGTTTTTCATCATTCATTTCTTTTACCTTTACCCTCATTTTGCTTCTTTGAGCCTTCGTTTAACTCTCTTTTCCTTTTTTCAATTTCTTATTTCGAAAGTGATCTAATAAAACAATAGCCTGTTAACTCAAAACTCGGTCCAATCTTCATTGTTGAAATTATGTTTTGAGGATTTCTTAATATTGATAGGTGGTTCAGAAGAAACTTCAGCTTTTTTCGGGATTTCTTTTTCCTCTGCTGGTATAGAATTTATTACGACATGGCTGGATTGAAATTCAGCAAGTTGTTCTCGTAATGACAGAGATTGAAACTGCATATTATCACTGTTTTGCATAGCTTCTTCTACCATAATGGCATTTTGCTGTGTCATTTCATCCATTTTAGAAATAGCTTTGTTAATTTGTGTGATGCCAGCATATTGTTCCTGACTGGCCGCTGCAATTTCTGCAATAATATCATTGACTTTTTTTACCGCGACAACAATTTCATCTAAAGTTGAACCAGATTGGTTAACCAGTTTAGTCCCATCATTGACTCGTTCAACACTGCTTTTAATTAAATTTTTTATTTCTTTAGCCGCTGTTGCACTACGTTGTGCAAGATTTCTGACTTCAGTAGCAACAACGGCAAAACCACGTCCTTGCTCGCCAGCACGGGCTGCTTCAACAGCCGCATTGAGTGCTAATAAATTGGTTTGAAATGCAATATCATCAATGACGCCAATAATATCTGCCACTTGTTCGCTACTTTCACTAATTTCTTTCATAGCTAATATAGCCAAACTTACAACGGCGCCTCCATGTTCCGCAATTTCTCGCGCTGTCATGGCTAATTGAGTGGTTTGCTCGGCATTGCCCGCATTTTGCTGAATAGTGCTGGTCATTTCCTCCATGCTGGCCACTGTTTGTTCTAAAAAAGTGGCTTGTTCTTCTGTACGACGACTCAAGCTGTCATTGTCACGAGAAATACGTTCAGAGGACACTTGTACCGCATCAGAAACTTGTTTAATCACTTTCATGGTTTCAGTTAAACGTTCAACTGTCGCGTTTGATTCTTCCACACGAGTACGTAACTGATGTTGCATTTTTGCCAAAGCACTCATTAATTTGCCCGTTTCTTCTTTGGTATTGGTTTCAATGTGTGTATTTAAATTACCCTCGGCAATTGAATTTGCAATATCTACAGCTGTATGTAGTGAGCTAATAATCATGCGGCTGATAAATCCACTAAAACCAGCAACAATAATAATAAAGCTAGCAATAATAATAATGGCATTCGTCATTGTTGTTTGGTAAGCTTTATACGCGGATTGATAAACATCAGCGCTGTCTTGTACTTTCCTTTGTAACCATTGCATTAAGTCATTAGACAGATGTTCAAACTGCTTTTGTTCAGCACCTGTGACATTAATAAAAGCGGCTTCTCGATAACCTGCCAATACTTGTTCAGCCGTATATTTCACTAGTACTTTATATTGTTTCCAACTGTCGCGTAGCTTTAAAAATCTTTGTTTTGTGGCTTGACTATGATTTGTAGCAATTTCCCATTCACTTAAAGTTGTATCAATTTGTTTAATTAAGACAGTTTGTTGCTGTTGTAATTCAGTGCGAGTATCTTGATCTGGTGAAGTCACAAGTAACAATGAAAGTTGGCGTACTTTGTTAAGCGGACTATCAATTGCTTGGGCTGCTTCCTTAATTCTAATGGAAGTTTCATAAACTTGTTTTAAATCAGTAAATGTAGTGTGCACATTTTGTAAACCATAACCGCCTAAACCAATCAACGCGAGAACGGAAAAACTTGATAATAGTAAAAATTTTAGGGTAATACTTAAGTTTTTCATAGGAATTTTCTCTTATGCTAATCTGTATGGTTTTTATAGACGATGGCTACGGGTTGTTTAAGTTCTTTTGGGTAATCACTGCGTCGAATGGAAGGGTGCTGCGTTGTCAATTCTATTTCCCATAGCGGTACCGAGGCCATTTTGTAAGGCGTAAAAATAACTTCTTTATTGACAGCAAACACTTTTTTAGGTGTAGGTACAAAAAACATGTAGGCATTATCATGAGCGCGTTGCATAATTTTTTTAACAACGGTTAAATAACCAGGCTCATTGACTGCCACTTTAAACATATCTTCAATATAACCATCCATGATTGGATCTGGAAACACAGTACTCCACACATTATGTGTGCGATAGACAAAAAAGGCTGTCCAAGGATGAAAGAAAAACCAGTCATCATTGCCCCAAATGAGTAAATCCCAATCAATTGTGTTTTGTTTGGTATTCGTTGTTAGTAATTCTTTAAAAATGATAGTCTCTGTTTTAGTGACATTTAAACCCAGCGTTACACCGACTTTGCTTAATTGATATTCAATCCCTCGCCATAAAAATAAAAATCGTTCTTGTGTCAATACTTTCAAAGTTAAACCATTCAAAATAGATTTAAGTCGGGCTTGTTCTTCTGGAGAATAAGCGTTAGCATCCTTATCATAAGATTGAATAGATTGGGAAGCTTCCTGAACTCCTGGAAAATTAGGGGATGCAAGTGTTGAAGAAATTTGCCCTTCGCCTTCGTAAACAAAATAAAGTAAATATTGACGATTTAAGGCTTGATTTAAGGCCAAACGAACTTCTTTATCAAGCAATCGTGGATTGCCATTACGCATATTGATGTGAATCGCATAACTATCCGTGGAAGGTGAAATAACCAGTTTGGCATGGGGTGACAAAATAGTTTCAGCTTTGTACTCAAAGGCAATTGGAGTAATATCCAGCACATTTTCCTTATACAATACATCATTTTTAGCTTGTACACTGTCATATTCAGTGTATACGGTAATACGTTCAATTTTTGGATATCGTTTATCCCAATAATTTGGATTGGCTACCAGCTCAGCTTTTGGCGTTTTACGATCACCTTCAATATAGCCTTCTGTCAAAATGTAAGGGCCAATCCCATAAGGACCTGGTTCAGCCAAGTTAGGACAAGTTGGTTTACCATTCCAGCCAAATTTTTCCAGATAAGCAGGGGTATAAAATTGCACCCAAACTAAATCGTTTAAAAACACGCCATATTTTTGAGTCAGGTGAAAACGAATAGTGAAATCGTCTATTTTTTTTGCATAATCAAAGACTTCATGCATTTTACTATAAACAAAGGGTTTTTTTTTAAAGAATTCCATGTTCAGCAAGACCATATCCGCATTAAATGGTGTTCCATCTTGGAATTCAACGCCTGAACGTAGTTTGAATTCATAAATTATATCACTGATTTTTTTGTGGCTGATAGCAAGATCGTATTTCCAACCTTGTTTATTATTGGCTGGCCGGAACAATGCACCATTAATGGCATGAGATACATAAAGGTAGGGTAAACTTGGAATATATAATTTAAGATGAGAACCAGGCGTTAGTTGAGGTGCAGCACGTTGTTCGCTATCATCATGACGTAATTTGAGTGGTTCTATGATGCCAGCATAACATTCAGGCGTCAGTAAATAGATTACAAGCAATAATAATAACTTCATTTTTCCCCCTCCCTTTTTTAGGTATCAATTCTAGCGTAACGTGAGGTTGAAATGTGAATTAAACGCTAAAAATTTTCAGACAACGAAAATTAATATATTCAAGATTAATTAATTATACTGACAGTATATTTTGTAGGATTTTAAGATAATTGCCTTGTCTCTTATTCGATAACGGAGATGATTTGCGGTTGTTCCAAGAAAGATACAAGACCTGGCAGGTTTTAAAAACCTGCCAGGTCTGTCTTTTGATGAATGTAGGTTATTTTGCAAACTAAAGTTTGCACTCCTGAAGAAAAAACCTTTCATTCTCATTCTGCTCATTCTAAAATTCTGTAAATTCTGATTCGACAACGGATATAGTTTATGGAAATAATCACAGTCATTGGTACAGTTGCAGCCATTATTGCCATTTTGCAATTTTCTGGCATTGCCGATTACAAAATATTTCTGCAAAAAATACCTTTTATCAAAAAATATTTCAAATCTCAGCCTCTCATCAACCCCAACGCGCCTTATTATCTTGCCAAACTGCCTGACCTGAGTCATCAAACCATTGGTCGGGAGGAGGAATTACAGGCAATGACTACGGCCATTGAAAAGGGAAAACAGGTGGTTGCGATTGTGGCGTCTGGCGGGGTGGGCAAAACCACGTTGGTGCGACAGTGGTTGGAGAATTTTAAGCATCAAAACTATGGCGATTTCAACAAAATATTTGCGCGGTCTTTTTATAATCAAGGTACGCATTCCCACGCCGGAGCGTGGGAATGAGCAAAAGGTAAAGCTTACGCGGCGATTGAGCATCCTAAAGGTGAATTTGGTATTTACATCATTTCTGATGGTGCCAATAAGCCTTATCGCTTGAAAATTCGTGCCCCAGGATTTGCGCATCTGTCCGCCATGAATGAAATGGCAAAAGGCCATATGTTAGCGGATGTAATTGCCATTATCAGTACGCAAGATATTGTGTTTGGGGAGATTGATCGTTAAAGATTGAACATTTCTTGTTATCAAGCTCTGTTTTGCGAGACGGGAGCAGAGCTTCCCATGCAGACACTCCCAAACAGAGTTTGGGAACGAGAAAAAAATGGGAATGCCTTTTTTGTTTTTTTAGGAAAGAAGAGCTACTCGCAGGTTAGGGCTAGGTAGTTACGAAGTTTCAATATTTATGTAGATACCTTTAGTTTCAAACCTTGACACACAAGTTGCTTTTATATAAAGTTACTAATATC
Source organism: Thiotrichaceae bacterium (assembly GCA_016745055.1). Classification (GTDB taxonomy): domain Bacteria; phylum Pseudomonadota; class Gammaproteobacteria; order Beggiatoales; family Beggiatoaceae; genus JADGDF01. The sequence continues at coordinate 2,696 of JADGDF010000117.1, read as the reverse complement.
TCACTTTACAAGGAACCACCATGAAAAGCACAAAGAAAAAATCCACACCCCAAACATCTACAACCCAACGTACAGTTAAATCACCAAAAAAGCACGGACTATCTACTCACACGAGTGTTCAAGCAGGGAGATCTCCAACAGGTTGGCTTTCAGCAGGTTCGTGGTAACTTAAGTATTAACTACTTGGTTATTTATTAATTCAAAGGGCATTTCCAGAAAAATGGAAATGCTTTTTTTTTAGGAAAGAAGAGCTATCTTAGAAATTCATAACTTACTCTAAAATGATAACAATAAAAAACTAAAAATCTTTTCATTAACTTGGGAACTAATAAATGTGCGGATTAGCTGGCTTACTTTCAAAAAATGGACAGCTTGGTGCTGACATCGAACCTATTTTGCGCACGATGGGTCATCAAATAGCCCATCGAGGGCCTGATGATGAACAAGTGTTTATTGATGGTTTATTTGGGGCAATTTTTCGTCGTTTATCCATTGTTGATGTTGCAGGGGGAAGGCAACCTCTGTTTAATGAAGATGGTTCGTTAATGTTGATGGTCAATGGGGAGATTTATAATCACCACGAGTTACGATCTTGTTTGAAATCATCCCATCAATTCCGGACACAATCAGATTGTGAAGTTTTACTACATCTTTATGAGGAAAAAGGTGAGAGTTTTCTGAAGGATGTCAATGGTATGTTTGCTTTGGCTTTGTGGGACAAAAAACGGCAGCAGCTAATTTTGGCTAGAGATCGTTTGGGCATAAAACCATTATATTACACAGAATCTAATCAGCGACTGTTGTTTGGTTCTGAAATCAAGGCATTATTTGCCTACCCAGATTGTCCTCGTGAATTTGATTGGGAACAAGCCTTGGGTTATCAATCTCAGCAAATGGGGCAGGATTTATCTTCATTTTTTAAAGATATTAACTATTTGCTTGCAGGAAATTTACTCATTGCAGATGCGAAGCGTACCCGTATTAAACAATATTGGACACTACCCTTGCTATCTGATGATGCATATGCATCAGATACCCGCAGTAAACAGGACATTATTGATGGTTATGGTGAACTATTGGTTGATGCTGTCAAACTACGATTGATGGCTGATGTTGAAGTCGGTCTATTTTTGAGTGGAGGGATTGATTCAGTGTCTGTAGCGGCCTTTGCTTCTCAGTACCAATCACTTCATACTTTTTCAGTGTTGAGTCAAAGTACTTTTCAAAATGGTGATGCAAAAGCAGGTTATCTTGCAGCTCAACAGCTTAATATTCCCAACCATCAAATTTTGTATTCCTGGCATGATAATCCATTTACCCCTGAACATTGGAAAGACTTGCTTTGGTTATGTGAAACGCCATTGTGTAATGCAGAACAGCTCTACAAGTATCATTTGCATCGCTATGCCAAACAGCTACGTCCAAATTTAAAAGTGGTTTTGTTAGGACAAGGCAGTGATGAATTTAACGGAGGTTACAGCGTTGATTACGTTAAAAATTATCGCCCAGATTTGGATGAAAAAGAAAGAAACTGGTCAGCATTTGTTGATATTTTTAGCGATTTTGAAAAAGATGCATTGATTGCCAAAGCCAATACTCAACTATCACAATATGGTGGTGTGTTGACCAAAGACTTTTTAGCATCATGCAGTCAACAAACGCACTATCCACATCCCTGGTTTTATTACGTTAATTTGCATGTGCGAAATTTACAAATGTATAACCTTTGGCATGAAGATCGAACAGCGGCGGGCAATCATATTGAAAATCGAGTCCCTTTTTTAGATCATCGTTTGGTGGAATATGTAGCCAATATTCCTCCCAAACATTATGAAGCCTTGTTTTGGGATAAAGAAATTTTACGCCAGGCCATGAAGCCTCATTTGTCAGATGAACTGAGCCAACGTCCCAAATGCCCATTTTTTTATGGTGAAGATGTCCGTTATACGCGGCGTATGATGTACAAGTTGTTAGTAGCAAATGATAGTGAATTAATTCGAGAAGCTTTTTTTGAGAACAATGATGCTATTTTTGATAAAAACGCGCTTGAAGAATTAATCAATGCGATTCCAGAAGAACCAGAATTTAGTTTGATAGAGTCATTATTACCTCTTGCGAATATGGGATTGTTGGCAAACATGGCAAAGGAAACGATTCATCAGAGTCAATCGCACGTCGAGTCTATTGATTTATTACCTGAAATAACAATTGAAGACTGGGAAAAACAGGAAGATGACCTAGCCCTAAAACTGGCCATTAGGAGAGAACAGACAGCATTATTGGATCGCGTAATAGTATTCGCACCAGGTGTAAAATTACTGAAAATTGATCACGTTTCGGATGATAATGCGTATTCCTATCTTTCAATAGACGATAGAGTTGAATATGAATTATCAGAAATTGAAATGAAAGACTGGCTAGCAGTATTAAGACAAATTGATGGACAACGTTCAATCAATAATATTCTGAGTGAACTCAATATTCCCGCGGCAAAAGTCCATAAGCATTTAGAAGAGGCTTTAGACTATGGTATTATTCATTTTGTAGCATTTTAATGCTGCATTGTCTATTTACTTAAACATGATGAGGAAAGAAGGAAAGAAGCTACCCATGACCCGCGCGCGTGACACAAACCGGGGATGAAATTCCTGCACATTGCATTTTCCCTTTCGTTAATATAAACTCTCCCTCAAGTG
>JADGDF010000116.1 GCA_016745055.1 Thiotrichaceae bacterium | reverse complement strand
GTTTTGGAGTATGGTACAGCTTTTTGTTCACAATACTATCAGTAGTCACTTCTTCGTTTGTCGTCATTTGGGACATGATTTTTTTCCATTAAATATTAAACTTATAAATAAAATTAATTTATTGGAAGTATTCTTGAGTCTAACGCTTTCTGTGGATAATAAAATTAATATGTTATAGTGGGGTGAGCAGATTTTTTTGCCCACCGAAACGACTGAAAAATTTTCAAAATCTGATTCAGACAAATAAACACATAAACAATTCATAAATTTTCGATTATGAAACATACCGATTGAAAAAAGAACCACCATCATTACCAGTACTACCAGCATTCGTAAGCGTCAGGTCTTTGACATTACCAAGTTCACTCAGTTTTGGAGTATGGTACGGCTTTTTGTTCGCAATACTCTCAGTAGTCATTTCTTCGTTTGTCGTCATTTGGGACATGATTTTTCTCCATTAAATATTAAACTTATAAATAAAATTAATTTATTGGAAGTACTCTTGAGTCTAACGCTTTCTGTAGACAATAAAATCAATATGTTACATGTAGGAGGGTAGGCAGTTTTTTTGCCTACCAAAACGACTGAAAAATTTTGATTCAGATAAATAACATGTAAACAACTCCGAAATTTTAATTATGAAACATAATTATTAGGGAACGAACCACCATCACTAGGATCACCTGGTGAACCGGGATTCGTAAGCGTTAGTTCTTTGACATTACCAAGTTCATTCAGTTTTGGAGTATGGTACGGCTTTTTGTTCGCAATACTTTCAGTAGTCATTTCTGTGTTTGTCGTCATTTGGGACATGATTTTTCTCCATTAAATATCAATTTGTGGATAAAATGACTTTACTTTTGAGCTTTTTGGAAAGTCGTTTGATGAAACAGCCAATATGCCAATTGTAAGGCCGAAATAGTTTGATTATAGCTGACTTGGCTAAATTTTGCGAGGACTTGCCATTTAAGTACTTGCAACAATAACCCCCCGCCCAGTTTCCAAAAACGGTATAACTTATGCGCTATTAACTTCAACCAATCCATGCTTTAACAACTCTTCAATGAGCTTTTCTACATCTTGCTGTAACCGTTCTGGTTCTATGTCATACTCAGCAAATAAAGTATCAATAGCCGTTTGGATGGAATCTTTCTCTATCAAGACTTGACATATCCGAGTTCCAATATCATCTAAGCTAAAATACTTTTCAGTTTGGAGATTAAGTACAATGGATTCTCCCTCCAAATTTTGAACCAATGCATTTTGTGCTGCGGATACTTTCTGATTTAATGGTAACATTTTTTAATCTATGCAGTCTCTAATTGAAAGGATAGTTTTATATACAGATTATTTTAAATTAAACTTAATGTTTAAGCTGTAATTAGTTGTGTAAATTTTTAAGGTTAAACTGATGACCTCCTTATAAAAATTTTAACAAAACCATAATATATTTTCAACATTTTTGGATAATGAAAAAATTACTAATGAATAAAAGCAAAGATAATGCTGGTAATTATTGGCCAACAGCTCAACAAGAACTACTTTTGTACGCAATATTTAAACAGGATAAAAAAGCGGTTGAAGCATGGAGTGAATGGCAAGCTAAGGTTGATCTTAATAAGCTTGATGCCGGTTCCTATAGATTGTTGCCCTTACTATATCGTAACTTACAGTCTCAAGGCATTGACCATCATCTAATGAGCAAATTTAAAGAGATTTATCGCAATACTTGGTGTCAAAACCAACTATTATTTCACCATGTAACTGATTTATTACTTGCGTTTCACACCGCTGGTATCCGAAAAATTCTTCTGCTTAAGGGAGCAGCATTAAATCTATTTTATTACAAAGATTATGGCCTACGTCCAATGACCCATTTTGATGTTTTTATTCATACAGAACAGGCTGCAAATGTCCTCAATTTATTGAAAGAACGGCATTGGATAGCTACATTTTTTTCCTTAAAAAGTTTGGAAGAAAAACATATTGCTGCGCTTATCTATCGGAAGTGTTCATGGGGATTTAAAGATAATGCAGGTAACCAATTTAATCTACACTGGCATGTACTTTATAACTGTTTAGCAAATGATGTGGACAATGATTTTTTGGCTAATGCTGTTTCTATTGACCTCAGCAATATGCCACTTTATATTTTGAATCCAACCGATCAATTGTTACATACTTGTGCACAGGAACTCCAATGGGAACAACTACCATCAATATGTTGGATTGCCGATGCAATGATGATTTTTAGAACCGCTCAGATTGATTGGGAACGACTGCTTATTCATGCTAAACAATGTTGTTCAGTATTACCTTTAAGAGATACATTGAATTATTTGGGTAATAAAATGGATATATCCATACCATCAAACATTTTGCAAGCTTTGCAAAATACGGATGGGAGTATTTGAATGGGAAAATTCAAATCTACGATTTACCATCAACAGAAAACGTTAGAACCAGAAAATTTTATTGGATGAATCCAAAATACCTACGAATGGCTGGAATGCCTTACTCTGCTATTTCTAACAGTGGGGTTCTAAAGGATTAGCTAAATGTAATAGTTACATGACTTTCTCAGTTCCTCCCCAAATGATGCTGGCAGCTCTTTTAGCTGGTTTCCATATAACCATAATTCCTTCAAGTTTTGCAGTTGTCCAAACGTGGCTGGAAGTTGAGCAATTTCGATGTTATATAATGATAATTTTTGTAGATTTTTTAGTTTAATTAAAGCATTTTCTTATCGCCACGAATCATTCCGCTAATGCGTCAATAAGCCTCATGAATAGTATTAAATCCACCTAAAACTGAAATTAACCCTTCAAGCATGACGCTACATTAGTCCTAATTTTGGTCTGATTTCCACGCTCTAGCCTGGAAACGAGGGGAAAAGACAGACCTGGCAGGTTTCAAAAACCTGCCAGGTCTTTTTTTATAAATGACGAAGGTTAGAAACTAAGTTTGTGGGCCATACATCAAATTGGGTAAGAATAAACTCACTTCAGGGATGTAAGTGACAATAATTAAGAAAGTTAACAGGACTAATAACCAAGGCAAAACGGCTTTCACAACTTCAAATAAACTCATATCCGTAATGCCAACCACCACAAATAAGTTTAACCCTACTGGCGGTGTAATCATACCCACTTCCATGTTCACAACCATGATAATGCCTAAATGAATTGGATCAATACCTAATTCAACAGCAATGGGGAATAAAATAGGAGCAAGGATGAGTAATAAGCCCGAGGGCTCCATAAAACTACCGCCAACCAACAGTAATACATTAACCACCACTAAAAACATCCATGGGGACATGCCAAAGCTAATAATGGCTTCTGCAATTTCCTGAGGCAATTGCTCTGTGGTGAGCACATGGCCGAATAACATGGCGTTGGTGATGATGAACATCAGCATGATGGTGACTTTACCGGATTCCAACAACACTTTGGGCACACCAGTGATGCTCATGTCTCGGTAAACAAAAACGGCAATAAAAAATGCGTAAACGGCTGCAACCGCAGCAGCTTCTGTGGGAGTAAAAAAGCCACTGTAAATGCCACCCATGATGATAAACACCAGCAATAATCCCCAAATGGCATTAAAGCCCGAGGAGAGAACTTCTTCCCAGGAAGCGGGTTTCATTCTAGGTAGGTCTTTTTTACGTGCAAAGAAGTAAATTGCACCCATCAGCATTAAGCCTGCTAAAATGCCAGGTACGACACCGGCCATGAACATGCGACCCACGGATACTTCTGTAACCGCAGCGTAAACGACCATGACCAAGGAAGGGGGGATGAGAATGCCCAAGGTCCCTGCGCTGGATACGACTCCAACTGCAAAATCTTTGGTGTAACCCGTCGCGACCATGCCTGCAATTACAATAGAACCAATGGCAACCACGGTGGCGGGTGATGAACCTGATACGGCGGCGAATAACATGCAAGCAAGTACTGAAGCCATGGCCATACCACCGCGAATGGAGCCAACGCAAGCAATGGCAAAACGAATAATGCGCTTAGCCACACCGCCTGTGGATAAAAAGGCAGCTGATAAAATGAAAAATGGAATGGCTAAGAGCGTGGCATGTTCCATTCCTTGAAATAACTTTAAAGACAGGGAGGCAAGAGAATCATCGGAAAGCAGCAGAATAGTCAATAAACTTGATAAACCCAAGGCAATGGCAATGGGAACCCCAATGAACATCAACACAAATAATAAACCAAATAAAAATAAAATAGTCATGGTTTTTCATCCTTGTGCCGTTCAGTGGCTTGCTGTTGTCGGTGTTCAGCAAGGATATCTTTGGCTTCATCTGCGAGCATATGCACTTCGCTGCCAATGATTAATTTATACAACACTTCAGCAAAACGGATAAACAACAAGGTCATACCAATGGGTAAAATTAGATAAATGACCCATTGTTGGACAGGTAAATCTTCGGCTTCAATGCCCAGTTCATACATGATGTTGATGTAATTCCAGCTACCGATAAAGACTAAAATGCAGTAAGCCATACAACATAAGATAGCAAGGGCGCTGATGATTCTTTGCCCTTGTTTAGGAAGTAATTTGACAAAAACATCTACACCGATATGGGCATGTACTCGCACGCCATAGGAAATGCCAAATAAGACCATCCAAGCAAATAGGTAAGTGGTTAATTCTAAGGCCCATACAACGCCAGAATTAAAGAAACTACGGGCAACAACTTGACTAAAAGTGACAATGGTCATCGCCGCAAGGAGTAAGCTGATAATCGCTTCTTCTAGGTGGTGGTAAAGTTTTATAAGCATCTTAGTGTGCCTTTTCTCTTGATAGAGTTTAAGAGAGAAATAATTTTCACAAGTTTTCAATCAGACCTAGCAGGTTTTCAAAACCTGCCAGGTCTTGATTTTTAGGCTTTCAACTTCTTATTTCTTATTGATTCGCTTGTAGTGCAGCTTTAATCACATCTTTACCAATTTCTTTTTCAAACTTCTTCCAAACAGGTTCCATAATTTTACGCCATTGGGCGACCTCTTCTTTAGTGGGTGCCAACACTTGAGAACGTCCAGAATCAATTACATTTTGGCGTGATTCCATGGCCAAATCATAAGCGCGTTTATTGACTTCAACCGTCACTTCGGCAATGATTTTTTCCAATTCAGTGCGAATATCAGCCGGGAGTTTTTTCCAAAAACCTGCGTTGGTGACTAACAAATAATCCAATACGCCATGATTGGTTTCTAAAAAGTATTTTTGTACTTCATGGAATTTTTTGGAATAAATATTAGACCAAGGATTTTCTGCGCAATCAACCACACCTGTTTGTAAAGCATTGTAAACTTCTGCAAATGCTAATTTTTGTGGATTGACACCCATGGCTTCAAATTGGGTTTGTAACACATCCGATTGTTGAATGCGACATTTTAGACCTTTGATGTCTGCTGGAACACGTAATTTAGCCTTACTTGACAGTTGCTTCATACCATTATGCCAATAGGCCAAACCAAGGTAACCTTTTTTACGCATGGACTGCAAAAGTTTTTTACCCATGTCACCGTATTGAAAACGTTCCACAGCTTCCAAATCATCAAACAAAAAAGGCAGGTCAAACACTTGCAGTTTTTTAGTGTATTTACCGAATTTGGCTAAAGAAGGGGCTGCCATTTGTACGTCACCAAGTAACAAGGCTTCCATAACCTTTTTGTCATCGTACAATTGGGAATTAGGATAAACTTCAACAACGACTTTGCCTGCTAGACGTTCTTCTACCAATTTCTTGAACATATTGGCACCAACACCTTTGGGCGTAGATTCAGCAACAACATGAGAGAACTTGATTTTTATGGGAGCTGCATGAACTGCAACGCTAGTGACTAACAGTGTGAATGCTGCTAGGGTGAGAGTGATAAAATGCATAAAGCCTCCTTAAGTAGTAAAAGTATGATGATGCACTTATTATAATGACTAACAACTTTCCTAATACTTCAAAGACTGTAAGACATTGCAGCGTTTTGAATAAAACAAAGTAGAAATGCTGCATTTTCTCTCTGTTTAAATGAAGACAACAATATAAAAAAATAGATTAAGCTGTGTTGTCTCCAACAGAGTATATCATCCATGTTGGGTTACTTTTGCTTTATTTGCTTTAATTTAACTTTCTGTTAAGTAGAAGATCACCTTCCTTACTTTAAAGCATCTTATCACATGCGCCAGTAATCGCGTTATACGAGTGGCCTTCAGCACATTGGATATGCTGCGGTTCCACATTGATTAAATCCCTCGTACAAACTTCAGGTTGAAAAATATAGGATAAAAAGGTAGCCAATTTACTTGATGTGACTTGATTACTGAACTTATCGAACTCGCTTCAAAGCATTTTTGTCAAAATCTCTGTCAGTAAATCCTGTACCAAATTTGTACTCACTCCATTTTAACTTAGTCGATTTGCCTGTTTGGTGGTTTTCCATAAACATTTCGTGAGGACGAAGATATTTGCCTAAATAGGTTTTGTAGTTTTTGTAAACTACCGTTTTTAAAAGTGAGTTTTTACGATCGTAGAATACAGTTTTGCGAGGACGGAAGTGTTCTTTATCCACCCAACTTATTTGACGAGTATACCCTGAGTATTTGTAAGCAGGGTAATGTTCTGACACATAGCAGTCCATACCGTCATACTGTTCATCCCGAAGATATTTATAAGTAAACTTATCAACTTCCTGAGAGGCAATATCTTCATAGGCAAATTCACTCCCCATAAATGGACCAGATTTGTTTTTGGAAGAAATACGTTTAACTCGTTTTAAAGCAGGTAAGTAAATCCATTGTTCATCTGGTTTTAAGGCATGAGACCAAGTTAGCACCGCTGTACCTTTTACATCTCTAGGGGTATCAAAAATGGATAATCCTTTATCTCCATCACCAATGACTTCTAAGTTTCTAACCCGAACATCACGTACACTTTCATCACCTTGACGATTGCGTAGTATCATCTGCATCTTAGCTTCAGAGTCTTTCCAACCTAAATTACGAAAGTCCATCATATTTGCAATGGCTAGTCCCTTATCTTCAGGGGTTTTGGCATTAGCGATATCACTCATGAGGTCTTGTTCAGTTTTATCACCATGATCTTTTGCTGCCATTACAGTCATCGGCAAAAACAATAAAACTACCCAAACATATTTCAACCATTTTTGATATTTCATAAAACAATCTCCACCTTTGTCTTGTTTTGAATTTTATTAAACCTAAATCCTAACAAATATTTGTTTGAATCTAAGGTATTAGCTTTAAATTATTAAATGAATGGGTACATTTAAATTGGTTTAAACACCATTAAAAAAAACACTGCCGTTAATGATATAAAAGCAGGCCAACCTAGTACAAACCATATTTTCATATAACGATAATATAAGGGGGGTAATGGTTCATTATCTTGCAGGGCTTGTTGAGCTAAATGGTGGATTTTGTATTGTAACCAAACGACTGGCAACCAACATAACCCTGCGATTCCATATAATATTAAACTCCATAAAATCCACGTTTGTGTCAATGACCACCCAACTAATATAACCATCCAAATACCAGTAATTGGTTGCACAATACCACTAACAGCCGTAAAAATCCAATCCGCTGCTATAACATGTTTAGTCGTTACGACAATGGTTTGAATATTACCATTCAAATGAGCACGGAGCATATAATAAGCACTCCCAGCACCAGTCCCAAACAATGCTGTTGCACTAAGAATATGAATAGTTTTTAACAATAGATACAGGTTCATTGTTCTTCTAGTACCAACATGATTAATGTAGCAACCAACAGAGGAATATTTTTACTAATTGCACCAAAAGGATGTAGCCATAATTCTGGTAAGAACCAAGTGATAATGACTGTGTAAGTTATCATCACTAGCAATTGTAGGCCGACTACAAGTCTAATTTTATACCCAATTAAGGTTGCAATGCCCAGTATGCTATCTAAGATAGCGGCTGAATACAACATAATAGGTGCAAATAGGCCAGTAACGCCAGTGGCTGCCAGCAGTTTATAACTTTCTACCACTGGATATAAAAAAGCAGACACAATACCAGTAAATAACCATAATAGACCAATTGTGATGCGTAATAACGGTTGCAGAAATAATAAACGTGCATACCAACGGTCAGCCGTCGTTGCTGGAAAAGTTTGTAAACCACTGCGAATACTACTCGGTGTTATTTTAGTCGTGGATAACATCGGCGCTGGATTCGCACAATTGCCACGTAACAACATGCCTAACGTGTCTGAATTAAAGGAACCCATTTTTAACCAATCATTGCCTTTTGCTATTACTTTTAAGAGTGGCAATGGTATTTTTATACTATTTGTTGGTTTTAAATTTAACCAATTGCGGAATAATTTCAACAATTGGCTCAGAGTCATAGCTTCCATGCCTACTAGTTCTAAACGCTTACTACCCGTTGGCCAATTATGAATTAGCTTCACTATTATTGCTACTACATCATTGATTAAAATAGGTTGGATTTTGGCTGAACTCAGTGAGGGTATCCAAGGTAAGGTAGCCATTGCCGCAAATAATGTCGTACTGCCACCGCCTCTACCAACAATGATGGAAGGTTGTAAAATAACGGCATTTGGACTCAATGCTACTAAAGCTTCATCAGCAGTGCGTTTAGTGACATGATATTGACTTGTTGCTGCGGCATCTGCACCCAACGCAGAAATTTGTAGGATTTTTTTGATACCTAGCTGGTTAGCTGCGGTAAATAATGCGATTGGAGCTTTGACATGTAAATCTGTGAAATTTTGTTTACTGGTTTCAGTAATAATCCCAACTGCATTGATAATTACATCAATATTAGTTAAACGGGGTAACCAGATTTGTGGGTCATGATCTTTACTGTAGTCGCAGCGCAGCCAGTCAATGGTAGGAAATCGGGTTTGCCAAGTTTGTGGTTGACGTACCCCTGCAATTATTTCATGCCCTTCTGCTAGTAGTGCTGGTAACAGATGTTGGCCAATAAAACCAGTCGCGCCCGCTATAAAAATCCGCATAGTCATTTACCAAACCAGTTAAGAGACGTTGGTTTTTTCCATTAAGTTAGGAATTATTTTTCTCGTTACCAAGTTCAGCTTTGTGGGAAAACAAAGCTTCCCACGCAGACTACTCCCAAGCAGAACTTCACGGCCATTAAGTTAAGAATTTTTTTCAGTTTGGAGTGCAAGATTTATCTTGCGTGTGCAAACTAAAGTTTGCACTTCTACGAACTTAACTTAATGGCCGTGAAGTAGAGTTTGGTAACGAGTGATTTCCGATAAAGCTAGCTAAACCATCAAACACCCATTATGCACGATGCGCCTTAACATAGTTCAATAACCCATTTGTGGAAGCATCATGGGCTGTGACTGCACCTGCTGCTTGTATTTCTGGCAATAATTGACCAGCCATCTCTTTGCCTAATTCAACGCCCCATTGATCGAAAGGATTCAATCCCCAGCATACGCCTTGTACAAAAGTTTTGTGTTCATAAAGTGCAATGAGTTTACCTAAAATATTAGGGGTTAATTTTTGGTACACTAAAGTGTTTGTGGGTTGATTACCAGGAAATAAACGATGAGGTAATATATCTTCCGCCATATTTTTTGCTCTGGCCTCTTCTTCTGTTCGACCTTTCATCAACGCCAAAGTTTGCGCAAAAGCGTTTGACAAGGTAGCATCCTGATGGCCAGGTAAATCATATTGACCTTCAATGGCAACAATAAAGTCTGCGGGTACGATATGAGTACCTTGATGTAGCAGTTGGTAAAAGGCGTGTTGGCCATTATTACCTGGGGCACCCCAAGTGATTGGACAAGTGGCATAGTCGACAACTTGTCCCTCGCGTGTGACTCGTTTACCCAAACTTTCCATAATCAGTTGTTGGGAGTAAGCAGGAAAATATTCCAGCGCATAATCATAGGGTAAAATCACATGAGTTTTAGCACCGAAGAAATTGTTATACCAAACGCCCAACAATCCCATAATCACAGGTATATTGTTTTCCAATGGCGTATTGAGAAAATGTTGATCCATCTCATAGGCGCCGTTGAGCAATTTGCTAAAATTATCCATACCAATCATGACTGCAATAGATAACCCAATGGCAGACCATAAGGAATATCGGCCACCGACCCAATCCCAAAATTCAAACATATTGTCGGGATTGATGCCAAATTTAATCACCTCTTCTCTTGCGGTACTCAATGCCACAAAATGTTTTGCCACCGCACTTTCATCTTTCAGCTTATTAATTAACCATTGTCGTGCACTGTTGGCATTTAGCATGGTTTCTTGGGTCGTGAAAGTTTTGGAAGCGACAATAAATAAGGTGGTTTCTGGGTTTAATAACTTTAAAGTTTCCCCCAGATGAGTGGCATCCACATTAGATACGAAATGACATTGTAAACAAGGGTGGTAATAAGCTTTCAATGCACGAGCCACCATCACTGGCCCTAAATCAGATCCACCAATACCAATATTCACAATAGTATCAATGGCTTTACCCGTATGGCCAATCCATTTAGCTTCATGCACCTGAGTAACAAATTGTTGGATTTTATTAATAACGGCTTGAACATCAGGTACCACATTATGCCCATCAACTTCAATGGCTTCATTACCTTGATAACGTAAGGCTGTATGTAGCACAGCACGTTGTTCGGTATGATTGATTTTTTCGCCCTGAAACATGCGTTTAATCCAATCTTGCAATTTGACTTCATTTGCAAATTGAAATAGCTGATTCATTGTTTCAGAAGTGATGCGATTTTTAGAATAATCTAGTAGAAGATCGCAGGCTTGAATAGAAAATTTAGCAAAACGTTCACTGTCTTCGGCAAACATATCTCGTAGATGAACAGTGTTTAGCGTTTGCTGGTGAGCCTGTAACTGTTTCCAAGTAGACAGTTGGGTAATTAATGTTGTTTCCATGACAAAGTACTATTGTGATATTTAAATTCGATATTATCCGAGTGATATTTCATCATGAAGCCTCTTGCTTTGTCCAAACACTAAGGTTTACTACTTAATAATCAATAAGTGAATTTTTTACATTATCTAGCTTGCAAGAGGTTTATTAACTAATGAAATCCTATTTTTAAATTCATTATACCAACCAACTATAATGCGATGTTCAATTTTTTTAAGTATTTGATTTAATGGATACAGTTTGATGAATAATCGTTTTATGTATAAGAAGTTAGTCAAAAAAATGACCCTTTCTATTAAGGATTTTATCATTTGTGTGCTTTGTTGTGTAGTTACTGAAAAAATGTTGTGCAAAGTATATGTATCTAAAAAATGGGGTTGTTCTTACTCACACTATAGCCATAGCCGTTTTTTTTTAAACGCTCTTTAGCAATAAGCCTCAATTAGCTAAAAATGAACATCATGTAATTTTAAGAAAAATTTACTATCTATTTATATAGATAAATAAATCAGTTTATAATAAAAACAAACTGACATTGCAATATGCTGCTGACTAAAATTAAATATTACTTCTGAAAGCCAATTAATTTAAGCTCAATTCGTTTGTTTAACTTATTTTATACTTTTTGGGTAGTCTACAGATTAAGAGACTTGCTATGAAAACTTATTTCTTCATTTTTAATACAATATTTTGGATGTTAATGGCGACCTCTGTAATGGCAGAAGATACAATGGCGGAGGATAACGATGAAGCTATTCTTGATCAGCTATTAGCACTATCCTTATCAGAATTAATAGATGTTCAAATTACCACCGCCTCCAAAATGGAAGAAAGCGTTACAGATACGCCTGTCACGGCCATGGTAGTGACTAAGCGGCAAATTCAAGATCGTGGTTACCGCAATTTATTAGATTTATTAAAAGATTTACCAGGTATTGATATACACGCTTCTAATCATCAAGTGAACTTGCATACCATTGTCATGCGTGGCCATATTAATAGTGACAAATTTCTCATTTTGCAAGATGGGGTCCGCATTGATTCACCTACAGGGGAAACTATTCCTATTGCAGAAAATTTTCCATTATACCATGCAAAACAAGTTGAAATTATCTACGGTCCTGCTGCCGCTTTATATGGTGCGGATGCCTTTGGGGGAGTCATTAATATTATTACGGAAAAAGTACCTGAGCCGCAAACAGTTAGAGCAGGCATAGGCACCAACTATTATCGTTACTATTCAGCTCATGTGGGCAAGCAATTAACAGGTGATTTATCCATCAGTGCAGGTGGACATGCTCAACAGGCCGACTATGAAAGTTTATCTACGGATTATCCCAACACTTATCAGTTTGGGGATGTTGAAACCTTCAGTGGAAAATTATATAAATCAGCAGCAGAAAGAGAGGATTTCTATGCTAAAGAAAAGAGTCATAGTTTATTTGCCCGTTTAGATTACAAAGATAACTTAACTGTTGGCGTTAATCATAGTTTTCTACGTCATCCAACAACAGTTAGCGAAAATCCTAATGTAACCCAATATGGTTCAGACTCGCAATGGAATACGGAGTTAACCAGTGCATTTGCCCGATTACGCTATGATATCAGTGAACAATTATCTGGAGAAACCTTGTTACACTACGCTACCTATGAAATTGATCCAGCCTCCAGGTTTAAAAATATTTATGTTGATTATATAGATGCCTATATTTATTCCAAAGGAGAAAAATATTCGTTTGAACAACAACTTGCTTATCAAATTAACGATGCCCACCAACTCATTGCAGGTATCAGTTATGAAGATTTTTACAGTATTCCTAAAACAACGGACTTACCTACGCCTTACAATAAAAATGTTCCTGTCAATGCACAAAATTTATATCATATAGGCACAAATAATACCTTGCCCATTGAAATTTATGAATTAGAATATGATAACCATGCATTTTATTTACAATGGCAGGCCAAATGGCGAGATGATTTATCCACCAGTGTGGGGATGCGTTACGATAAAAATTCCCGCTATAAAAGCACTTTTAATCCGAGATTAGGTATTGTTTATCATCCGAGTGATAAAACCACCTGGAAATTATTTTATGGAGAAGCATTTCGGGCGCCTTCACCAGTGAATACACACGAGGCATACGGAATTTTTTCAGGTCAACAAAACGAGCAAGGCGAGTATATCAGTTATTTTTTCCACGTACCCAATTCTAATCTTAAACCTGAAAAATCACGTAGTATTGAAAGCAATTTTATTTACAATGCTACACAAAATTTACAATGGTCGCTCAGTGGATATTACACTGAAATTACGGATCGTATCTTACGACCTGATGAAGAAGTAACCACCCAGTTTATTCCAGGCGGTCAGATTTTATCTTCCCAACATAGTGAAAATATTGGCGATGTCAAACAATATGGACTTGAGTTGGCAAGCCATTATCAAAAGCAACTGAATTCAGATTGGCAGGCAGAAATCTGGGGAAATTATAGTTATTTTGAAATTGACAGCAAACAGAAAGACGGAGCGGATGATGAATATAATTTCTTTAGCTCTCCGCATAAATTAAAATTAGGGACTACCTTGCGCTATAAAAACCGTTACGTATTTACTCCAAAAATTTATGCTATTGGTGAAATTGATTCCAAAAATAAAAGCCAAAAGACACCGGGTTATACGATTTTAGATTTACACACACAGGCCATATTGTCGAAAAATTTATCTTTGAGTTTAGACGTTTATAATGTATTTAATCGTCATTATTACAACAGTGGCTCAGATTCACGCACCAGACTTGTTAATGTACCACAACCATTGCGTAGCTTCCTATTTTCCGTTGAGTATCGTTTTTAATAGCGAGTAAGTTCTCTCTTCGTTTAAGTTCTTCAAGAATTGAAATTATGCTTAACAGTCTTAACGCTGGGTGTCTCGCAGAGATTTTGTGACGCTCACGGGACGTCCTATCCCTTAGAATCTGTTTAAAGTTTTTTTAGAATGATAGCCAAAAAAGCTAGCATAACGAACTGTAGACTAGAATTGAGGTTTCTTTCGCAGTTTTTCCAAAGTCTTCGAC
>JADGDF010000115.1 GCA_016745055.1 Thiotrichaceae bacterium | reverse complement strand
GTTGGACAAACCTGCATTTTTAACCTGCTTTCTCGTTATATTACTAATAATACCTTACAATATCATTAAATCTCTACTTCTGGGGGACTACCAAAAAATGGTATGTAGAGAAATTTTTGTCATTAAATGTAAACTATGATTATTCTTTCGACTTAAGTTAATAAACTTTGGGTATAATAAAAGATTAATTTTCTTTTAAGACAGTATCAAAAATAATAGACCAATCAAACTGCTTTGCATAATTTAAAGCATTATTTCTATATTTTAGCAAGGTTGCTTCATTCATCAATAATTCACACACCGCATCAGTAGTATTTTGAGGCGTTAGGTTAATGATTTTACCACATTGAAGTGTTTGTATTATTTCGGCATTATGAGGTACCTTTGTTAACAATATTGGAACGCCAGCACCCAA
Source organism: Thiotrichaceae bacterium (assembly GCA_016745055.1). Lineage (GTDB taxonomy): Bacteria > Pseudomonadota > Gammaproteobacteria > Beggiatoales > Beggiatoaceae > JADGDF01. The sequence continues at coordinate 13,766 of JADGDF010000115.1, read as the reverse complement.
GTAAGTTTTGATTTTTCCTGAATCAGTATAGTAAGTAAAATTTCTTTCATAATCCCCTTCTTGATAAGGTGCAATCGCCAAAGCTGACGAAGTAATTAAGTACTCAAGTTCTGCGTGTTGTTTCACATAACCTTTGAAATTCACATAGGACTCAATGCCAAGTTGTTGAGCCTTATATTTCAATTTAGGCAAGTACTCGCCTTCACCAATGACAAGGAATTTAAAATGAGGTATTTTTTTTATAATGAGTGGAATTGCATCTAAAACGGATTGAATTCCTTGCTTTTCCATAATATGTCCCATAAACACAAGTTGTTGTTTATGAACTGCAGCAAATTCAACTCTTTTGACTTCGTTAAACCATATACCCATTGGGACAATTTTTTGAAGCCCACAATTTGGACTAATGCCTTTAAATTTTTGGCGACCTTCAATTAAAGTTTGTGATAAATTCCAAGTTTCATCACAATGTTTAGCGCAAAAAGTTTCTAATGCGTGATATATCCAATTAATTAATCTATTCTCAAATCTTTTTGGTGTAAAATCAATGACATAATAAACACAAATCTTTGTTTTTCCCAACTTTTTTAAAATCCAGCCTGAAAATGCATTTAAATTATCATTGCCAATGTAATAATCGTAAGTCTCTTTAGTTTTCCATACATACCAAATATTCAACCAAATGTCTTTGATATAAGACAATATTGATGGCACTTTCATTATTTTTCGGTAATAGGAATCTGTTAATTGACCATCATGATAAAGTTCAAAACTACTTCCATTAAGTCTAGGATGATAGGCCAAGGGGTGCCCGATCCAAAGTAATTTAGAGACTTTTTTCTGATTGAGATATTTTTTTAATTCACTTTCAGGAAAACCTGTTGCCCAAGTGTGGGTGGAGATAACAATTTTTTTTTGCATAGTGCGGTTTGAATTAAACAATGAGCATAATTTTAACAAGATACGCCATCTGTTTAGAGAGAAAGGAAAGTGCCAAGTTTTGATTTGTAATCAACATATTATAAACTACAATTTTTGCTCACAAACTAAAAAATTATGTTTCCCTGATCTGTATAAATTTGCGTATAAGTTGAATGATCAACATTAGTATGGCAACAATAATTGAAAGTAGGATACCATCTAATACGGTCGTCAAATAAGTGGAAAGAAACGTAATATCATCAATAACAGTAACGGCGTTAATCGCTAAAATACCCGTTATCATCTCAATCATGGGGTAAAATTGAGTCAATGCTTTTATTAATGTGCTAATGAGCAACGATTTCCTTAAATTTTGATTGTTAATTTTTATGAGGTAAAGGTCAAAGGCTGTATACATAAATACAAACGTAAATACGCCGCAAATCATTGCTAATATATCAATATCAGATGTACCTGAATCTACTGCCAATATAAAGCTGACGATAGCATTTAGCCAAACGATGGCTGTCCACTTGATAAAAATTAAAAATGTGTTCATTGCTGTATCCTAAATTGTTACAATCAGTAAAGTAAATGTCATCACATTGGATTCATTTTGTACGGTATAAGTCACAACCCCCTTATCTGCGTTAACCTCAATGTTAGGTTCAATTCTTTCAAGTTCTTCAAGCGATCGAACTTCAACTTCAAAAGTAGGAAGAAGATTTAATGTTTCTCCAGTATAAACTATACTGAAATGTCCATCTGTATGATGAACAATATCTTCAACCCCTTCTACTTCCAATACAAGATCAATAAATGTTGTAGGGGAATAGACGGTTGGTCGGATAGTCTGTGTGTTACCTTCATTGTAAACAATTGTTCCTTCAAAAGGTTTACTTGCTCGAGTGTGAGATCTATTTCTATTTAAATAAATTCCGGGCGATAAATCATCAGGGGGAGGGGCACTGGGATTTAAAAAAGGGTCAAATACAACGACGTGATGCACAAAATCATCTGATCTGGCCTGAGCTGCCCTAATTAAAATAACATCTCCTGCCTCTCCAACATCAACTTCAGTCTCATTAACTTCTCCTCGCTTGAAAATATCGTATAATTTTTCAGGGTCCTGAGGAGCAGGAATTAAGGCAAATTGATATTTTTCTGGTGTAGTTAATAAGTATCTGCCTGAACTATCATAGGTTAAGCCTGTGTTAAAGCTTTCATCTTTTTGAATAGCGCGTTTAACATCAGAGATAAATGCTAATGTTGTTTCTGCAAACTTGCCACTGCCCTGAACAACTAAAATACCCCGTTTATTTTGAGTAAAACGAAACAAGGCAAGATTAGAATCACCTGACTCTGTTAGTGCACGATTTAAGCTTTCTAACATTTTACCATCCTGTGAATTCCCTCCCAAACTCAAGCCTGTATTAAAATCAGGTAAATTATCAAACATTCTTATTTTTGGCGGCAAATCACTGTGCTGAAAAGCGCGTAGCATTAATTCAGCCCCAGCAGGAGGTTTTAATTTTCCAGTCTTATTATCAAGCTGCCAATCATCAGGTAAATAACGTTTGATTTTTTCGGGCGTAAATTCTGGAGGTAAATTAGTTAAAATCTTTGATAAATGGCGAGTTTCTTGGAAAGTATTTAAATCAATTTCATCTAAATTTTGCACAGTAATTTCACTGATTATATGCGGTGGAAGTGCACCTACATTATCAGAAGTTAAACCGGCCAATACTTCTGGAGGAATGGCTTTAAATTGTTCGACACTTAATTTTGAAAGGGCATCAGGTGAGAAATAACTCATGTCTAATGAAGTAAATTCTTTAAACAATTTTGGTGGTATTCTGGGAATATCATGCTGCGTCAGGACATTAAAAAACTCTGGTGGTAAAGCTTGTATTTCTTCCTCTGTTAAATTAATTAAGTCTTGGGGTTTAACTGCAAAATCCTTTAAGTTATAAGGCGGAGCATATTTTGAAATACGGTGATTTTTTGTCCTTGCAAAGTAAGTGTTACCGAAAAAATCAATTGTGAAATCTTCAGGAGGAGGTAACTTTTTCGCACCTTTGTGTGTTTCATCCCAGTGCCAACTATGAAAAAATTTACCATCTTTCCCTAATTTAGTTAGATTACGCTTTGCCGTATCTAACACAACAATGCTTCCATCGGGATCAATTCCTAAGGCAGTGGGTCGTTCAAATCGTTTACGATTAGCATTTAAATCAAAAAGTAGCTCACCTTCTTGAGTAAATTTATAAATGCTGGCCGTTGATGTATCTGAAACATAGACTGAACCTAACTCATCTACTGCAATGCCCTCTGGAGAAGTTAATATGCCATCTCCCCATTGCTTCAGCAATTTTCCTTGTGCACTAAATTTGTAAACTGTACGTAATCCTGCATCTAACACATAAATATTGCCTTTGGGACTGATTGCCATGGCGGTTAGCATGTCAAAAGTTACCTTAATTGCCGCATTTTTCCCCCAAGCGAGTAAAAAATTCCCTTGCTGATCAAATTTTTGAACTCTTTGTCCCCCACGTTCAGCCACATAAACACGATCTTCAACATCCACGGCAATAGCAACAGGAAAGCCAAACTCTCCTTCTTTTCTGCCATTAGTTCCATCACCACCATTTTTTCCCCATTTGGTAATAAAATGACCATGAGCGTCAAACTTTTGAACACGATGATTTTTGGAGTCTGTCACATACACATTACCATGACTGTCAGTTGCAATACCTTTTGGATTATTCAACTGTCCTGGTTTTTTTCCAAGTTCTCCCCATTCCAAAATATAACGAGGAAAAGCTGCTAATTGAGTACTGAGACTTGTCAGCAGCACGAAAAATAACAGCAGGCGGTAAAAGTTCATGTAAATATTCCTTTATAAAATTTTGGTATATATAAGAAATTTAGGCTGTACGGGGTTTACAACCTCATTCGTAACGTTTGGAAGCTAGTAGTAAATTTGTTCCTGTTTACAATTTCAGGTAAGGTATAAAGTGACTAAACATTAATTTTATGCAAAACCATGTTGTTGTAAAAAAGCTTGAGTAACACCTTGCGCATTAGGATCAGCTGCTTCTTTACCTAACATTAATCGTTCTAAATAACGGGCAATCAAATCAACTTCTAAATTAATCCTTTGTCCCACCTTTGCTTTATCCAAAGTTGTCATAGCCAAAGTATGTGGTACGATATTTAAAGAAAATTCTGCCCCTTTCACCATATTAACGGTTAAACTAATTCCATCCACACAAATAGAACCTTTTTGAGCAATGTATTTTGCTAGTTCATCGGGCGCTTTAATTTGAAATCGTACTGAACGGCCTTCATCATAGCATTGTGTAATATGACCAACACCATCGACGTGACCACTCACAATATGTCCACCTAAATGTGTTTGTGGAGTAAGTGCTTTTTCTAAATTAACCAAACCACCAGTACGCAATTCTCCCAATGTAGTATGTGCCAGTGTTTCACCAGACACATCAGCCCAAAAACCGTCTCCAGGTAAATTAATGGCTGTTAAACATACCCCATTAACCGCAATACTATCCCCCAGTTGAACATTATCTAAAGGTAGTTCACCTGTTTGCACATATAAACGTGCATCTACACCCGTCATTTCTCGTTTTGAAATTTTACCCACTGCTTGAATGATGCCTGTAAACATAATATGTCTTAAGTTAAATGTTGATGAATTAGGGAAAGATATACTTTACTTGAAGGTAGCTCAGTATTAAGTTGCAATCTTCTTTCACAAAAAAACTGGCTGGTCTTTAAGACCTGCCAGATTTATCGCTCTTCATACAGAATTACCCACTTGAGTAATAATAATGAAATTTAGGAACAATAAAAATGTGTTTAAATATAGGAAATGCATATAGAAAATAATAGGTGAAACGGTACTTACTTCGCAAGTAATAATATGTAGACGAATGCCAAAAATAGTTACAAAATTTACTTCCATTCAAGGTATTTTAATCAATTTAATTTTCATATTATTTGAATATACAGTCATTTTTTACTTACAATTTTAGAGAGATAGATTTATCATACAAAAAAATCTTTTGTATTATTAGTCTTTTATCAGTATATAATTTTTCAGTATCAGCATAATCAGTAAATTACAATGCGTATTTTAGAGTAAAACTTGTTTAACTTAGAATAGTAATATTTATGAAAATACTTATCGTTGATGACGAAACTTTGGCAAGAGAACGTTTACAGTCACTCTTAAATGAGCTTGGGTTTTCAGAAAAAATTTATCAGGCGCGTAATGGTAAAGAAGCGCTAAATATTTCTAAATCACTTGAGCCTAATATCATTTTTCTAGATGTTCGTATGCCTGGCATGGATGGCATGGAAACCGCAAAACAGCTAATGTCTCTTTATCCATGCCCTGCAATTATATTTACCACTGCTTTTGAAGAACATGCATTGGATGCTTTTGAATATCAAGCCGTTGATTATTTGCTTAAACCTATTCGTAAAGAAAGATTGGAAAGAGCAATCAAACGGGCAAATTTAGTTAATCAAACTGACATGACAACAGAAAGTAAAGCCCGTAGCCATATTAGCGTGACAATACGTGGTGAATTACGTTTAATTCCAGTCAATCAAATTTATTATTTTAGAGCAGATGAAAAGTTTGTCATCGCTCGTTGGGAAAAAGGGGAAGTATTGATTGCTGAACCTTTAAAAACACTTGAAAAAGAATTTTGTGGTCAATTTCTGCGTATTCACCGTAGCCGTTTAGTTGCCGTTTCTAGAATTATTGGTTTGACTAAAGATGGTAAAGAGCATTTTTGTGTAAAATTGGATGGATTACCAGAAGAACTACAAGAAGTGAGCCGCCGTCATTTGCCGATGGTCAGAAAGATGTTAAAAGATATGCGACTTCCTACCGTTGACTAATATAAGCATAAAATTATATTGAAACACAAGTTTGTACTGACTGTGGCAAAGCAAATCTTGCCCACTTTTGGTTTAAGACAAAAATTTGCATTTTTAATGAAGACTGGCTAATATGAAGCACTACCATACCATTCAAGTGTGTGTAAAATATCAAGCTTTTGAGTTTTTGATACCAAAAACACTCAATTTAGAAAATTATGTGTTACTCAGACAATTCATTCAGCAATTTGGAGAAAATCATAATCCACCTCTATTAAAAGTATTACACATAAAGCACCCACTATTTTTTATTGATTTTCCTGCATATGGTTTTCCGACCTTTAAAATAACGTTTTATAAAAACACAGCGTTGGAAGAAGTAGAATATCACCTAACTTTGGTTAACAATTATTTAGACCAACTACAATATTAAACACCAAACGTTGGAAGGAGAGAAGAGTTATGAGCCAACATAACCTCAACGTGATTAGCTCAAGCGAATTTTTTAGCATCGTCAATAAAAAGAGAATTAATAATAGTCTTGACGAAATTGAAAATACCCTACTTGCCAGAAAAATGGGTATTTTATTTGCGGTAAAAACTGACAACTATGTCAATTTTAAAGGGGATTATATAGAGTTGAACGATCCTCAATTATTATCTTTACAAGATATTTTAGAAGAATATTTTGATGTCAACATGACAGAAGAACTTAAAGCCATGGTGATTGACGAAGATGAAATGAAGAAAAAAGTGTCTGAGGAAGAAATTTACCTAACAACACGCACACAATCAATTATTGGTGCACAAAATGCGGGATTTTTAGGCAAAATTAAATCACTTTTCGGCGGCAATAGCGCAAGTTAACAAGAGGAGGAAAAAACATGACCACAGATAATCCCACAAATCCCCCTCAAGTCATCAGCGAAAACGGGCACAATATCATCGGTGGCTTGAGCCGCGTATTTCACTGTAATCATTATAATGCACATTTACAAATGACTGTGCTAATGAGTAAAGGATTGCCTAATCATCATCCTGAATCATTACTTAAAGATGCGCAAACGCCTTTGGTTGAATTGCTAAAAAATCAAGGCAGCAGCAATGAAGATTTGCTCAATGAATTCTCATTTTGTGGCTTTGGTATTCTCAAACAAGTCGATGAAAATACTTGGGAAACACCGCATTCTCACTATGGTGAAGCAATTTACGAACATGGTAAAAAGTATAAAAGTTGCTTTTTTAATACAGGTTATGTTCAAGGGTTGATTGGTAAAATCGCAGAAGAAACGGCTTGCCAAGTGATGGGAGATTCTAGCGATATATTTACACTTCATGCAGAATCTCATGGTTTAGCTAACTATTTAGTCAATGATTATCCTTTGCAAACCAATGTGCCTGAACGTTTTAGATTTCCAGGCTGCCAGGATTTTAATACCCGTGTTGATGAAGCACAAATCATGGCAGCTGTTGCAACTTTACCATTATTTGGCCGGCAGGGCGAAAATGAAACGGGTTTAATTGACGCATTTGGAGTCGTTTTAACTAACCATTTTTCGGATTATTACAACCGTATTTCTTATGAAACCTATTTTGCCATGTGTAAAACGGGTATACCTGAAGAAGATAGTAAGGAAATGTTCGTTCAATCAGGTCATGTGTGTGCATTTAACACCTTTGGTGGCATCATGAGCAGTCCTGAATGGCATGCCGTGGTTGAGCCCATGTGTGACAACCGTGAAGATTGGATGCATGGCATGGTTGCCGTATTAAACGCACTTGGTTGGGGTATTTTCCGTATTGAAAAAATTGATGTCGAAAAGGAATTTGTGATTCGAGCCTATAATTCTTATGAAGGAGTCGGTTTTCGTCGCATGTATTCCCAAACGACTGATGACAGAAACATTTCATTTTTGGGTATGGGTGCAGTGTTAGGTTTGGTTCATCTACTATGGAAAGTTGACATTCGAGAAAAGCCTACATTAAATCAAAAATTTTATGTTGAACAATTTAATAACCCTGAAAATAGTTATAGTGTCGTGCAAACCCACGCAATTGCAGCTGGAGATGAGTATGACCGATTTGTGGTATCGAAGTAAATTTAGAATTCAGGAATCAGTATAAAAAAGATTGGAATTTAAGAATTTGGAATACTGAGCTGGACGGGGTTTGTAACCCCGTCTGTAACCTTTAGAAAAGTTTAAAACAATTTTCATGTAAATAACTATGCTTATATTCTAAATTTTACCTTCTGAATTCTGAAAATATGGATTTTTAAATGAAAACAGTACGGGAACGCATTATTGAAAAAATAATTACTCAATTAGAAAGTATAATGATAGCTAATGGCTATGCAAATAATATTGGTCCAGGGCATGTCTATCGAGAAATTCCTGTTATTGAAAAAGAAAGAGTCCCTGCAATTTCAGTTTGGGAATTGGCTGAACGTCGAGAACGTAACCAGTATGGTGGTACCATTCGTACTCTCAAAGTAAAAATAGAAGGTATTGTGGATGCCCAAGGTCAAATTCACCCTGCAAAAATAAGCAATAGCCTGTTAGGTGACATCGAAACCGCCTTGATTATTGGTGACATGAGTTTAGATGAACTGATTGATGACATCCAAGACACTACTGCAGAAATTACCCATTTTCCCGCTGAAAAACAGCTTGCTGGGGCTTTAATTGATTTTGAAATAAAATACACCACAGAGTGGGGAGACCCCTATACCTCTGGCAGATAGGATAAATTATGAGCTTACGTTGGACAGATGTACAAGATATTGCTATTGAACTTTTTGAAAAATATCCTGGCGTTGATCCACAATACGTTAACTTTGTGGACATGCACAAATGGATTTGTACATTAGATGAATTTACTGACGATCCAAATCATTCTAATGAAAAAATTTTAGAAGCTATCCAGATGGCTTGGATAGACGAAGCAAACTAATAAAAAAGTTAAGAGAATACGCATGAATTGGTTTGAAAAACTACTCCCTTCCCGGATCCGCACGGATGGTAAAAGAAGTAAGCATACAGTGCCAGAAGGATTGTGGCATAAATGTCCTGTGTGTCAAGCGGTTTTATATCGTGCAGAATTGGAAAGGCACTTTAACGTCTGTCCAAAATGTGACCACCATTTACGTCTAGGCGCTCGCGAACGCTTGGAAAGATTTCTTGATCCAGAACCACGTGAAGAAATTGCTGAAAATTTGATGCCTGTTGACCGACTAAAATTTAAAGACAGTAAAAAATATAAAGACAGGGTACTACAAGCACAAAAACAAACAGAGGAAAGAGATGCCTTAGTGGTCATTAAAGGCCAAGTAGGTGGGATTTCATTGGTTGCTAGTGCCTTTGAATTTGACTTTATGGGCGGTTCAATGGGCAGTGTTGTAGGTGAAAAAATAGTACGTGGCGTAAACGTATCCATTGAACAACGTATCCCCTTTATTTGTTTTGCTGCAAGTGGAGGAGCCAGAATGCAAGAAGCCCTATTTTCTTTAATGCAAATGGCTAAAACCAGTGCAGCTCTCAATCGTCTGAGCCAAGAAGGAATACCTTTCATTTCTGTATTGACTGATCCGACAATGGGGGGCGTATCCGCCAGTCTTGCCATGCTTGGCGATATTAATATTGCAGAACCTAATGCTCTAATTGGCTTTGCTGGCCCGCGTGTCATTGAACAAACCGTGAGAGAAACTTTACCAGAAGGTTTTCAACGCAGCGAATTCTTGCTGAATCACGGTTTAGTGGACATGATTGTTGACAGACGCGCTATGCGTAAAAAGGTGGCTACAGTACTGAGTATGCTCACTTATCAAAGTCCACCGGCTATTGAAGGAGAATTAATGCCTTTTTTGCCCGCTCCTGATGAAATTGAAGCTTAATCAACCATGGTAATAGTTTGTAAAATACGCCTCATAGCTTGGACAAAGTAGAAATACAGGTCACTTAAAACTAGGGTGCAGGCAAGTTTTAAAGGGTTATTGCGTTCCAACGCAGGAATCCAGGTTACCGGTACATTAATCCAGGTTATATCAGGTTGAAAATAAGAGTCAGATGAAACAGAAGCTTCACATCTGGTTCTGTCTGCGTAAGCTTTACTTTATTCTTTTTTTTCTAGTTTTTTGCAATAGTGGTAACATTGCCAAGGAAAGACTTCCTATCAAACTGCTTGAATAAAGTAATACCGCACCTCCTAATCCCATGCCAAAGAACAGTACACCAGAAACACAGGTGATAGAAGCATTATTGATCAACATACTATGCTCCATACGCTTTTCTAGTTCTCTAGCGATGTTGATTAAATAAGGTAAGTGCAATAAATTTTGGGTCATTAAGACGATATCCGCGGTGTCCTGTGCAATAGTAGCAGCCCCATGTAAGGAAATAGATACACCAGCTTTTTGTTGGGTAGGCTCCAAACGTACCCGCCGCAATGATGGAAAGATACGGTTGACCACCTGTATCCAGTACTGCTTTTTCAAAAATTACCCTTAATTCTTTTTCTGTATACGCTATCATCAAATCAGGATCGTCAATAGCCACACGGGCTGCTTGCTGTAAATTTAATGTGGCCAGCGCTTGCCATAAATCAATAGGACGATCAGGCGTCAAAGCCATTTCAGCATAACGGCGGTCTTCAATTAACCAGACAGTTTCATCCTCGAGTTCGATAGTGACAAAATCAAAAGCAATAATACGATCGACTGTTGGTGGTTCGCAGGCTGCGCGATCTAATTCTCCAGCGCAACCAAGGTGACATCGCCTTAATATCCAAGGCCACCACCACTGGCGTTTTATTGCCACGAATCAACCGTTGGCTCAGGCTATGAAAACCACTAGCGTACAAGACATTTTCAGGGAGAGTGGCAATCAGCACATCTACTTCATGCGCCTGCATGAGGTCTAAAGCACGCTGTTTATTAAGTAAAAATCCATATAACTTTTCGTCACCACGCTCTGCATCACAATCATTTAGTTAATTAAAGTGAGCCACGATTTTTTGCTGTCCAGTCAAAGCTAATGAGTTTTCTTGAGGTGTTTTGCGTTATTATTTTTCTCTACAAAAACTCTATTTCAACCACTGTTAAGCCCGTTATTTCTGCAATATCAGCATTGTTGATACCCGCCCGTTTCATTTTTTTCGCCGTTTGTAATACTCCCTTTTTCAATCCTCGTTCTTCACCAATGGCAATACCTTCTTCTTTCCCTTCCAATTTGCCTAATACATAAGTTGATTGATACATGCTGGCCTGATAATGCAAATCATCTTGGTGGCGTTCATAAGCCAAACGCTCTTGTGGGTTCATTTTCAACACGTCTAAGGTTTCTTTGGCTTGTTTCAGCCATTTTGCGGTAAAACTTTCTTCAATTTGTTCATTTTTTAGAAAGTAAATCCATTCATCTAGGGTATCTTTGGCGATGTCATTAAAATTGCGTAATTCTATTAGGTAATATTCAGGATATAAATCAGCAATCTTTTGGGCAGCATACAAGTTTTTTTGTTCGTCACTGAGCTCTAATTCGGTTTGATTATGCAAACCCATAAAACGGGTGGTTCCATGATAAATATAATCATCCCCTTTACCTAAATCAAAATGCAGAATATTGACAGAAATAACTTTACTCACTTCAGCATAAGGTACACTGACGGGTAAATGTTCTGTAATCGCTTTGGAAGTGGCGTATAAAATTCTTTGTAAATAGTCCAATTCACGAGAGAATTGCACTTCGATGATAATAATTCTCTCATCATCATCTTTAACTTTTATGTCAACCCAATTAAATTTATTATCGTGTGTATCTTGATTGCTTTCACTTTCCAGGATTTCAAGAATGTGAATATCAGTAAACAGTAGTTCTGACAAAAAGCCTTCAAGAATGCCAAAATTGGCTTTGCTTCTCAGAATTTTTTTGATAGCCCAGTCAAAGCTGATGAGTTTTCTGTTTTGTTTCATTCGGTAAAAACTTTTCTAAGTTTCTTTTGTTACGATTTGTGACCATTTGCAGCATCAATAAACTCACATAACGTATTTAAGCGTTCATTCAAATCTAACATTTTGTAATCTGGTTCTGGGTTGTTTTCTATGTAACGTTTGGCAACTTTTACTTTATCTGCTGTTTTCTTTTTATCTTCATTATTTACGTAGTTAAGTAAATTTATCCACTGTCCTATTTCTAAAAGGTTTTTTATAGCTCTGGGGTGAACAGATTTCATGGCATTTTTAACTTTTTCATCACCTAAATAATTTTCTATTTCTCGACCTTTCGTTACCCATGAGTTTTTTTCAAATTCTCGTTTTAGTCTTTCTTTAGTATCATTAATTGAATCATCTTCACTTTTTTTATCACTATCTAACAAAATAGCAGAATTTCTATTTAGTTTTCGGAGTTCTATAAAATCGTCAATGGCATCATCTGGATCGTCTTCTTTGTCTTTTGCTGTTAAATGGCAAGCAAGCTTCCCACCATAGAACATAATTGAGTAGTGAATACCTTCAATGAAATTATCTCGTTTACCTTTGAGCCAATAGTTTAAATAAATTCGATCTGATGGCCCTTCAACCCAAATCACACAGTTTGCTTGCAAAAGATCAGAGGCTTTATAGCCTAAGTCATTGCAGATATGAGAACGTTGCTCTGTATTGTCAAATGTACTTTAGAACTACCATTTTGATAGGTAACATGAAATATTGAAGCTTTAACGGCGTCTAACAAGTGAGCAGAATGTGTTGTTATGAGGTACTGATTATTTGTTTTCTCATCAAGATGTCGGATGAGTTTCTTTTGTAACAGTGGGTGTAAATGTAATTCTGGTTCTTCAATACAAACAATAGTTTCTTCCAGTAAAGTAGGCTGCGGCTGCAATGATAATAACCTCATGGATACCTGTTCCCAGAGACTCAAGAAGCAGGGTTTTACCGTCCATATGAACTAAAATCATGTTTTGTTCGTAGGGGATTTCAATTTCAGTTTCGGGTCTTTCTAAAACATCTCGAACGAACTGATTAATTAGATGAAATTTAGATTTATCTTGTTGATAAGTTTCTCTTTGTGGATTTTGGATTTGTGCCAACTTTTCAATAATGCCTTCTCCACTAAAGTTAAAGTCTCTCGCTTCAGTGCTCTTATCACCTATTTTTCTTATTGCAGAGATTATTTCCACCTTTGGTACAATCCTACTTGGAATGTCTTCCAATAATTCTTGGATTATTCTATGTATATGAGATTCAGCAAAGGAGTAAGTTTCAATATTAGTGAATGATCTATATAAATAGTTCCACTCTCCCATATCCAGTAAAGGGAAAATATCATCATAAGCTTTTTCTACTAGAACAAGACCTCTTTCAGGGTGAGAATTGACTGCTTCATATGTAAACCGCAGTTCATTATTATCTTCAAAAAATGCTATTACTTTTTCTATTAAATCATGATGATGAGAATATTTATCTGTAAAATATTTATAAAGACTTTCATTGTTTTTGAATATTGGAAAAGATATTTTAGGAATATATTTTGTTTTTGAAATATGATTATCTGCGCTACTTTTAAAAGGCAAGTTTTCTTCATTTATGCTCCGCTCAGATAGATGAATAGAATCACGCAAATAACCTCTATGAACTCTGGATGTAAAATATGCATACTGCTCATCAAGAAACTTAATAATATTAGATTTTCCAGAATTATTTTGACCAATAATGAAATTGATTTTTTTCAAAGGGCCTATTTTAGCTAATTCATTTCCAAAACTTCTATATCCCGAAAAACCAAAACCCTTTAATAGACCTCTTGCGAAATAAGTTGTTAACAAGCTTAAATAATTAGTTTATTAGAGTTGTATCACGGAATTTAAGATGGTATTTTGCGAAAAGGAGGATATAAGAAAGAACAAGTTTTGTAAACTTAGGAGAACGAGTATGAAAA
>JADGDF010000114.1 GCA_016745055.1 Thiotrichaceae bacterium | reverse complement strand
TTATTGATTTATATGATGAAATAATTGGAGTATGTGCCGGACTATGGAACTTTTATCTAGCTAATTGATTGATTTTTAACGGGATACAACTCTATTAGAGAAAGCAATTTGTTAGTGTCAACCGGTTTTGTCAAATAATCATTTGCTCCTGCCTCAATACATTTATCTTTATCATCTTTCATTGCCTTCGCAGTCAAAGCAATAATCGGCAATTTATGAAAACGCGGATTCATTCTGATTCTCCGCATTGTTTCGTAACCATCCATTTCTGGCATCATAATATCCATTAATAGAATATCTGTGTCTGTCTCTGAATCAGGTTCCCTTTCCAGAAGAGAAAGAGCGTCCGGTCCCGTATTGCAACTGAGCGTTATCATGCCTATTTCATCTAGTATGAGCGATAAAGCAAATGAGTTGCGTTGGTCGTCATCCACAATGAGCGCTTTTTTTCCGGCTAAAATATTGTCAGATTCTAAGGTTATATCATAATTTTGCTCGTTTTCTGGTAAGTCAATTTGAGGTTGTTCATTATTTTCATGGTTTTGATGGGGTTTGACTGGTAACTGAGGGGATGACGCTGGAAGATAGAGGGTAAAAATGCTTCCTTTTCCTTCTTCACTGATAAGGCTGAGTTTTCCGCCCAATAATTTAGAAAATTCGCGTGAAATAGATAATCCCAAACCAGTGCCTCCATAATTGCGACTGGTTGTGCCATCTGCTTGTTGAAATGCTTCAAAAATCAATTGTTGTTTATGTTTTGGAATACCAATTCCGCTATCAATAACCCGAATCGCAATCATTTCATTAGGGTGCTGTCCTTCAGTAATCTCTTCTTTTTCGAGAGGGTGTTCTATGGCCAGTTGTATTTTTCCTTCATGAGTAAATTTAAATGCATTGGAAAGCAAATTAGTAATAATTTGATTCAAGCGTTGTGCATCAGAATGAATTATTTCTGGCAGGTTATCCGCGATGATGGTTTCAAAATGAAGGCTCTTTTCTTCGGCAATGTGAATGAACTTACGGTGAATATTTTCGGCTAAATCAGCCACTGCAAGTTTTTCTAAATGAATATTCATTTTTCCCGCTTCAATTTTAGACAAATCAAGCACATCGTTGATAAGCATTAGCAGGTCAGTTCCTGATTGATGGATAACTTGGCTTTGTTCAACTTGTTTTTCAGTTAAGTTGCCTTCACTGTTTTTTGTCAAAGTTTGGGATAACACTAAAATACTATTGAGAGGTGTCCGCAGTTCATGAGACATATTTGCCAGAAATTCAGATTTGTATTTGCTTGCTGCTTCCACTTCTTTTGCTTTTATTTTTATCTCTTCTTGGGTTTGTTCTAACAATGAGTTCTTTTTACGAATTTCATCTTTTTGCTGTTCTAAATTATGGGAACGCAATTTTAATTCTTCATTATTTTGACTCAATTCTTCCTGTTGTACTCGCAATTCCTCCGTTTGTGCTTGCAACTCCTCATTGACTCGTTTCAATTCCTGTGATTGGTATTGGCTTTTTTCTAACAACGCTTGCATTTGAGTACGAGCTTCTGCTGTGTTCACAGCAATCCCAATGTTTTCCAATGCTTGGGTTAAAAATTCTTGTTGTAAATTCGTTAATGGCTTAATAGCGCCAAATTCAATCACACCTTTGAGCGTGGTTTCATGGAGAATTGGCACAATCAAAACATGACGTGGAATTGTGTATGACAGGGCAGAGCATTCAATATAAGTGCATTCTTCTGAGGTATGATTACGGGCGATTGCTTGACGTTTCAAAGCCACCTCTCCTACTAAACCTTCACCCATGGCAACTCTTCCGATAAAATTGACTGGTGGCGTATAAGCATAAGTTGCCATCATTTGAAGAAACGCTGGTTCTTTTGATGAATTGGGCTCTTGTAACAGGTAGAATAATCCTACTTTTGCTTCTAAATAGGTTGTCAAAAAGGAAATAACGTTTTTTACTAATATTGAAATATTTTGGTCGCCACTCATAAGGCTATTCAATTCCGCTTGTCCGCTTTTAAGCCAATCTTGTTGCCTACCTTTTGTTGAGACTTGTTGATTAAAAGATTTAACAGCAACAATGCCAAGCAAGATGATTGCAATATTCCCAAAGATAAAAATACCTTGAGAAAGCCATGCACTAAAATCTTGTTGTTGGTCCCTAACAGTTAAAAGATCCTTTTCTACCTTGGTAAAATCATCTAGCTTTTTCATGATTTGCCTTATTAATTTATCATTATTGGCAGCATTTGTAGGATTGAAAGTTCCTTCTTTTTTATCGTTGATATTTGAAGCAAGATTTGCGTACAATTGTTCTAACTTTTTGCTTATTTCACCTAGTAAGGCAACTTGAGCTGGATTATCATTCACTAACTGTTTTGTATCTATGATGGATTTTCCAATTTCCACCTTATATTGCTCATATTTTTTAAGGTAACGTTCATGGCCAGAAATGAAAAAGTCTTGGCTACTATCCCGTATATTCAGTATGCACTTACCTAGATTACTCGCGTTTCCAATCACATGATAAGTATGAGATACCCATTCTGAGGTAGAAATTAATGACCGGATACTAAAAAGTGTAAACACGCTAATGGAGAGGATAATGATTAAAAGGAGCGCATAAAGCGACAAAATTTTAAAGTTTTTTTCAGAATGCATTATTGTCTCCATATTTTATTGATGAGGATAGGCTGGCTATCACTTAAAATTCTCACAAAATTTATTAAAATTAAAGGTTTTTTTGTAAAGAGAATAGTGGCTAAAATAGTATTTTGCGTGGTAATTAAAAATTTCAAGTGGTACACCACTTAATTAGTTTGATCTGAGGATGTCTGCTTGAAGAGTTCGTCAGTAAGCGTAGTCATATTTAGTTAAGCAATTATTTTTAATCTCCTCTCACTCTCTTACTTAATGAGAAGATGGGAAAGATTAATTTTGTACGTTGCTCTGAATTGGGTAACGCCTGTGTGTCAAACTCCGCTTGACAGATAAAGCAGAGCTTGGTAGCGAACAAAAAATTTGGCATACAGGAATGCAAGGTTTACCTTGCCTGGCAAACTAAAGTTTGCACTCTGAACAATCAATTGGAATTATTAAATTTTATGATTCAGTATGTTCTTTTATATACTATAAATGATTAGATAATTCACTGAAATGATCCACCCAGGCAAGTGGTTGACAACATTTTTCTAAATGTGCTTTATTGTGTACCCCATAAGTCACTGCAATTGAGGCAACATTGGCATGATGTGCCATTTTCAAATCATATTCAGTATCACCAATCATGACGGCATCTTCAGGGGCAACAGATAACTCATTCATAATTTCGTGTAACATTAAAGGGTCAGGTTTAGAGGCGGTTTCCTCTGCACTACGATTGGCCAAAAATAATGCGCCCAATTGACTTTCAACCATTACTTTATCCAAACCTCGCCGACTTTTGCCTGTTGCCACCGCTAGTAGATAACCTGCGCCATGTAACTGGTGAATCATGTCAAACACCCCAGGAAATAAAGGAGTAGGTGCATCACTATTTTCAAAAAAATAGTGTTTATAAGTGGTCACTAAGGTTTCGCGTTGTTGTTCGCTTAATTCTGGATACAGTTGTTGAGCGGCTTGTTTCAGCCCTAAACCAATCATGTGACGAACTTGCTGCGGTGTTCTTTCTTCAAACCCTAATTGGGCAATGGCACGTTGAAAGCAAGAGACAATTTTAGGTTCGGAATCCATAATCGTACCATCCCAATCAAATACAAGTAATTTAAAGCGTTTATTCATATTTATTTCCTTAAGTTTCTAAAATTTGGCATGTAGGCAAGCAATATCTATCCTGCCTAGCAAACTAAAGTTTGCACTTCGAATAATCAATTGAAATGACTAAATTTCTATCCTAAGTTTTGTAATGCAATCTGTAATTCAATAGGTAAAGGGGCTTCTAAAGTCAGTTGCATTTCAGGAATATCTAATTTTGCAGCGTGCAGGAATAGACGTTTGAGTTGTTTATCCGCCATATACTGGTTAAAAACAGGATTGCCATATTTGCTATCTCCCACAATAGGGTAGCCTGTTTGGGCAGTGTGTACGCGAATTTGGTGAGTTCGACCCGTAATGGGTGTAACACATAACAGGGTCGTTTTAGAAAAAGTTCTGATGATTTCAAAGTGAGTACGCGAGGCTTTTCCCTCATCACTTACACGTACAATACGTTCACCAGATTGCAAATAATTTTTAGCTAACGGGAGCGTAACCATTTGCTGCCGCCGTGGCCAATGGCCTTTTACTAAGGCAGTATATTGTTTTTTAATTTTGCTTTCTCGTAGCAAGGTATGCAACTCTCTTAAAATACTGCGTTTTTTAGCTATCATTAAACACCCAGAAGTTTCCCGATCCAAACGATGCACCAACTCTAAAAAAGGGGCATTGGGATATAAAGCACGTAAACTTTCAATCACGCCAAAGCTGATGCCACTACCGCCGTGAACGGCCATACCAGCAGGTTTATTAAGTACAAGTAGACGTTCATCTTGATACAGAATGTGTTGCTCTAAAACACGTACTTGATTCAAGTTGGGTAAAATAGTTTCACGCGCTTGATGTTGCAAAGGCGGTAAACGAATCTGATCACCCTCTTGCAAACGGTAAGTAGGTTTGATACGTCCTTTGTTAACTCTGATTTCACCGCGTCGCAAAACACGATAAATATGACTTTTGGGTATATCTTTTAAGTAGGTAATGAGAAAGTTATCAATACGTTGTCCTGCTTGTTCTTGATTAATTTCTACATAACTGGCTTGACTGCGATGAGGTTGGGGTAAGTTCATGGAATTAAAGTGTTTGCTGAATGCGTTGAACGTGCTATATTTGTAGGTTACTTTTTGTGAGCTTGAATAGAAAAAATAACTTGCATCATGGGTTATTGCCTGAACTTGAGATTATAAATTTACGCAAGGGGGGCATAATGCTCATACGAAACTTGCTGCACAGACAAAATGTGTACCCATATAACCCAATGTTTTGACTCCATTCAGGATAACACAAAATAGCAAGCATTTGCTTGCCATGTAAAGCTAAATAAATTGACTGACGTGTCATTGACCGCAGGTAAACCAAGGTAATCAAAACCTTTTTAAGGTTTACCCTAAACTGAATAAACATGCGGTATTTTATAACTAATAGTAAGTAAGCAACGTGAATATATTTATGAATGAACAGCGATATGCCCTGTTATTTGCTTAACCGAAGTGTAATTTTTACGTTGATGTCAATTTAACTTACATGGAAGCAATACTTTTATTATCTAAGTGATTTGCGCCGAACAATAGAGTAAGAATTAGTGGTTAGAAAGGCATCAATAATTTTGTTGAACGATAACCAAAAAATATCGGGTCACAAAATGCAGACAATAACATGCCTGTTCCTTAATTCTATAAAGACGCAAACTATTTTAAGGATTAAACAAGCATGAAGAGAATACTCGTCAATGCCACGCAGCCTGAAGAAGTCAGGGTTGCGATGGTTGATGGGCAGCGTCTGTTCAACTTTGACATTGAAATCACAGGACGCCGCCAAATTAAGGCCAATATTTACAAAGGCAAAATTACGCGAATTGAACCCAGTTTAGAAGCAGCCTTTGTGGATTATGGCGCAGAACGACATGGTTTTTTACCGTTAAAAGATGTTTCCAGAAGCTATTTTCAAGGAAATCCTCCCGCAAAGAAGGTAGAAGAGAATCTTGAAGAAGGTGAGACATCCCAACAACCTGTTCGTTATGGTATTAAAGATTTATTAAAAGAAGGCCAGGAAGTCATTGTCCAAGTTGATAAAGAAGAGCGTGGTAATAAAGGGGCAGCGCTGACAACCTTTTTGAGTCTGGCAGGACGTTATCTGGTATTAATGCCTAATAATCCACGGGCTGGTGGCGTATCTCGTCGAATTGAAGGCGAAGAACGCACTGAAGCGCGTGAAGTTATGAATGAGTTAGAAGCACCTGAAGGCATGGGTTTGATTTTACGCACGGCGGGTGTGGGTAAAAATGTCGATGAATTGCGTTGGGATTTGGAATATTTACTCCAGCTTTGGGAAGCCATTACCAAATCAGCCCATACACACCCTGCGCCTTTTCTCATTTATCAAGAAAGTAATATCATTATCCGCGCAATTCGTGACTATCTTCGAGAAGATATTGGTGAAATATTGGTGGACGATGAAAGCATTCACCAAGAAGCACGCGACTTCATGCAGCAGGTCATGCCGCAATATATTGATAAGGTGAAATTGTACACGGACAATGTCCCTTTATTCACCCGTTATCAAATAGAAAGCCAGATTGAATCCGCTTTTCAACGTGAAGTCAAACTCCCATCGGGTGGTGCCATTGTATTGGATCACACCGAAGCTCTACTTGCCATTGATATTAACTCAGCCCGCTCCACCAAAGGGGGAGATATTGAAGAAACGGCACTGACCACAAATTTGGAAGCTGTTGAAGAAATTGCTCGCCAATTACGTTTGCGTGATTTGGGTGGTTTAGTAGTGATTGATTTTATTGACATGTTAAGTCACAAAAATCAGCGCGAAGTTGAGCAGCGTATGAAAGAATCACTGAAAATTGATCGCGCTAGAGTCCAAGTTGGCCGTATTTCTCGTTTTGGGTTACTAGAAATGTCTCGGCAACGGCTGCGTCCTTCGCTGGGTGAGTCCAGCCAAATTGTCTGTCCACGTTGCAGTGGCCAGGGGTCAATTCGTGGGATTGAATCCTTATCTCTGTCAATTTTGCGCTTGATTGAAGAAGAATCCATGAAGGATAAAACTTCTAAAATTATCGTACAAGTGCCTGTCAATGTTGCCACTTACTTGATGAACGAAAAACGGCGTTCAATTCAAGAAATTGAAATGCGTCAGACCATACGCATTATCGTTATCCCCAATCCGCAGATGGACACACCAGCTTACGAAGTCAGACGAATCAAAGAAGAAACTCGGCAAGACGAAGATAAATTAAGCTATCAATTGACCACTTCAGCATCCGAACAACCGACGGAAGGTTATCTTCAGCATCCAGTTCCACCTTCTAACAATAACTTAGCTGAACCTGCGGTTACAGGTGTTTCCCATACGACGCCTCCTCCAAAAACTCGGTTAGGTTTTTTCCAATCTATTAAGAGAGCTTGGCACAAATATGTGGCTGAACGTCAAGCTAAAAAGGCAAAACGATTAAAAACGGGGATGAATAAATCAAAACAATTCCCACATAATCGTAACCGCAATCAAAAAAGGGTACAGACTAATAATAGTCGTCCAAATAACAAGTTGAATACACCAGAGGCTAAAAAAGGTCCTGTGGTTAGACGCAGTCGGAGAAATCGTAGAACAGGGGGGACAAGTCCTAAACGCCCAACCGGTGGCAGTACAACAGTTGAAGTCACAACCTCTCGAAATTTGCAATCCACAACCTCAAATTCTCAAGGGGAAAAAACGGAAGAACAGGTCGTCTCTTCTAATGTGAGTAATTAAGCTTCCTCACATTGTTACTCATTACACACAAAATATTATTTCTTATTCCTATGATTATAAGGAGTAAGAAAAATCTCTGTTATTAAGTAAACTGCCATTAAGTTTGAGAATCATTCCCTTCCTCCTTAATTCAAGAAGGGTAGAAAAATTAACTTAATGGTAGCAACCGTTAAGCAGCAATGAACTCTCTTTCATTTCCTTTTCAATTTAGTTCCTATTCCCAAAATGCTAAAATAGAGCTTATTTCCACATGAAAAAGGATAAGCTGTGACTGATTTCGATGGCAGCATCTGGTTTGCTCAAGACAACGATGAAATACACCCAATTTGCATTGTAAAACGGGCAAAAAACAAACTTCAGGCGTTGAATGAAAAAGGAAGAGAACTCAAACTTTCAGAAGAAAAGCTATTATGGCAGCACACTAAAAGTCTAAATGAGCAAACGCATTGGTCAGAAACTGTCGCAGGTATTCAATCTCAGGTTGAGCGCCTAGCAACCACGATTGATATGTCTTTGCTATGGGAAAGTGCCACCGAGATGGGTATTACCGAAATGGATGACTTAGCTGACCTATATTTTGGAGGGGAAATTCACCCAGAACATTTGGCTGCAATTTGGTACAGTTTAGCCCAAGATAAAATTTATTTTAAACGTAAGGGGAAAATTTGGGAGCCACGTACACAGGCACAAATTACAGAATTACAAACTCAACGTAGAAAAGAGCAACAGAAAGCTTGGGAATTTTCAATAGCCAGTGATTGGCTACAAACAGCGATTAAAGCTAAAAAAGCGCTGATCGTTACTGAAAGCATCGTACCCTTTGTCGAAAAATTGGAAAATTGGTTACGCGGCGATGCTGAAAAAATTGTCAATGAATTAATTCCTCCTTTGGCTGAACAGTTACGAATTAAACCACGCGAACTTGTACTCAACATTTTACAAAAACTTGGTAAAGTTGCAGAAGATGCGGATCGTGATGTCATTGTTGCAGGGTTGAAACCTGAATTTCCGCCTGCTGTTCAAGAAGTAGCTGAAAATATGGCATGTTGGCTGCCACCTGAATCCCACGAAATTACACCACTTGCTTTCAGTATTGATGATGAAGAGACTCGGGAGGTCGATGATGCGCTTGCCATTGAACGTGATGGTGAACATTGGAAAATTACCATTGCGATTGCCGATCCTGAATGCGTGGTCAAACGTGGAGATGTGTTAGATCGAGAAGCAATGCGTCGTGGCACAACTGTTTACTTGCCAACCCAAACAGTGTTAATGTTGCCTGAACGAATTTCTTGTGACATTGCCAGTTTAAGTGCTGGGCAAGCTCGTTCTTCTATTGTGCTTAAGGCTTGGTTAAACGAACAAGGCCAATTACAGAACAGTAAAATTAGCCGTGAATCTATCCAAGTACAACATCGCTTAAGCTATTCAGAAGCAGATAAGCTAATGGAAGAAGCGCAAAATGAGATTGGGCAACAATTGAAGGCACTTTCAGAGGTCAGTCAGAAGTTACATGCGCAACGAATGACTGAAGGTGCATTTACCTTGCAGCGCCCTGAATACAAATTGAGCATTGATGAAAACAAAAAAATTTCTGTGATAATGATTGATAGACACTCTCCAAGTCGATCATTAGTTGCAGAGATGATGATTCTAGCTAATCATATTGCTGCTAAATATGCTCAACAACACCAAGTACCGATTATTTACCGAGCACAAGAACCGCCACTTGAAGATATTACTGAAGAAGTAGCCGATCCTATTCAATTTATGCGGATACGTAAATCATTACGTCCTTCCACGTTATCACTGGAAGCAGGTGCTCACAGCGGCCTAGGTTTATCTGTGTATACACAATTGACATCTCCTCTACGTCGTTTTGCTGATTTAGTAATGCAACGTCAACTGGTAGCGCATGTGGTGGGAGAATCACAACCCTATGATCATCAGGAGTTATATAAAGTATTAGAAATGGCTGAACGCACTGCAAAAGCAGCTAAACAAGTTGAAAATGAAGCTAAGAGGCGTTGGTTTTTGAAATACTTGGAAGATAATCGTGCCATGACCATCAACAGTGTTGTATTAGAGCCGGTTAAAAATATTGGCTATAAGGTAGAAATGCAACCCTGGGGGGTTGATGCATTCTTGGGTGCTTCAAAACGTTTAGAAATTGGTGATATAGTGGCAACAATGGTTGATAAAATCCGCATAAGTATGGGTAATGTGAAGCTAAAACTTGTCGACTGAACCTTTAGTTGAATTATATGTGTTAACTGACCTAACTGTCTCATTCCAGAGACATAAATAGCTTCTTTCTAGTCTTACTGAAGGGAGCTTCCCACACAAAACCGGATTTTACAAGCAAGGTATCAGATCTCAATTTAGCTGGAGTGCAAAACTTGTTTTGCAAGAATAAGCCTTGCACTCCTTAGCCTACTGCCATTAAGTTAAGCTCGTAGGGGTGCAAACTTTAGTTTGCATAGGCAAGATAAATCTTGCACTCCGAGTTGGGAAAATTCTTAACTTAATGACAGTGACTCCTTAGCTGACATGATTTTCTTACTCAACATCAGAAAATTATTTCTTCCACCAAGTAGCTAGCATCCATTCTGTAGAAGAATAATATAAAGGCACTTGTTTAGGTTGACCAAACTTATCCCAATAAGCAATTCGATGTACACCAATATACCAATTAGGTACAATATACTCGCCATAAAGCATAACACGATCCAATGCACGGGTAGCGGCAACTAATTTACTGCGATTGGGCGCATAGATAACTTTTTCAATTAAAGCGTCGACAACCTTATTTTTCAGTCCAAATAAATTATCTGTGCCTTTTTGATCTGCAGCACTAGAATGCCAGGTATGCATTAATTCATTGCCAGGTGATTGAGATTGAGAAAATACATTGACTGTCATGTCAAATTCAAATGATTCAGTCCGCTGTTGATACAAGGCTACATCAACAGTATGATACGTAATTTTTATACCTAACTTTTCTAAATTATGCGCAAACGGAGCCACAATTCTTTCAAAGCCTTTTTGTGTAAGCAAAATTTCAAAGCTTAATTCAAGTCCAGCTTCATTTCTCAAAACCCCATTTTTTAATTGCCAACCTGCTTCTGTTAATAGTTTTTTTGCTTGACGTAAATTTTTACGTAGAGAATTCGGTTTTATTGTACTCACAAGTTGCCAAGCTTTTGTAAATAAAGCTTTCGGTAATTGTTCCCGAAATGGGGTTAATAACGCAAGTTCTTCTCCTTGTGGTAAATCTGTGGCTGCTAATTCACTGTTACTGAAATAGCTGTTACAACGTTCATATTGGTTATAAAATAAATTTTGGTTAGCCCATTCAAAGTCAAACGCTAAATTAATTGCTTTTCTAACGCGAATGTCCTGAAAAATTGGTTTTCTTAAGTTAAAAACAAAACCTTGCATACCTGCATTATTTTTATGAGGTAGCTCCTTTTTTATAATTTCCTCTTCATCAAATTTAGGACCTACATACTCTCTAGCCCATTCTTTTGAGTTATAAACCGTCATGAAATCAAAGTCACTTGATTTAAGCGCTTCTAAAGCAATACTGGAATCTTTGTAATATTTGAACGTAATAAGATCAAAATTATACATACCTTTTTTAGTGTTTAAGTCTTTTGCCCAATAATTAGGGTTACGCTGATAAGTGACAAATTTACCCTCCTTATAGGTTTTGACAGTATAAGGGCCACTTGTCACTAAAGGTTCAGAGACAAAATCAGATAATTTTTTACCTTGCATCGCATTTTTGGAAAAAACGGGAATTTCTCCCACGATGAGATAAAGCTCTGGATTCACTTTGGCAAATTTAAATTTGATGGTGTATTTATTGATGATTTCTGCGTTTTGAATATCAGTCCAATAAAGGCGATAACGTGGATGTGCTTGTTCATCATGTTTCAAAGTGTCAAAGCTAAATTTAACGTCTTCAGCTGTCACTTTTGAGCCATCTGAAAATCGTGATTTAGGATTGAGCTGGAAGGTAACTGATAACTTATCTTTTGCTAAGTTAATGTCCTTGGCCAATAAACCATACATACTAAAAGGTTCATCTAAACTTTTAGTCATCAAGGTATCAAGCAACAGTTCACCCACACCTTTTGCAGAGATACTTTTCAGTAAAAATGGGTTAAAACTATCAAAATTACCAAACCAGGACAATATTAGTTCTCCTCCTTTTGGCGCATTAGGATTAACATAGTCAAAATGTGAAAAATCTCCACGATATTTAGGTGGATAACCCAGTGCTGCTGAAGATGAAGCATCAGCAAATTGTTGAGAAATCAATAATGTTAATAATATGAAAACAGAAAAATGACGAATGAATGAAGCGTATGTTTGCATATTCTATCCTTACTTAATAACTAATTTTGAGGTTTTGTAGAACAAAATTTAGACGGATAATTCATTACATCAAACTAATACAGTTAGGAATGCAAAATTTATGTTGCAAGATAAATTGCGCACCCTAAGTGAAAATAAACAATTGATTATTCGCAAACCCAATATTCTAAATAATTAGGCTTCAATACCTTTTGGATTTAGACCATACTGATTTTCATCAGATTTGCTATCTTGTGCCATAAAAACAAGTAATATAATGGCACCTACAATTGGAATAAAAGCGATAAGTAACCACCAACCACTGCGACTGGTATCATGAAGCCTTCGGACAGACACTGTAATACCAGGGAGAAGAACAGCTAGCGCATAAATACCTCCTAACAACCCTATACCAGCTTGAGGGTCAAAGTTGCCCGTGGCATTATCAACTATTGCCAATAAAATACTAATAATAAGGTTAAATAAGAAGAAATACCAGTATTCTTTTCGCCCAGCTCTTCCACTAAACACCGCATATTTTTTTAAAACTTCAAGATACCAATGCATTGAATTTTCCTTAATTGAGTTGTGATTTTTCAAACTATCAAACTAATATACTCTTCGCACGTCAAAATCAGAATTCTTCACGCCGCGCGGCACGAAAAACCTATAAAAAGCACTGCTGACATGATTAGCTTTGAGTACAGTAGAAAAATTGTTACAAGCTGCTTTGCATGTTAGCATAAAGAGAAATGGGAAGACAGATTTAGGTGGTATTAAACACACAACCTAGAACAATACAGGCGCAAAGATGTTTGAAATTAAGGATAGTTTTGTTAAAAAGTAGTTTTCTCTCACAAAAACTTGGTAGGTTTGAAAATCTGCCAAATTTTTCACTATTTATACATAACGATTAGATTACGATTAAAACTTTACTGCGGTAATTCAACAACGAAAAGGGTACCTTTACCTAACTCACTTTCACACCATACTTTACCTCTTATTATTTCAACCAGTTTTTTCACAATAAATAATCCTAGACCTGTCGAATGCTCACCAGCCGTTGGTTTAGGTGTTAAACGTGTAAATTTACCAAATAATTGTTGTTGTTCTGTTTGGCTAATACCTGGGCCTTCATCTTTAATTTCACAACGAATTACATCACTATTTTTGCTTAGCTGAATGTAAATATTTTTACCATGAGGCGAATATTTAACTGCATTTGAAATTAAATTATCCAACACTTGCCGCAAAATATGCTGATCTGTAAATGCATGATATTCTGTAGCTGCTGAATGAAAATTTAAGGAAATATTTTTACTTTTAGCATGACCAATATAATTTTTGACTAAATTTTGCGCAATATTAACAACATTTTCATTTGCCAGAGATAAATTAATTTTTCCTGATTCAATCACATTAACATCTAATAAATTAACAATTAAATCAGTAGTTTGACGGGAAATACTACAAATTTTCTGAGTAAAATCAACGATTTCTTCTTTGGACATATCATCAATGTATTCTTGAATTTCTTCAGCATAACCACGAATTGCAGAAAGTGGATTTTTTAAATCATGGGCAACAATGCCTAAAAACTCATTTTTTTCTTGATTCAAACGAGTTAAAGCTATATTTTTAGCTTTAATTTCATTCCCATAACGTAGTGCTAATTGTTTAGATGCTTTTTCTTGAGCTAGTTCAATCCTATCTGCTTCTGCTTGTTTTCTTTCACTAATATCTTGAAAAGTAGCAACAGCATAAGCAACCTGACCTGCTTGATCAAAGATTGGACTTCCCCATACTTCAATTGGAATTCGCTTATCTTCATGTTGGATTTCCATATTACTAACATTAGCTGTTTTTCCCTGCAGTGCTTCAACAATAGGCATTTTTTCTGGTGGATATAGTTCATCGGTATTTTCAATATATACTTTGTATACATCTGCTAATTCATGTGTTTTTGCACCAGGAAGAATACCTTGGCCAAGTAGTTGTTGTGCTTTTTGGTTAGCGTAGTAGGGATAACCTGTTTTAGCATCAATAACAAAAACCCCAATAGATACAGCCTCCAAAAATTGCAGCAGTTTATATTCACTGATATTAGCATTTTCTGTATAAGTAAACTGATTATA
Organism: Thiotrichaceae bacterium; assembly: GCA_016745055.1. Taxonomy (GTDB): domain Bacteria; phylum Pseudomonadota; class Gammaproteobacteria; order Beggiatoales; family Beggiatoaceae; genus JADGDF01. The sequence goes on along the minus strand of JADGDF010000114.1, from coordinate 301 downwards.
ATGCTTATCTCCCATCTTAACTAACCTCTTGGTCTATTTTAGCAACCTTTGGTAATTATTAACTTGTCGTTGTATGAGTAACAGTAAACCTGGTAAGTCTTGAAGACCTGCCAGGTTTTTGTGAGAGAAGATCACTCTCTCAATACAGGGCTACTAATTTTTCTAAAAAATCCATTTATCTTTGAAGAATGTATTCTTTTTATAAAATAGAGTTGTATCCCGTTAAAAATCAATCAATTAGCTAGATAAAAGTTCCATAGTCCGGCACATACTCCAATTATTTCATCATATAAATCAATAA
>JADGDF010000005.1 GCA_016745055.1 Thiotrichaceae bacterium | reverse complement strand
TCTCATTAGCTTGTTTTCTATCTTTTGGATTGTCCTACATACATTGGATTCTGATAGACCATAATCCACACCTAAATGGTACTGACTTCTGTATTCTCTGAAATACGTGAGTGTCATACATAGTTGTTCTTCATAACTTAGCTTAGGTATGCTGCCCAATTTGGTTCGAGGTCTACACATTCACCATCTCTTCAAATAGTTCTTTACTTACTCCTAAATAGCGTTTAAACCTTTCATTTGATAAAACTTTCAGTTTTTCGTAATTCATATTGCTTTCTTATGGACTTGTTTAGTTTCTATAATCACTAGTTTAACTTTTCTCCCCATTTTTTCAATGCCTTATTTCGCAATAAGTCTATTTTTTGCTCTAATCAAGACTAATCAAAATTCAGAGGTTTTTTTTATAGATTTTCTTGTGCCACGCAGCATGTGGTACAAGAAAAAGATTTAACCTACGCTAAATGATGAATATGGAAGAACGATTTTTGCGTAACAACCATTAATTATTTATAATTCTCGTGTATTTATCTGTCTAAAATAAACTAAGTCAGTCACTATTTTTGGTAAAATAGACTCAAGGCTCATCCTTTCGACAGTACTTTTTATAGGATTTTCGTGCCACACGGCATGAAGAATTCTGATGTGCGAAGCGTGTCGTTTTACTAGACTTTAATAAAAATGAGAATTCTATGGCTGTTTTTGTCCGCTTTTGTTTAAAATTTATCACGTTCCTGCTATTTATTACCCATATTCAAGTTCAAGCCAATTCACTGTTAGCATCCACTTTAGATGACATCCTTTCTGCAAAATGTTTAGATAAAGCGCAAACTGCGATTAGTGTTGTTGCTGTTCCCAGTGATGAAAATATTTATGCACGTAATGCGTTCACGCCTTTATTGCCTGCTTCGGTACTGAAAATCGTTACAACGGTGGCGGCCTTGGATTATTTAGGCCCAGAATATCGTTTTAAAACTGAATTTTTATACACAGGTCAAAGATCATCTGAAACTATTTTAGGCGATTTGTATATTCGTGGAAAAGGCGATCCCAAGTTAACGCCTGAAAAATTATGGCAAATTTCCATGCAAATTAAGGGACGTGGCATCAACCATATTACAGGTAATCTTATTATTGATACCAGTTTTTTTGATAGGCAAGATCGTCCACCTGCTTGGCAAGGTAAACGTACTCAACGTGCTTATGACGCAGGTTTATCTGCCTTGTCTGTCAATTTTAATACTGTTGCAGTCCATGTCTATCCTGGTATTAGCGTGGGAGACGATGTTGCTGTTTGGCTTGAGCCATGGCCAGATTATCTCACTTTGGATGTCAGCGCTAAAACGACAGCTAGCGGTAGAACCCGCCTTTCTGTAACACGTCAGAGTGAATCAGGCAGTGTGAAAGTAAGTGTCAAGGGTAAAATACCCATGAGCAAAAATGAAGCTGTATTTTATCGTAACATAGAAGATCCCCCTCGTTACGCGGTAGAAACTTTTTTTACTTTTTTGCGCCAGGCAGGAGTGCGTATTGATGGAACAACGCAAGTGAATCGTTCAACACCCTCTCATGCTAAATTGTTATACACGCATGCATCTCAGCCATTAGCCATGGTTTTAAAAGAGCTAAATACTTACTCCAATAATTTTATTGCAGAACAATTAATTAAAACGTTGGCAGCCGAAATATCAGGTACACCAGGTTCTCATGCTGAAGGTACGCGTTTGGTCATGAACTTTCTTAGAAAATATGGCATTGATACCAGAGGCATGGTCATTGTTGATGGATCGGGCCTCTCTCGTCAAAATCAGCTAAGCACTCAAGCAATTGTTGATGTCTTATCCAATGCTTATATTCGTTTTGATATTGGACCAGATTTTTTAGCCTCTCTACCTGTATTAGGTGCTGATGGTGCGGCTAAGAAACGTTTTCTACATTCGCCTGCCAGAGCCCAAATTCGTGCAAAAACAGGGACACTCAACGGTGTCAGTACTTTAGCAGGCTATGTTTCTACCCAAACCGGTCGTGTTTATGCTTATGCTATTTTTTTGAATAATAATCGCTGTGGGCATCGTGGTGCTGATAATATAGAAAACAAATTGGTGAATACAATTTACACTTTAGGGGATAGTTACTAAAACCCCATGACGATAAGCTATAGAAAATAAAATGGAACTTTCAATCAAGCTTGTACTTGCTTTTCCACTGATAGGTGCCTTGAGTCTGGCATTTGTAGGACAACGTAGAGGCGCGAGTTGGTTAAACATTATTTTTTCAGTATTTACCTTTATTGCCGCAATAAACTTAAGTATTGGTGTGTGGCAGCAAGGGAATTACCTTTCAACTAACCAACTATTTTATATTGATGCGTTTAATATTTATATTATTCTACTGACCGCTTTTATTGGTATGAATACTGCCATTTTTTCCCAAAATTATATGCGAGAAGAATTGGCTGCAGGTAAAGTAACGACTGTTAGCATGCGGATTTATCACGCGATGTATCAAGGTTTTATTTTATCTATGTTACTTGCGTTGATGAGCAATAACTTGGGATTGCTTTGGGTGGCGATGGAAGCGGCGACTTTGTTTACTGTGCTACTCGTTAGCCTTTATCGTACCCCAGAAGCCATTGAAGCGGCTTGGAAGTATTTTATTTTATGTGGTGTTGGCATTGCTCAAGCTTTGTTTGGCACGGTACTGATCTATTTTGCCGCAGCGCAAGTCATTCCTGAACATGAAACTGCCTTGTTGTGGCATACACTCTATGAAAATGCGGCACAACTCGAACCCACAGTCATGAGTATTGCCTTTGTATTTTTATTGGTGGGTTATGGGACAAAACTAGGATTAGCACCTTTGCATAATTGGCTACCAGACACACATTCGGAAGGACCGACGCCAATTTCTGTCGTTTTATCCGGCTTATTACTGAATGTTGCGCTGTATGGTTTGGTACGAGTTAAAATTTTAGTCGATCACTCGCTGCAAACCAATCTTGCGGGTCAGTTGATGATGGGGTTTGGTTTACTGTCCTTAATTATTGCTGCTTTATTCATTCACCGGCAACGTGATATTAAGCGCTTGTTCAGTTATTCATCTATTGAACATATGGGTTTAATGACGTTCTCCTTTGGTTTGGGAACACCCCTTGCCACATTTGCAGCCTTATTGCATTTATTGGCACATGCTTTAACCAAATCAGCAATTTTTATGACCATTGGTTATATTGTCCACCGCGTTGGTACGCAAGTGATGGAAAAAATACGCGGATTGATTCATACCGATCCAAAATTGGGATGGAGCTTTTTTATTGGTACCGCTGCGATTGCTGGCATTCCACCTTTTGGTATTTTTACTGGAGAATTTTTATTGCTCATTGCAGCTATTAAAACCTCTCCTTGGTTAGGATTAATCATTATTTTAGGCATGAGTATCGCGTTTGCTGGATTATTCAGACATATCCAACCTATCGTCTATGGTGATGCGCCACAACAAGTACAAATTCAGCCCATTACTCTACGTCCACAAATGTGGTTAATTGGTGTCCATTTGGCCTTGGTTCTATGGTTAGGTTTATCTGTTCCCCCATTTTTTGCAGAATGGTTTGAACAAGCCACTCTCTTGATTTCAGGCGGCAGTGTTAATAGCTTTTGGTAGTGTGAGCCTATATAAAAGCAGCTACTTCATGCTGTCCACTATCATTAAGTAAGCGGTAATCCAATGTAAATAAATACTTCAAAACCTAAAGGTTTGAACGCCTAATGTTTTAACAAACAAAAAACATTTCCATTTCACCCCGATTTTTAATTGCAACTTTACCTCTATACTCAAATGAAAAATGGGCTTTAACTAATTTATAGGTATCTTTAGAAATATTAATTTTACCTGCTTCACTGGTAGATTCCATACGTGAGGCAATATTGACTGTATCTCCCCAAATATCATAAGCAAACTTATTTTCGCCAACCACACCTGCCACGACAGGGCCTGTGTGCAAACCAATCCGAATATCCCAATAAGGTATATTTTGTTGCTGTTTAGTTTGAATATATTCTCGCATAAATGCCGTAATTTCAATCGCTGCCTGCACTGCATCAAGACTGTGCGAACTACGACCACAAAGTCCTGCAGCCCCCATATAAGCATCTCCAATGGTTTTGAGACGTTCTAGGTGATGCTGTTCAAGGATTTTGTCAAAATTTGAAAAACAAAAATCCAGCTCTTGTACCAATTCTTGTGGCGAAATAGTCGCGGCAATTTTAGTAAAACCTTTAAAATCAGTGAATAAAACTGTTACTGATTCAAAATAAACAGGATCTACTTTTCCACTTTGTTTTAACTCTGTTGCAATTTTGCTTGGTAATACGTTGAGTAGTAAATTTTCTGATTTATGTTGTTCTTGTTGCAACGCTTGATATAACTGTTCTAATTGCTGGTTTTTATCCTCAATAGCTTGGCGTACTGTTTCAACTTCAATATTGATGGTTTTTAAAAGGTGATCACTTTTCTCTTTAAGTTCTTCTAGCCGTGCTCGGTTAATTTCAGAGCGGTTTAGTTTTTTCTGATACAGTAATACCTGTTTATTAAGTTGATGAACAAGCTGTTCTAGTATCTGTTCGCTCATTAGCTTCCTAATATTAATGTGACAAATGTACCATTATGCAGACGGGTTGGTGCTGGTGGCGTGACAGGACAAATTTCGGCGTACGCATAAAATCCTATCGTTGGAAATTTATTATTCGTATATGATTGCACTAAATCAAATTCTTGTTTAGTTTTCGTTCCTAAAATTGCTTTACGTGCGGCACAGGAAAATACTAATCCAATTTCAGGAGTTTGACCTGTAAAATTAGTTAATGCTTGTGTAACAGATTCTTTTACGCCCTCAAGCAATTCGTCTCGTGTGGCCTCAGAAATTTGTATAAATGCGCCCTCTGGAATTTCTCCACCAAAAATAAGTGACTTTTGCGTTTCATTAATATCAAAAACAGCTCGAACAAAGAATTTATCCTCATTAGTTTCAAATATAGCCAGTGGAAATTCTTGAGTTTGCATTGCCAGAGAACCTAAATAATGCCGATAAAAATCTAAAGCAGGTTTGTGATTAATTTCATAGACTTCGTTACCAATAGTTTTAGTAATTTGAGCTTTTTTGCCAATTGGCTTCCAGCCGCTCGCAACGCCATGAGAAAATTGTATATCACCTGCAAATACTAAAATGGGTAATGAATTACAATAGCTTTGGGTTTGATAAAATTGAAAAGTATCTTTCCATTCAGTTTGTTCAGCTGCTGCACCACCATAAATGGGGACACTGTTTCCTAATTGCTTTTGTAATTCAGCTAAGGCCACATCTTTTGAGCCAAATCGGCCATCAGGAAAAGCAAGGCAAAAGGAAGGTGATGCAGTTAATTTGGACTGGGCTTGATTTAGAGCAGCGATTGCACAATTTTTAGGTGATTGCTGCAATTCATGGCCAATACCAGCTTTGATTTCAATATCATCAGAGCAAAATAAAATAAGTAAAATTGCATCTTCAGTAAAGCCTAAATGTGAAGACAATTCACCATCAGTACTACATCCAACTAACTCAATATTAGGATAAACATGGGAAATTTGTGCAAGCAGAAGAGAATAATTATAATCAATCGCGCTAAATAAAATACCTGCTTGTGGAATATAACCATCTAATTTTTGTCGACATTGTTCAAGTACTTCAAGAATGGCATCAAGAGAATCAACATCTTCACTATGTCCTATTACTGATTTCAGCATAGTTTGCTCCTAGCATGCAGATTGATTCAGGAATTTTACTTATTATACATCTTAATTAAGTACTAACCTTGCTTTAAATATTGAATTGGTATAAGCTGATTTTACACACAATATACTAAATTAGGCAGTGCTGATAAAGTGCTGAAACTTTAGTTTCTACTTGTTCAATAATAAAAGTATTTTTAAATCGTTGATAACCGGCTTGACCATATTGTTGGCATAATATTTTATCATCAACTAGCTTTCGCAAAGTGTGTGCAAGCGCATCAACATCTCCAGGTGGTGTTAGCAAACCAGTAATTTGGTCTTTAACGACCCAAGTAACCCCTGAACCTGAAATGGCACTTGCTACAATTGGTTTTTGATAACGCATTGCTTCCATTAAAACTACACCAAAGGCTTCTGTGCGTTCTAGAGAAGGTAAACAAAAACAATCGCAACTGTCTAATAATCCAACCAATTGCTCATTCGTACAGTGTCCATAAAGTTTAACTTTACTGGCTAATTGTAATTCTGTAATCAATTTTTCTAACCGAGTTTGTTCTTCACCTTGACCAACAATGATTAATTCTGCATTTTTAATGGTTGTCATTGCTTGAATCAATATTTCATGTCCCTTGTAATAAGTGAGACGGCCAATGGTTAATATTCTTGTGTTAGAAGTACTCCACTGCTGATTTGCCCAGTTTTTGAGCAAGCTATCTGCTTCTGGTAGGCGATTTTGCGATATACCAAGCGGAATGACATGGCATTTATTTTGCCAAGTTTCCAGAGCAAGACTTGATGACAAATAAGGCGGAGAGGTTGCAATAATGGCTTTTGCATGGGCAAGTAAACGCTGTTCAAATAGACGATAAACATGATAAGCCAAAGATAAACGTTTATTCATTGTTGAAATAACATCTGCATGCCAGTGAATTACCCAAGGAATGTGACGTGCTTGGGTTGAAAATAAACACCAGAAAGCTGAGGTATTAGGTAAATGAATATGTAGTAAATCGGGATTGAATTGAGCTAATACATGGTTTAACCAAATAGGAAAATGTGGGGAAATTGGCGCATATAAAACTCTGCCATAACTGGGTGCACGGTAAATTATTTGATTTTGCCAAGGTTCAGCCAATATTGAAGCAAAAGTATGGGAAATGTTAAATTGATGATCATGAACCAAAGCAGAAATTTGGTGGTTGTTTTGTACTGAAATTAAGTCAGCTAAAAAGTTTTCAATGCCTCCCGCAAAGGGAGAAAAATACTTGCCTATATGTAGAATTCGGGGCATTGTGAATTTAATGACAAAAAGTGTAATAAGACATTGAAAACTTCTTTTGCTTTTTAAAATATATCATGTTTCTTTTAGCTTAACCTAGTTAAAATGTACAGTAACCTTAAGTAACGAAGCATTATCTATAAAAATCTCAAAATGAGGAAAAAATTAGTTTAATGTGGCTTGAGTAGTGGCTTAATTCTTGCGCCTTCCTTCTCAAAGTTAAGATTTAAGTTAAGCATTAGCTAATTACTTAGCTTTTTTCATATTATCTTATTTGGCAAAACTCTAAATGAGGATTCACCTTTTAGTTTTTGCACTAACTGAACGAACGACATCTACTACATGAAATGGCTACTTGTTTCCCACTCAAGTTGTTCATAAAAGACATTTGTTTATGAACTATCGTCTCTTCCTGGAACTACAGATTTTGGAGCCACAGATTCTTTTATCTCTTTAGCATTAATCAGCTTGACTGAAGATAAGTCCTCTATTAATTTTTTGGACTCGGACAACATTTCATGAAACATATCTAATATTTTTTTATTAAAACTGGGATGATTTTCCAGTTCCATATCAACAAGCGTAAGCCCATTTAGTAGGTTATTCACAACATGTTGGGTTCCATGAATTGTAGCCGAGTACACATCTTCTTTTTCCCTTGTTATTCTCAACCTTAGTCTTTGCTCAAGTGCATCTAGTTTTTTTATTAGACCGTAAAGATACCAAGTAACCATTGGGGCAACTAATAATGGCGCGCAAATCCCAATGATAATTTCTGCTTGGCGTATTTTTACGCCCATCAATTTATAACCAATAATAATGACCAATAATGTTAAAATAATAGAGAGTAGAGTTGTTACAGAAACAAGAGTTAATCGATTACAATTTTTAAATAATTTATTCATAATTTTTATAAACTTAACAAGTAATTCCCAATTTTTTCTGTATACTAGTCCAAAATAATTGTCTCTACAATCCTTCTATAATGTTGTTGGTATTATTTAAAATTTCTTCGTCCCTTTCGGCAATTTTAGTTATAACACATATCCGAACCATAAAATGCGTGGCATACATGTTCACTTGAACTTAATAAAGTATAGATGCCAAATCCCATAAGTAATAATCCTATAATGTGGCGCACTAGCCTATGACGACTAAATTGCACCAACCAGTGTGCAGTTGTGCCCATTGCAAGCAACATGGGTAATGTGCCAATAGCAAAAGCAAACATAATAGCGGCGCCTTGCCATGTACCTCCTGAAACTAATGCAAAAGCAAGCGCAGTATAAACTAAGCCACAGGGTAACCATCCCCAAAGTACACCTACAGCTAAAGCTTGCAAGGGAGTCTTTATGGGAAGTAATTTTTTTCCTAAAGGAGATATTTTTTGCCAGAAAAGCGCACCTGCTTTTTCTAAGATAATTAATAGTTTCCACCAACCACTAATATAAAACCCTAGTAACAGCATAAAAATACCAGAAACCCATAAGTGAATAAGTACAGGTGTTGAAGATAATTGTGTAATTTGAGCACCAATAAAGCCTAAGATAGCGCCTGCAATGATATAACTGCTGATGCGCCCAATGTTATAAGCAAGTAAGTAAGGTAAGCGCTGCATGAAACTTTGTTGTTGCATTACCCCCATACTTAAAGCAGTAACGATACCACCACACATGCCAATACAATGCACAGAACCCATTAATCCGGTTAAAAAAGCAGAAAATAATGTAATGTCATTTAGCATAAGATTCTCGTATTGTAGAATTCAATAACATAATTCACAAGTAAAAACTGGATTTAGATGGTTAGCTCCAAACTTCCAACACCTTAAAATAAATTGCGGTATTGCGAATATTTACAATCTACTCTATACTACGCTATTAGTTTAGTTAGCAAAATGGCATCCAGTTACTTGATTCTGAACTTTGTTCATAAATCTAATTGTTAATGTAGTTTGGATGACTTTTTATAAAGTGGGCTTCAAGCCCATTTTTTATTTGGGGTAAAGGTATTGAATTAATAAACATCAGGACCAGGTTATTTTGTTAGATAATCATTTACAATCATTGTTTATGCCAATTATTTCTGTTCTAGGCTATGAGTTAGTCGCTGTGGAGCGCTTATCACTAGGTAAACGTGGGTTACTTATACGTGTTTACATTGATAGCCCCGATGGCATTGTTATACATGATTGTGAAAAAGTGAGTCACCAAATAAATGGCCTATTAGATGTTGAAAACCCTATTACTGGACAATATACTTTAGAAGTATCTTCCCCTGGCGTAGAAAGACCTTTATTTACCTTAGCACATTTCCAACGCTATATTGGTCACAAAATATATGTTCGATTGTCACAGCCATTAGAAGACAATCGACGCAATTTTAAAGGCTTGTTACAAGCTGTAGAAGATCATAACCTAGTGCTTGTAGTTGAAGACAAAACCTACCATTTCCTTTATGAACAAGTCGAAAAAGCACATATTATATACGAATAAAAATACCCCTTTTAAAATAAGAATCATTGATTGGTAAAGGCAACGGCTATGAATAAAGAGATTCTCTTAGTCGTGGACATGGTGTCTAACGAAAAAGGGGTTGATAAGTGGATTATTTTTGATGCCCTAGAATGTGCATTGGCAAGTGCAACTAAAAAACGACATGCCAATAATATTGATGTGCGAGTTGCCATTGATGAATATACGGGCGATTATACCACTTTTCGTCGCTGGGAAGTTGTTGATAAAGTAATTTCCCCTGAAAGGCAGTTGACTTTAGAAGAAGCCAGAGAAAAACAGCCAAGCGTTGAGTTAGAAGGCTTTATTGAAGAAATAATTGAGTCCGTTGGTTTTGATCGTATTGGCGCACAAACCGCTAAACAAGTCATTGTTCAAAAAATTCGTGAGGCTGAAAGAGCCAAAGTTGTTGATGCCTTTTTAGACAGACAAGGTGAGCTTGTTAATGGTGTTGTGAAACGCATGGAACGCGGTAATATCACTTTAGATTTAGGCAATAATGCGGAAGCATTTATTTCTCGTGAAGAAATGATCCCTAAAGAGCCTGTACGAGTAGGAGATCGTTTAAGAGGCTACTTAAAACTTGTCCGGCCTGAAGCAAGAGGCCCTCAAATTTTTCTAAGTCGTGCTGCACCAGAGCTGCTTATATCATTATTTACATTAGAAGTGCCCGAAATTGGTGAAGGACTGATTGAAATTCTTAGTGCTGCTCGCGATCCAGGATCGCGCGCAAAAATTGCGGTGAGCGCGCAAGACCCAAGAATTGATGCAGTAGGTGCCTGTGTTGGCATGCGAGGCTCAAGAGTTCAAGCCGTATCAAATGAACTTGCTGGTGAACGGGTTGATATTATTGAGTGGGATGATAATCCTGCACAATATGTCATTAATGCAATGTCACCTGCTGAAGTGATTTCTATTATTTTAGATGAAGAAGCACACAGTATGGATGTAGCGGTTAAAGAAGACCAATTGTCCCAAGCTATTGGCAGAGGTGGACAAAATGTACGTCTTGCTAGCCAGCTGACAGGTTGGACTTTGAACGTGATGACTGAATCACAAGCAGAAGAAAAACATAATGCAGAAGAATCAACGCTCAAAAACTTATTTATTTCCCAACTGACTATTGATGAGGATGTTGCAGCACTTTTAGTCGATGAAGGTTTTTCAACCTTAGAAGAAATTGCCTATGTGCCGCTCAATGAGATGTTGGAAATTGATGATTTGGATGAAGATACAGTTGAAGAACTCCGTGGGCGTGCTAAAGATGCTTTATTAACGCGCGCGATTGCAAACGAGGAGCTCTTGGACGATACAACACCTTCTGAAGATTTGCTTAATATGGAAGGCATGACAGAAGCATTTGCTCGTATATTGGCAGGACGGGGCATTGTCACTATGAATGATTTGGCTGAGCAATCAACAGATGAATTAATGGAAATTGAAGGCATTGACAATGAAAAAGCCAGCCAGTTAATTATGGCAGCCAGAGCGCCTTGGTTTGAAGAGGAAAAACAAGCTTCTTAATGTCAGTTTTTTATATCTAATTTTGTAGGTGTGATAAAATAAAAAAATTTGCACGACTGTGCAATGAAATTGTTTTTATTTATTTTATGACATATTTGGTCGAGTCAACATGCTGAAGTGTTGAACGCTTAAACAGGTAATTTGAGAAGTTAATATGGCAGAAGTGACGGTAAAGCAATTTGCAGATGTAGTAGGCATTCCTGTAGAACGTTTGTTGACGCAGTTGGGTGAATCTGGGCTAGCAAAAAAAGCGGCGGAAGATAATATTAATGATAAAGAGAAACTACAACTCTTAAATCATCTCCGGCATATTCATGGCAAAGATACAGAAGTTTCGACTTCCTCCGAACCCAAGAAAATCACTTTAAAACGTAAAACGCATAGTGAAATAAAGGTCGCAAGCACTCAAGGACGTGCAAAAACCGTTACTGTTGAAGTTAGAAAAAAACGTACCTATGTTAAGCGGGCAGTTATTAATGAAGTCGAACAGCAGAGGCTAAAAGCTGAAAAAGAAAGGCTAGAAGCTGCTCATTTTGAAGTTGAAGCAGAAATTAAACGTCAAGAAGAAGCTTTGAAAAATCCTTCTAATCCTTCAAAGAAACCAGTTAATGCAGAGAAAGCGACAGAAATTGTTCAACCTGCTGAAGCTACCAGGTTAACAGAATCAGCGGCTACAACAACTTCTTCTTCGGCGCATACACCAAAAGATCAAAAATCAACTAAAAGCGAAAGTTCACCTCGTTCAACAACTAGGCAACCTTCGCAAGACAATAGGCGAAGAACTTCTGGCACAACAACGGTAAATAGAAGTAGCCGGCCTCCTCAAACTCAAACAAAGAGTAAAGAGGCTGGTACTTCAGAAAAAACTGCAGCGGGTAAACCACCTGCCAAAGATGTGAAGCCTAAAAAGAAACCCGCGCTAAAAGTTGCACCTAAAGCACCTGTTAAAGAAAGTAAGACTAAAAAACTTAAAGAAAATAAGTCTGAAAAGTATGGGCGTCAAGAACTCCAAGCGGCTGAAACTGACAATGCGCCTAAACAACGTAAACGTAAAAAACGGACAAAAGCGTCAGAGCCACAGCATGGCTTTATAAAACCGACGGCTCCCATTGTTCATGAAGTAATGTTACCAGAAACCTTGACAGTTGCTGAATTGGCACAAAAGATGTCCATTAAAGCAACTGAAGTTATCAAAGCTATGATGACAATGGGTTCAATGGCCACAATTAATCAAATTCTTGATCAAGAAACAGCCACTATTGTGGTTGAAGAAATGGGCCATGTGCCTAAACTGCTTAAAGAAAATGCTATTGAAGACGAAGTGATGCAAGCCATGCAACAGCATGGTGAATTAGTCTCCCGTGCGCCTGTTGTCACGATTATGGGTCACGTTGATCATGGTAAAACTTCGCTGCTTGATCATATTAGAGTTACCAAAGTAGCGGCTGGAGAAGCGGGTGGGATTACTCAACATATCGGGGCTTATCACGTAGAAACGCCCAGAGGTATGGTTACCTTCTTAGATACGCCTGGTCATGCTGCATTTACAGCAATGCGGGCGCGTGGTGCAAAAGTCACTGATATTGTTATTTTAGTGGTTGCTGCTGATGATGGTGTGATGCCCCAAACCATTGAGGCTATTCAACATGCTAAGGCTGCAGGTGTACCATTAATTATTGCAATTAATAAAATTGATAAACCAGATGCTGATCCTGATCGTGTTAAACAAGAGCTAACACAATATGAAGTTGTCCCAGAAGAGTGGGGTGGAGAACACATGTTTGCTAGTGTCTCAGCTAAAACAGGTGAAGGTATTGACGCGCTGTTAGAAACCATTTTATTACAAGCAGAAGTGCTTGAATTAAAGACAGTGGTAGAAGGCATGGCGAGAGGCATTGTGATTGAATCTCGGCTTGATAAAGGCCGTGGCGCCGTGGTGACCTTATTAGTCCAAAGTGGTACCTTGCGTAAAGGCGATATTTTGCTGGCTGGCCAAGAATTTGGTCGCGTACGTGCTATGTTAGATGAAAATGGCAAGCAAACAATGAGTGCAGGTCCTTCCATTCCTGTTGAAGCATTGGGCTTATCTGGTACGCCAAGCGCTGGGGATGAAGTGATTGTTGTCTCTGATGAAAGAAAAGCCAGAGAAGTTGCTTTATTCCGCCAAGGTAAATATCGCGAAGTCAAACTCGCAAGACAACATGCTGCAAAACTTGAAAACTTATTCTCCCAAATGCATACTGGAGAAGTCAGCAATCTGAATATTGTATTAAAAGCAGATGTAAATGGCTCTGCTGAAGCCCTCTATGACTCGTTAGTTAAATTATCAACAGATGAAGTGCGGGTGAATATTGTTGCCAGTGGCGTTGGTGGTATTACCGAATCTGACGTAAACTTAGCTGTTGCCTCAGCCGCAATTATCATTGGTTTTAATGTGCGGGCTGACTTGGCTGCAAAACGAGTTATTAAAGAAGAAGAGGTCGACTTACACTATTACAGTGTGATTTATGAAGCCATTGATGAGGTGAAAAAAGCCATTAGTGGTATGTTAAGCCCTGAAATTAGAGAAGAAATCATTGGGTTAGCTGAAGTCAGAGATGTGTTCCGTTCACCGAAGTTTGGTTCAGTTGCCGGTTGTTTAGTCGTCGATGGCACAATCAAACGCAGTAGTCCTATCCGTGTTCTAAGAGATAATGTCGTTATTTTTGAAGGGGAACTGGATTCATTACGCCGCTTTAAAGATGATGTGAATGAAGTCAAATCTGGAACAGAGTGTGGTATTGGCGTCAAAAATTACAATGATATAAAAGCGGGTGACCAAATTGAAGTTTACGAACGAATTTCTGTTGCGAGAAAACTTTAGTTAACAAGCAAATAACTTATCATCATTTGCGGTAAATACAATGGAATTGCTACTTTTTATTACATTTGCGCCTATTTTAATTCTTGCCCTTTATGTCTATTGGCATGATAAGTACGAAAAAGAACCCATTGGCCTGTTGATCATTGCGTTGTTATTAGGGGCATTGATCGTTATTCCCGTTATTTATGTTGAAATTTGGCTGGGCAAATATTGGGAAATGAAGTTTGGTAAATTATTTACTGGAGACTTGGCAGTATTAGCCAGTGCTGCCTATGTTGCCTTTATTGTGGCAGCATTGACAGAGGAAACCTTCAAATATATAGCATTTTTCTATTTTTGGAAGAATAAACATTTTAATGAATTATTTGACGGGATAATTTACGCTGTTTTTATCTCGCTTGGCTTTGCTGCCGTCGAAAATGTACTTTACGTTTTCCATTCAAATAATGGTGGCATGGTCGTCGGTATGCTACGTGCCATAACGGCAGTGCCTGCTCATGCCTTATTTGGTGTTGCTATGGGGTATTATTTGGGACTAGCCAAATTTGAACCCAAACACCGTATCAGATATTTATTTCTAGCACTTTGCATCCCTATTATTTTACATGGCCTATATGATTTCATTTTGATGGCAGAAAATGAATGGTTATTTTTATTATTTATTCCTTACATCATTATATTATGGGTAAGTGCTTTGAAAAGAATGAGATTGCATTCACATCGCTCGGTGTTTAAACGGTAGATTGGGTTGTGAAAGACAGTTGATGTAACGTGCGAATTAACGCTGGAATATGTAAAGTACTTTCTTCTGACTGATTTTTGTAAAATTCTGCAACTTTAAATAATAATTGTTCACGAAATATTTCTCTAGTGATACTGTCGTTATCATACTCTGAAAACTGGATGTGTTTTTCCCAGTAAAATTTAGATTTTGCGATAGTTAACAAAGCATTAATAACTTGAGAATTTCCCAAATTATCTAAAATGGTTTCTTGTAGTGTTTCAATTGAGTTGCTATCCAGTAACTCACAATAGGCTATCCTTTCAGCCATTTTTTGAAAACTATTTTTTAAATCTTTATCTTCTTCTAATGTTTCAACCATTTTTTGGTAAATATTTTGGAGATTTAGTGGATTATTTTCAAATGTTGGCTGGTGTACACAATTATCAAATATTTCCTGGAGTTCTGGAATAAAAAAGTAAGCTTCTTTATGAATTAGTCCTGTCACGAAAATGCGGTGGCTAGATGAGTTTCTTACGTTGAATTTATTTTCCTGATATAAGTCGTAAAAAATTTCTTCAGTGTTTGAAAATAGGTAATTATCAATTTTTTCTATTTGAATATCCAAATCAACCAGAGCAAACAATTTATCTGGATTTAACCAAGATTTTTGAGGATTCTGGGCATGTAGTTCTTGTAACTTAGAGTAAGCTTGTAATACCGTTTTTCTACTGCCACAAGTGAAACATTGAAAAAAATTGGGAGAATACTCTCGTGGAATACAGGCTTTATAAAAATTGCAATCAGGTAATTGATCTAATTGTTTGTAACTGTGAGGGGAAAAGTGTTGCGTTTTGAAGTGTTGAATTTGTCCTTCGCACAGTAAAACAATCTTATTTCTGATTCGGGATTGCTCTAAAATTCTTTGGCAATGGATTGTTAGCTCTTGCTCTGAAAGACTCATTTTTATGGATTATTTTTGAGTAATTTTGGTTCTAACTCTTTGACATGGGCTGGTGTTAAGGCTTGGCAAACATCGTAGGAATGCGTTGCTAAAATATATTGATTATTTGGCCCCCACTCTTTTAAATTATCTACCATTTGATATTGCCAATCAGGATGTAAGGTATTTTCTATTTCATCGACGAGTACAATAGCATTTTCACCGATAATATATTTCAACCAAACATAAATACTGAGTTTTTTGATTTCACCATGACTCAAATCTTCTGGGCCTAACTCCATCTCTCCTTGAGGTGTTTCTTGCTTGACAATAATTCTGTCCAATTCAGGGCTGGGTGTTATTTTTTTATTACCTAAAAGATAACTTAAATCTTTTAGTACATTAATATAATAATTTCCATAATTATTTGTTTCAATAGCTTGCTTAAAGTCTTTGTCTCTAGCATATTGAAAAGTTTTTAAAAGTGCATCAACTAATAAAAAATTATGAATAAAAAAATTGGGTAATTTCTCTTTTGCCTTCAACAACTGATTAATATACTCATTCCAAGCATTTTGCACAAATAAAGCTTGCCTATTTTTTTGTGTGAAAAACAAGTAAACATGAGAAGAAGGTGCTGCCAAATGAACTTGGGAAGAAATCTCAAGCAACATACTTTCTATGTCTGAGTCCTCTTTTTTATTGTGATTGCTGGTTGAACAGACTAAAATGTTATATTCACTTAGACTATCACTATAATAGGTAATGAACAATAAGCCATAATTTTGTAAATATTCTAATATTCTTTTTGCAGCCATAAATCGCTTTCGCATTGACGGATCTACATCAACCATTTCTTGATTATTTTTAATATATTCAAATTTTTTCGATAAACTAACTATCGCAAGGTCTACGAATGAGAATTCTTCATTATAAACTTTAGATAAATCATTGAGAAAATCATCATTACAAACTGAAAATGCCAATTCAACTGTCTTTTCCCCATCCCAAATCTCAAATTTAGCTAATTCCCTAGTCGTTTCACCCTCTGGTACATCAAAATCTTCCAACAAATTCTGAATATACTCCTTTCTATTCTCGTGGGCAGAACAATGCAATAAAATAAAAACTAACTGCAATAATGTACTTTTACCACCACCATTCTCACTACCCAATGGAAAAATACGGGGCATAAACTCTTTTTCAAAAGTAATGTCCACATTCTGTAAAACACGGAAATTGGGTACTTGAATACGTTGGATATGCATATTGAAAATAGTTTAATTTTAGGCTGAAAATTGTGTAATTATGATACGCTTTTTATTTTTATAGGCAATTAATTTGGTACGAACCACCAAATTTTTTCCCACTAATGTCTATAAATTATGCGAGATGAATAACAGAAGTCAAATAGGAGAGAAAGCTACTACTTAGGTAAAGTAACTGACAGCAGAGTAATCATGAAAGATAATCGTTTTTTGGAAAGATGTTGGAATTTACAAATTAAGACGTTGTCCCATATAAAAACCATAAAGCAGTACTGCTAATAACAACTAATGTGATTGAATGAATAATTGCAACAGTTGAAGTTTTTATACTAAAAACATGAAAAATAACACTAGTCGTTGTAGCGTAGAAAAACCATATTGCACCATACATAATCATCAGTGCTTGAACTGCTGCAATGGCATGGGAATTATTGTTTGATACAAAAAACAAGTAGAATAATGGGGAAGTAAAAATAAGTAAGAAAAAAATATGAACAGAATAATATTTCATTGATATTAACTAAAGCGTCTTTGGTCGGAGGTGGAATCGAACCACCGACACAGGGATTTTCAGTCCCTTGCTCTACCAACTGAGCTATCCGACCTCATGTAAAACGTTAATTTAATCACGAAATCTATATTTTGTCAAGATCCTACATGAAGAAATAGAAAACCCATCTTCTATTATGTAGAAAATGGGTTTTGCTGGCAAAAATTTAGTTACTTTTAAGTATTAAACAGAATCATCTACAATAGGTTCTGGAGGTGGTGGCGGTGGCTCCTCAATATTACCTTCATCTAGAATTTCGTCTGGTAAAGTATTTTCCCCTGCTGGAGGTTCTGGTGGTGTAGGATTTTCACCAGGGTTTCCATTTACAGGTGGAGGTGGTGGAATGTCTTCAATGCCTTCAATGACCACTGGTTGTTGATTACCTTCATCATCTGTAAAGATGAGTTCTCCATCATTTTCTGATGGTTCAATCCCAGGTTCAAAAGGTTGACCCACTTGATCATCGGGAGGAGGTTGTACATCAAAACCAGGTCTTAAAATAATAATTAACGGTTTTGGCATCCCTTCATCTTGGTAAGTGACTTCAATTCTACCATCGGGTCTGACTTTAGGGTCTTTGACGCCTGGGAATTTCTTAGCGGTGTCTTTGAAGGTATCTGGTTTTTGAATCATGGGTTTCACGCGTTGCGCTTTACCATCTTCATACACCATTGTGCCTTCATTTTCACCATCATCAATATGCAAACCAGGTTTCATGTCTGGTGGTGCATCAAAGACAGGAAAATCAAATACACAGTTCACAGTACGGCGTTTTTTATCTTGCCCAGGAGGCAATTCCATACGCATTGAACCGCGTTCTTGCATTTCTACACGGCCACCTTCATCAGTAGCGCCGTCATTGATTGCATTTAAAACACCTTCAGGATCAATTGGTGCGGGATCAACAGGTATTTCTTTGCCATCTTCAGTAATAATAACATACTGACCTTCTTCATTTTGGTTAACACCAGGTGGCGTACCATCAGGTGCTTGCCGCATATTTTCAGGATCGGGTACAAAACCAAATTGTTCGCCTTCAGGTCCTTGCACATCTAAAATACCATCATCTTTTTGTTTAGCTTTAAATGGACCAAGTACTTTATTCATACCTGATTCAGCATCACAAGCTTCTTTACAACCTTCTTCAGGTTTACCGCCTAAACCAAACCCTTTTTTCATATCAGGCATTTCAGGCATTTTCAAGCCATCCACTTTTTCGCCTGTTTTACCCGGTAACATCATGGGAGTTAAAGGAGGACGTTTACCTGTATTATTACCTTGGCCAATTTCCCAACCTGGTGGTGCGAAAATAGCAATAATTTCAGGATGTTTGTCAGGATCAACATTCGCAAGGATTTTAGCTTTATCTCTTTCTGACATTTGTTTAACTTCTTCATCAGAAATTTCACCTAATCCACCAATTTGGTCATTATCCAAATTTTGCAGAAAATCACCACGTAATTCACCTATATTTTGCCCAAACCCTTTAATAGCATCTTTGTCCATATGGGGTGCATGTTCTGGACCAAACTCTCGCATGGCTTTAGGTGGCATTTTTTTTGTGTGTTCTCCCTTGAAGCCTTTAACTGCTTCTGGAGACATCATCTTAATGTCATCACCATCAAATCTTTCAGCATATTCTGGAGGCATTTTACTGATATCATTTTCGCTCATTTCACGCGGATCAATACCCACTTCTTCCAAACGTTTACCTGGTTTCATCGGTCTGGGCTTAGGACCACCATGTTCGCCTTCCATGCCACTAGGAGGATTCATGCCGCCTTCCATACCATCAGGAGGATTCATGCCACCTTCCATACCACTAGGAGGATTCATGCCACCTTCCATACCGTCAGGAGGATTCATGCCGCCTTCCATGCCATCAGGAGGATTCATGCCGCCTTCCATGCCATCAGGAGGATTCATGCCGCCTTCCATGCCATCAGGAGGATTCATGCCGCCTTCCATGCCACCAGGAGGATTCATGCCGCCTTCCATGCCACCAGGAGGATTCATGCCGCCTTCTATGCCACCAGGAGGATTCATGCCGCCTTCCATGCCATCAGGAGGATTCATGCCGCCTTCCATACCATCAGGAGAATTCATGCCGCCTTCCATACCATCAGGAGGATTCATGCCGCCTTCCATACCACCAGGAGGATTCATACCACCTTCCATACCATCAGGAGGATTCATACCACCTTCCATACCGCCAGGAGGATTCATACCACCTTCCATACCGCCAGGAGGATTCATGCCACCTTCCATACCACCAGGAGGATTCATGCCACCTTCCATACCGCCAGGAGGATTCATGCCACCTTCCATACCGCCAGGAGGATTCATGCCACCTTCCATACCACCAGGAGGATTCATGCCACCTTCCATACCACCAGGAGGATTCATACCACCTTCCATACCGCCAGGAGGATTCATACCATTAGGAGGTGGGGGAGGATCAGCTGCAAACGCTTCTCCAGAGGAGATAACGCTGCTACTGAGTAAAGCTAAACTAATAGCCATTGACAGCAGACTTTTTTTCATGTTGAACAACCCTCTAAAAGTGTAAGAAATAAGCTTAAAAAATATTAGCATTTATTCAATGCATGTTTAAAATTTAGCTAATATCGTATAAAAAAACAACAACTAATTGACCAATGGCCTAAACTAAATCCTATATGGTCTACTATTAGGAAAAACTCCTAATTTTAGATGGGAAAATATCATTGTTTATTGCTTTTTTGAACATAGCGAGTTTGTATATGAACTGTTAAAATAGACCCAACTTTATAAAAGTGGTTAAAACAATTGTGAGTGATGATATACTACACCGCTTAACTCAGATTTTAGAACAGCGTAAAAATGCCGATCCTGAAACATCTTATGTGGCAAATTTGTATGCAAAAGGGTTAGATAAAATTTTAAAAAAAGTTGGGGAAGAGGCCACAGAAACCATTATTGCAGCAAAAGGTGGAGATTCACATCAGCTCATTTATGAAACGGCTGATTTATGGTTTCATTCACTAGTATTACTGATTAATCAGGGTTTAACTGCTGAAGATGTTTTAAATGAATTGGATCGTCGTTTTGGATTATCAGGTCTTGAAGAAAAAGCAAATCGTAAAAATTAATTAAGGAGTTAGTATGGGCATCAGTGTGTGGCAATTGTTAATTGTTTTGGTCATCGTTATTTTATTGTTCGGCACCAAAAAATTGAAAAATATTGGAGGAGACTTGGGCGCTTCCATCAAAAACTTCCGTCAATCTATGAAAGATGAAGGTGAGGCTAAAAAAGAAGAAGAAGAGACTACTCAAACAGCGGAACAAAGTAAAATTCCTAATGAAAACAAAGTCATTGAAGGTGAAGTGACTGCGAAAACCACTACTTCTAATAATAAAGCCTAATTAACTATGTTTGACATTGGTTTTTGGGAAATTTGCTTAATTGGCGTCATTGCTTTACTAGTTGTCGGACCTGAAAAATTACCTAAAATGGCTCGCACAGCAGGAATGTGGGTTGGTCGTGTCCAACGAATGGTGTCTTCTGTTAAGCAAGACATTGACAAAGAATTGCGTTTACAAGAATTGCAAGAATCTTTGTTAAAAAACGAGCGAGATGAAATCCATCAATTTGTAGAAGAAGCCAAAGGCAGTGTGAGCGACATCAACCAAACAGTACGTTCTTCTACCACTTTACCACCAAACGAAACTACGGCGGATAAAGAAACGATACCTCCACCACCCACACCGACAGAAATTTCTTTTAAATAGTATTTATGGCAACAACACCCAATCCCAGTGGCAAAGAAATGCCATTTGTGAAACATTTATTGGAATTGCGCGATCGATTACTGAAAGTTGTGCTGGCAATTATTATTGTTTTCCTTCCTTTAAGCCCCTTTGCCAGTGATTTATTCCATCTTTTGGCGGAACCTTTAATGCGTTTTTTGCCAGAAGGGGCACAAATGATTGCGATTGATGTCATAGCACCTTTTTTTACACCTTTTAAGTTAACTTTAATTTTAGCTGCTTTTTTAACCATTCCCTACTCTTTTTATCATCTTTGGGGATTTGTAGCACCCGCTTTGTATCAACACGAAAAAAAGCTTATTTTACCTCTCCTTTTTTCCAGTACCTTGTTATTTTATCTAGGAATGATGTTTGCGTACTATATTGTTTTTCCCCTTGTTTTCAATTTCATGGTGGTTATGACGCCTGAAGGTGTCTCCATGATGACAGACATTAGCCGCTATTTAGATTTTGTGCTGAAAATGTTTTTTGCATTTGGCATTGCTTTTCAAGTGCCTGTTGTTACTGTCATCTTGGTTGCCATGGAAATGACTACGCCTGAATCATTAGCAGAAAAACGACCTTACATAATTGTTGGAGCGTTTGTTGTTGGTATGTTAATGACGCCTCCTGATGCCATTTCCCAAACATTTCTTGCTATCCCAATTTGGATATTATTTGAAATCGGTTTATTATTCTCCAAAATGGTCGTTGAGAAAAAAGCAGCTAGAGAAAGAGAAGAAGAGCAAAATAATAGCGCAAATACAAGTTCAGAAAAATCTTCCTTAGATGAATTTGAAAAAGCTTTAGGCCATCAAAATTCTGGGGATGATAAAAAGTAAGAAAGTCTGGGGTACTTTGGTAGCAATTTTTAACCTACACTCCTAAGCTTAAAAAAATTGTTTGTTGTAAGTCTTCATTTAAGAAAAAAATCCCCTAAATTCTAAACAGAAAAAAGGGGAATTTTAGACAAAGATAAAAGTCACCAAGTTCACAAGATGTAACTCAGCATAATCCTACAATTAAGCTTTACTTTGATAGTATTCCATTAGAATTTTAGCGACTTCAGGACGTGAAAACTCAGGAGGTGGCGCTTTGCCTTCAGATAACATTTCGCGTACTTTGGTGCCAGAAAGTAAGATAAAATCTTCTTTGGTGTGATCGGGTACATCTCTCATCATCACAACTTTATTCAATTTTTTGGAGTAAGCAGTGTGATCAGCCCGGAAAATTTCAATCTCTAAAGCATCTTTAGGTACATGTGTATCAAAGATTTCTTGGGCTTCAAATGCACCATAATAATCACCAACACCCGCGTGGTCACGACCGATGATGAAGTGAGTACACCCTGTGTTTTGACGAAAAACTGCGTGTAATACTGCTTCACGCGGGCCTGCATATAGCATATCAAAACCGTAACCTGTCACCATTACAGTATTCGGTGGGAAATACAATTCAACCATTTTGCGGATCGAAGCATCACGTACGGGGGCAGGAATATCTCCTGGTTTTAATTTACCTAACAACATGTGGATGAGAACACCATCTGCATTAACGGCATCTCTGGCCATTTTGCATAGTTCTTCATGTGCGCGGTGCATAGGATTACGGGTTTGGAAAGCAACGACAGTATTCCAACCATGTTCCTTGATTTCATTACGAATTTCAACAGCAGTCCTGAAGGTATCAGGGAATTCAACCGTAAAGTAACTAAAGTTAAGTACTTGAATTGGGCCTGAAATTACATACTTACCCGCAGAAGTAAATTCACTTACGCCAACATGTTCTTTATCGGTTGTGCCGTAGACTTTTTCTGAAATAGTGTTGAGTTGAGCATCAGTAAATTCTTCAATTGCCTCAACATCTTGAATGGCTAAAACAGGATTACCTTCTACATTAGGATCACGCAGGGCAATACGTTTAGCCCCTTGAATTGCGGAGACGTCTGCTACCAAGTTAACTACTGGGGTAGGCCAAAATAAACCACTGGTGGTGTGCATTTTTTCAGCCACACTCATTGCATCTGCGACATTCATGTAGCCTGTGAGCGGATTAAAGTAACCACCGCCTAACATCACTGCATTGCCTGCTGCGGCTGAACTAATGAGAATTGAAGGTAAACCCTCTGCCTCAACCATTAATTCAGCATGTTGCTTTTGATCGTAGATATAAAGAGGGTTTAACTCATCTGACCCATGTGGTTTGATCATGCAATGTCTCCCAAAGTTTGTTGTAATAAAAATACGTATTGATAACTTACCCAATTATACTGCAACCTGCTTAAAAATAATATTTTAACCTGAAATTTGGATACAATTCAAAGCAACGAATCTTGATTGATGAATGCTGCATGTGGTGAAGAAAAAGATAACTGACTATAATGCAAAGATAAATTCACATTCAATGCTACGTATTTGTTATCAACAGGTTGAACCAGTGTAAGTCTTTATTCAACTTAAGCTTAAAAACCATGACAAATGAAACTTTGAAATCTGAAAATGCTCCTCCTGCTTTTCTAACAGGCAGTATTCTATTATTTTGGGGATGGCAGGTCGATTTTTTGTACTTTGCTATATCCATTGCAATTTTACTGGAAATTGCACCTTGGATAACCTGGCGATGGGATTTATCTGACCAAGAAATTCATCGTGTTGCTGATATTAGTGCTGTTGGTTGGGTTGGCTCAGCGTTTTATTTATTTAACCAACAATCTGTGCTGGGATTATTTACCCTATTAAGTTGGTTACCTCTGTTATTTTTCCCCTTATTATTGATTCAAACCTATAATCTGCATCATTCAATTCCGCTCACTAGCTTGTTTATTTCTTTACGGCGTCACACCGATCAAGCTCACTTTCCTTTTAAAAAAAATATTGATATTCGCTATCCTTACTTACTGATTTGCCTTGTGGCTGCCAGCGTAACCCAACAAAAATGGTTTTTTATGGGGGCAATAATATTAATAGGTTGGATGCTATGGCAAATTCGACCTCAGCGTTATACCTTTGGCGTGTGGATAAGCTTGTTATTATTTGTTGCTGGGGGAAGCTATTGGTTACAACAGACAATTTATCAATTACATGGTTACGCGGGGGATATGCTTGCTTCCTGGTTTGAAAATTTACTTTGGCAACCAAGAGATCCTTACCAACAACATACGGCTTTAGGCAATATTAGTCGTTTGAAACAGTCAGAACGCATTGTTTTACGAGTAAAAACAGCAAAACCATTATTACTCAGAGAAGCCAGCTATAATGCTTATTTTAAGCAAACTTGGTATGCCAAATCAGCAAAATTTTCCCCCTTAACACCTACTGCTCACTCAATCTGGCTGTTTTCTTCCAAAACACCATTAGCAGACTCTAAAACTGCACATATTTCTGGCTATTTGCCACAAGGACGAGGTATGTTGGCTTTACCATTGGGCGCAAATAAAGTTCAAAATTTACAAGCAGTTAAGCTAGAAGCAAATCCCTACGGGGCTGTGAAAATTGAGCACGGTACCCCGTGGTTAAATTATCAGGTTAATTTTAATCAGTCTAATTTGCTTGATTCCCCCCCAATGGAGCAGGACGTATCATTGGCGCATGAACCGCGTTTAAAAGCAGTATTGCAACAAATTAGTCAGCAGCTAAATTTATCGCAAGCAACACCTCAAGAAACGATTACTCAATTAACAAACTTTTTTGAACAACAATTTTACTATTCGCTTGAATTACCAACGCTTAGTGATAAGCAGCTTTTACCTTTGGAAAATTTTTTGCTACATCAGCGTCAAGGGCATTGTGAATATTTTGCAACAGCCACCGTGTTGCTATTACGTGAAATAGGGATTCCAGCCCGTTATGCTGTCGGTTATGCTGCTGCCGAATTCAGTCCTTTGGAAGACGTGTATTTAGTACGAAAAAGACATGCTCACGCTTGGACATTAGCCTATATTGATGGGCGATGGCAAAATGTTGATACCACGCCTAGCCGATGGATAAAGTTGGAAGCAAATCAAGCACCGTGGTGGCAATCTATTTATAATTTAGGATCGTGGTTGATATATGCGTTTCAACAGTGGCAGTTACAACAAAGTAATAATCGCTGGCTATTGTGGCTGGTATTGCCCCTGATTATATTATTAACTTGGCGTTTATATTTGAAAGAAAGGGTAGCTCATTTACCGCAGCACTTTGCCAATCGAAAATTGCAAGCAACTTTACCTGTCAATTCACCTTTTTACCATATTGTTACACAACTGGAAAAAGTAGGTTATACACGTTTACCAGGGGAAACTATCAATCAGTGGATACAAAAAATGAATTTATCGCCATTGCTTGAACAAAATTTAAGAGAACTGCTTGTTTTTCATGAAAAAGTTCGTTTTTCTGACTATAAGTTGAATGAGCAAGAATGGCAATGGTTTCAGAAAAAAGTAAAACATTGGTTATTAATGTTTAATCAAAAACGGGAAGGTTTACACTAAGTCGCAAAGAAAAATACAATTGAACTTTTTGTTTCATTTCGTCCTAACTATGTTGTCGTCAGGTGTCAGTAGAGGTTAGCTATACTTCAGATTTACGTATGGAATTTTTCTTCCTTATTTTAGGAAACGCTGAAATTTAAATCTACTAGAATTTAAGGTTGAATTAAATACTTGTGTTCATGTTATAACAGTCACGATATGTAATTATGGCGTGTTCAATGTACAGTGAAAATTTGCATTGTAAAAGGTTATATTTTATTAAAAATAATAATAAATTTTAAAGTTTCAACTTTATTTTTAGATGCTTAGGCCATAAATTTATTTTTAGATATTAAGCTTAATAGCAATGAAATATTTGGAGGAAACAAGAAAAAATTCAGTAGCAATATACTATCAGGAGAATAAATCAAGCTTTCAATATATAATATATTGATTTATAATTTGTGGTTTTGTCACATCATAGTAAAAATAAATAGTCACTTGATATAGAAGGATATAAGCAGAAAGTTATGAAAGCAATTGTTTTTCCTGGACAAGGTGCTCAACATAAGGGCATGGGTGCCGATGTATTTGACTCGTTTCCTGATATGGTTGCTGAAGCTGATGAATTACTTGGCTACTCTATTCGTGACTTTTGCATGAATAGCACAGAACAAGAATTAAGTAATACAAAGTATAGCCAACCTGTAATGTATACCATAAATACTATGTTTTATCATGAATTAATGGATAAAACAGGACAATTTCCTGATTATTTAGCAGGACACTCTCTTGGTGAATACAATGCATTGTTAGCTGCAGAGGTTTTTGATTTTCAAACGGGGCTAAAAATCGTCAAAAAAAGAGGCGAATTAATGGCATCAGAAGATAGCTATGGCATGGCTGCTGTATTAGGCTTATCTTCAGAAGAAACGGAAACAATTATTAAGGATAATAATTTAACGGATTTGTTTATAGCCAATTATAATACTCATATTCAACAAGTTATTTCTGGACCCATTACCTCTCTAAAAGATGCAGAAGAGATATTTTACGATAATTATGCTTTAAAATATGTAATATTAAAGGTTAGTGGAGCATTTCACAGCCCATATATGAATGGTGCATCAAGCCAATTTAAACAATTTCTTAGTGAAATTGAGTTTAAAGTGCCAAAAATTCCTGTAATCGCTAATGTAACTACCAAACCTCACAAGTTAGATGGCATAGTCCCTAATCTTTCTAGTCATATTAATTCACCTGTTAAATGGTTTGAATCCATTGTCTACTTAAAGCAAAAGGGTGTGAAAAAATTTATGGAACCTGGTAATTCAACTGTCTTGAACGATATGATTAAGCATATTGATGCTTAGTTATAGTTGAGTTAAGCCAAAATTTTCCCAAGGAATTTAATGAGCATTTAACACCAGCTAAACGGAGATTTATTTTTCAGCCATCTACTTTGAAAACATTGCATTAAGTTATTTGTGTCAATATGTAAGTTAATGTGCTAAAAGGATTAGTTGTACTAAAAATTTGCTTAAAGTTACTTTCCCACAATCCCAAATAGAATGTCTTAAAGGCCATGTTTTCTACTGTAGCTGTTATATAAAACTACTTACTTTAGTAAGTAGTCACTCATTACGAATTAAAAATCAGCACTAATAGTAGAGATAATTACCTGTTTTCATTATAATTATGATTTACTTAAGGCAAATTTAGAATCTTTATGAGTGAGGAAATTCTCATCAACGTTACGCCCCACGAAACCCGTGTGGCAATGGTTGAAAATGGCGTTTTACAAGAAGTAGTTATTGAAAGAACCAGTAAGCGAGGCTTAGTAGGTAATATTTATAAAGGTAAAATCTGTAGAGTTTTACCTGGCATGCAGGCTGCTTTTGTGGATATTGGATTGGAAAGAGCAGCTTTTCTCCACGCCTCAGATATTATGAATACCCGTTTATTAACCAATCATACCCTGTCGGAAAATAGTCGTAATCATAAAGAAATCGCTGTTAATCAATTGGTCCATGAAGGCCAAACTTTATTAGTGCAAGTGATTAAAGACCCGCTTGGCACCAAAGGCGCACGTCTAACGACTGAAATCTCTATCCCTTCTCGTTATGTGGTATTTATTCCTTACTCGCCTGGCACAATTGGTATTTCGACCCGCATTGATAATGAAGATGAGCGAAAACGGCTGAAACAAACTGTTTTACAACAAATGGGCATGATTGAACCGCCAGCTCAAACAGAATTGCAAAGCGAGAAAGGTTTATTTATTAAGGCTTACGCATCAAATATCGAATTTACCACCGATTTACTGGCTTCTGAATCTGTAGAAAACTCTAGTTATTATGGATTTATAATTCGTACTGTGGCTGAGGGTGCTAGTAGCAAAATGTTGTGCGCAGACATGGATTTTTTGTGTCGTTTGTGGAAGGATATAAAGGATAAAGAATTAGGCATTCCCCCCTGTACTTTGGTTTATCAGGATTTGTGGTTAATCTTACGCACTGTCAGGGATTTAATGGGTACTAATGTTGAAAAAGTGCGTATTGATTCTCGTGTGGCTTATAAAAAAGTGATTGATTTTGCGAATAAATTCATTCCCAACGTGACTTCTTGCATTGAATACTACCCTGGCGAGCGACCTATTTTTGACCTTTACGGGATAGAAGATGAAATTAATAAAGCGTTAGAGCGTAAAGTTTATCTAAAATCTGGTGGATATTTGGTCATCGATCAAACAGAAGCCATGACAACTATTGACGTGAACACTGGTGCATTTGTTGGTGCGCGTAATTTAGAAGAAACCATTTTTAAAACCAATTTAGAATCGGCTCAAGCAATTGCTCGTCAACTGCGATTACGTAATTTGGGTGGCATTATTATTGTTGACTTTATTGATATGGTCAATTCTGAGCATAAACGTCAAGTGTTGAGAACTTTAGAGAAATCACTGGAAAAAGATCATACCAAAAGTCACATTAGTGATGTTTCCCAATTGGGATTAGTTCAAATGACCCGTAAGCGTACACGAGAAAGTTTGGAACATGTGTTATGTGAAGTTTGTCCTACTTGTCATGGACGTGGTTCGATTAAAACGGCTGAGACAATTTGCTATGAAATTTTTCGAGAAATATTAAGGGAATTTAGACAATTTGACGCACAACAATTTTTGGTGCTTGCTTCTCAAGAGGTGGTGGATTTATTGTTGGATGAACAGTCAACCAGCGTAGCAGAGTTAGAGGAATTCATTGGTAGAACGATAAAATTTCAAGTAGAATCTTCTTATTCGCAGGAACAGTTTGATATTGTATTAACTTAATCAGCAGTTCAAAATAAACAGTAAAACTCAAGAATTTGTAACCCCGTTCACAACATTTGGGAACAGGTTACAAACCTGCTCCCGCGTAAATTTTTATTCTGTCCAAGTTTTACTCTCACTTTCATATATTCAATTGACATGATTTGTCCCAAGTATAAACAAATGCATGTGGAATATATTGGAAAATAAACTATAATTCGTTAATTACTGCAAATATTATTTAATTTTATTAAGTAAAGACCTATGCCAAAACAAATTATTCGCATTGCAACCCGCAAAAGCCCACTTGCTTTATGGCAAGCCAATCATGTTAAATCAGCTCTTTGCAAGGAGCATCCTGACTTACAAGTTGACCTTGTTGAAATGAGCACCAAGGGTGATAAAATTTTAGATACTCCCTTGGCCAAAATTGGCGGAAAGGGTTTATTTGTCAAAGAATTAGAACAAGGTTTACTTGATAAACACGCAGATATTGCTGTGCATTCTATGAAAGATGTGCCTGTGGAATTTCCTGATGGTTTAACCTTAGCCGTGATTATGCAACGCGAAGAACCCTATGATGCCTTCGTATCGCCACACTATGATCATTTAGAAAATTTACCTCAAAATGCAGTGGTGGGTACCTCTAGTTTACGGCGTCAAAGCCAATTACTCATTGCACGTCCTGATTTACAAATTAAATCTCTACGCGGTAATGTAGGTACGCGTTTAGGTAAGTTGGATAGTGGTGAATTTGATGCAATTATTCTAGCGGCAGCTGGATTGCAACGTTTAGGTATGGAAGATCGCATTCGACATGTGATTCCTCCAGAAGTGATGTTACCTGCGATTGGCCAAGGCGCGATTGGCATTGAATGTCGGAAAGCTGATCATGAAACCTTACAATTAATTGCACCACTGAATGATGAAATAACACAGCAACGTGTCATTGCAGAAAGAGCAATGAATGGTCGTTTAGGTGGCAGTTGTCAAGTGCCTATTGGTGGATTTGCAGTTGTTAACCAAGACAATCAGTTATATTTACGTGGATTAGTTGCTGATCTTCAGGGTAAGCAAGTTTTACGCGGGGAAGTTAAAGGTGATTCTTCTGAGGCAAAGCACTTAGGATGGAAACTGGCCGATGATTTAATCGCACAAGGTGCAAAAGAGCTACTAAAATCTTTACTTGATCATTGATGTTTGTGGGTGTGCCCTTTTGCACACCAGTCTCTAATCATCCAAAGCCTGTTTCGCTTGAACAAGTAAAATATCGTAATAATCCTCCAAAAACTTATTTACACCGCGTAATCCAGCCACTACCTGTTCACTCCAAAGCACATATTCCTGACAACGTTGGCGTGACCAGCTTTGAGGTGGAGAATTCATAATATCGCGAATATTACAAGCCTTATCCGCTAATTTAAGTTGTTTAGCCTGAATGGTTTTATGAGGAGCAGTCACAACTTGTAAACGTTTACGCTCTAATTTAGGCAAATTTTTGTCATCTGTCACTTCTAATACAATAGAATGTACTTCATTGCCAAATAATTGTGCGATTTCTTCGGAGGTTGCGTTAGTATCTTCAATCGTATCATGCAATAAGGCAGCCGCTATCGTTGAAATGTCGTAAACTTGACCAATTTCCCATAATGTCATGGCGACTTCAATCGGATGGTTAATATATGGGATGGCATCAGCATCTTTACGACGTTGATAACGGTGTTTATCTGCAGAAAATTGCAGTGCTTTAAGTAGTAAAGTTACATCACTAATAGGGAAAGTCATCGCACACAGCCATGTCAAGGTTAAACATAAACTATAGCGAATTTATTTTATAACAACAAGTTAAGGCATAAGTAATTATGAGCAACTGGTTGTAACCTTGAAAGACATTTGAGAAATATTTCACAACAATTTTTATACCAACCTTCGGTTAATCGGCGTAAAGCTAAATTGAATTCAGTTGATCAAATGCTCAACAATTCTAAGGCTTAACTTGATACATATTTTGTGTAGATACATTTAGTTTTATCTTGTATCAAAATAAAAAATGAGACCCGCTCCCACTGTACGTTATTCCTCTTGCAGCTCTTAAACTATCATCTTTGATAAAAAATGGTTGAGATAAACAATAATTTTAAAGGATGACTATTTTTACATACAATGTATTCGTTGATTATTATAACGTGAAATTTTCTATGTTGTTGAGCGGAAATATAACAAAGCCTTACATAGTACGCATTTTTTTAGTTAATTCTGCAACTGTTTGTTTAGTCATTAGCTCATTTTTCATGGGAATTGCTTTGACTTCTTTATAAGGATGGGTAATATTTCTACCCAAAACTTTTAGAGATAACCTACAGAGTCTTTTACTTTTACGAAAATCATCAACCACAAGACCATTCATATTTAGAGAAACAAATCGTTTGTCATGAATAAGGTAATGGTGATTTTTTAACATCCCTTCTTTTGTAAAACCAAGGTTAACAGTATTTTTTTCAGCAAAATCATTGTATTCATAGACATAAGTATAAAGCTTATTAATATTATAAACATTGAAGGCTAAATCAAATGTAAGTAAACTTGCTTCTAAAGCATTCTGACCACAGCGATGTTTTTCATCAAAAATACCTATTAAATATTCCGCCCGATGATGTAGTTCAGAGTAATCTGCTAAAGCAGCAATTCCAATGGGGCCGTGTTGGTAATGTACTATCAAAAACTCAATATAGCTTTGTTCTTCAGGTGAGTATTTGGCTCTTTCAACTAATATTTTGTGCAGTTTTTCTTCTGACTGTAATATGTGATTAGAACGGTACAAACGAATGAATGTTTGATTTGAGTAAGCTTGTTGCAATACTGAAGCATCGTCTGGCGTTGTTTCACGTATTGAAATAGTACGTCCATGATTAGAAGTGATCATACTGAGTTCTTTCCTAAATTAAAAAACACTAAATACTTGTACTCTGAAAATCGTGGTAGTTCTGAAATAAGATGTCGAATCACCATCTTATACAAAACTACCAAAATAATAACAATTAAGACCTAACTAATCACTTCCCTTGAGAAATGTTAGAGGAAGGGGGACGCTCACCAGTGCTAGTTTTAGAACCAGAAGAAGTTACATAGCCATTATTATCAGCTTTATAAACTCGGACATTAGTTGGACACTCTTTTACAAATTGTAGCGTGTCCATTTCAGATAAAATCATATTGTCAAAGTCATTATTTTCAAAGTCCGACGCTTTGATCATGGCTGCTTGAACATAGATAGTGTTGTTGCCTGCATTTATCTTTTCAACTAACTTACTTGTATCAAAGTTGAAATTCACTGTGACTACCGATGTAGGACGTGGATTTGCAATACCCAATTCAGTAGATTCTTGCGGTTCCAGTTGAATTGCGGGAATATTGTAAAATCCCATAATTTGCATCTCTTCCAAATCAAGACCTAGTGGTGGACTACTTAGATGTGAACGCATTTGCGGAGTGGGTGAACTTTTAGTGCTGTAAATCAAGACTAAAACACGATTTTCATCTGAAGCAATCATTTCTGAGATAGTAAAGAGCATCTTGATCGTATTGCCTTCAAAGGGATCAACGACGATAGACAATGCATCAGGTAGGACACCTCCTTTATCATCATTGTAGTTATTGCTATTATTACTACTTTTACCAGTATTAGATTGTTGTAAACAAACAGCAACATTTTGTCCTGGTATTTCTTCTAATGTCAAAAAACCTACACCTAGACCATCCTCAATGTTAGTGCCTCCTTTGCCCCAAACGGCATTGGTTGCTAATGCAGTAATTCCTAGCACTGAGGATCTCAGTGCTCTTGATTTTGTTATCGACATAATAATTTCCTGTATTTGTGTTAGACCTTTTTTCTTATAAAAATTATCTTAATTAGTTTCAATTAGCTAAAATACATACTAGTTGATATAAAATAGATTTCAGTTAATAAGAAGTATGTCCATACATAAAAATATAGTTACATGGATATTAAAATGTCAATGTAACTTTGATTATTATTTTAATATAATATTAATAAATATTAATAATCATAAATAAGCTATTTTCTCATTAAACTTATTTTACAATGGGTTAGATAAAAACCGTCTGGTTACTTATGTTAAATATAAAATTTTTAATGTCTATATATGACTGCAAATGATATTGATGGCTTTCGTATAAAAGTAAGAGGTATACTGAATTAAGATTACCAAGACAGGCTTGAAAGTTGAAGGTACAATAATATTTGTGCAGATTACTTTCCTAATGCTAAAAACCACAAGAAATAAATAATTCTATTCTAAATGACAAGAAAAATTTTTATTTTTCATTAGTTTAAGAAATAATTATGCAAGCAATTAAATTTGAATATTCAGTTACAAAACTAATTGATTCATGGGCTATATGAGTGGTAATTAAATCATTTAAATGCTAAAAAATTTTAAATTACACCTCAACATTTAGTTACATATTAAAAAGAACACTATATAAACAACCACTTAATCTGCTAAGGATGCCTCATGTCACTGGCGCAAACAACACCTTCCAACGAAGACACTTACCGTCAAAAATTGACCTGCAACTTCAAACAACTTGATGATGTGTTTGCTGATTGCATGACAGAAGCTGAAGTCATGCTTTCGGCCGAAGGCATTGAAGAATATCTGGACGGCGCTTCACTTGTGTGTAAAATCGGGCGCGGCTTTGAACCCGTGTTAGTTTATCTGGAAGAAATGCCTGGAATTGCCGACCGTTTGGGTGAAATAACGTTGTCTTTAGTTTCAGAATCTGTATGGAAAATGTCTCGAAGCCCAAATGGTAAAGCGATTTTACCGTTCATGCAAAGTTTACCTGAAGCCTCACGGCGATTGGGTGCCCCAGAAGCTTTTTTCCATTATATCAAACTAATTTTTGATTTGATGGAGCAAACCAGCACATCAATTCATGGTAATCAATCTGCGACTTTTCCCAGTCCAGGTTTACCAGAAATGTTAAACCAAAGTCCTTATTTATTAAATCAATTGTCATTAGAAGGGCTAAAGAATTGGATGGAATATGGTATTCGTAATTACAGTACTCACCCTGATCGGCAAAGAGATTATTTTAGTTTGCAATCGGCGGATAGTCGGGCAGTTTTGCAGCGCGAGAGACATGGCACTTTACTCGCAGACCATGAACGTCAATTAGATTTATACTTGCGAGCCTTATGGGAATCTAAAGAGCATCTGGTGCCTTATTCTGAAGGCTTTAGCGAATTGCGCCGACCTGTACCTTATTACGATAGTTTGGGTATTCGTGTACCTGATGTTTACGACGATCTCGCAGAGATCAAAGGTATTAATCGATACCGAGCTTTATTGGCACATGTCGCTGCCCATAAACGGTGGACAACAGCCATTATTGCTGATAATTACAGCCCTTTTCAGCGCGTAGCCATTGAAATTTTTGAAGATAGCCGTGTTGAATGGCTTGCCATGCAAGAATACCCCGGCTTACGTCATTTGTGGTTAGCTTTGCATCCGGCACCTGATGAGCATGGATGTAATCCAGAAAAAGAATCTTGTATTTTACATCGTTTAGCAATGCTGTCTTATGCAGTATTAAATGAAAATCATGGCTATCAAAATCCGGATATTCTTGAAGCGGTGCAACATTTTCACAAAACCATGAAGACCGGTGATGCTAGCACCAAAGCGGTTGCTGAATTAGCTGTCTCTTTTATCGCTCGTACTCGTCGTCAGCAAGATTTAGCTGCTAATGTCTATTTTGCGGATACTGAAGTCACTTACCGCGATGATAATCGTCACATGTGGAAATTTATTGAAGAAAGTGACGATGAAGATTTTTTTGAGCAAGAAAATAAAAAAGTTGCCAGTGATGAAGATAACAACAAACTTCCGCCACGTCATTATCCAGAATGGGATTACCAAACTAAAACCTATCGGCCTGATTGGGTAAGTTTGTATGAAAGTCTACACCCTCCAGGTGATGCCATGATAATTGATTTGCTATTATCCAAGCATGAAGCCACAGCACGTCGATTAAAACGTATTTTGGATTTGCTCAAGCCACAAGATTACGTGCGTATTCGTTACCAGGAAGAAGGGAGTGAACTGGATTTAGATGTGGCAATTCGTTCCCTGATTGATTTCAAAGGAGGCGCAAATCCTGATCCACGCATCAATATGAGCCATCGTCATGACGGGCGTAATATTGCCGTCATGTTATTATTGGATTTATCCGAATCGGTAGCTAGTATTCCTGAAGGATGTGAACAAACGATTTTGGAACTTAGTCAAGAAGCAGTAGCCTTGTTGGGTTGGGCGGTTGATCGTTTGGGAGATGAGTTTGCCATTGCAGGTTTCTCTTCCAATACTCGCCATGAAGTACGTTATCAACATATTAAAGGCTATACCGAAAAATGGGATGATAGTGTCAAAGGACGTTTAGCTTCAATGCAAGCGGGTTACTCCACCCGCATGGGTGCAGCATTGCGTCATGCCACCCACTATTTATCAGCACGTCAAGCCGATAAAAAGTTATTGCTCGTTTTAACCGATGGTGAGCCATCAGATATTGACGTTCAAGATGAAAAATTATTGATTAAAGATGCTCACAAAGCGGTTCAAGAAGCAGATCAAAAAGGCATTTTCACTTATTGCATTAACCTAGATGCTAAAGCAGATGAATATGTCAGTCAGATTTTTGGTAATCAATATTTGGTGATTGACAGAGTTGAGAGGTTGCCAGCACAATTACCAAAATTGTTTATTAGTTTGACGGGATAGTTTTTAAAAATTGGTGTGACTACGCAGTGCGTAGTCACGAGGGAAAACTGATATTTATGGGTTAGGTACACATATGGAATTTTTACAATCTAAAGAAAATAGAAATATCAAAAATAGACTGCAAACATCTATAACAAAATGTATTTCTGTAAAAGGAGCCGTTGCATTTTGGAGTATAGATAAAAGCTATTTTGCTGAATTGACAGAAAAGTTAGCTCATGAAGATTCTTATTTTTGTGTTGATATACACCAACCAACAGATATTGATTCATTAAGTAGTTTTGTAGAAAAAGGAGCAAACATTTATCTGTTTCTTTATAGACAAGGAACAGGAAGATTTCCTTTGATGCATTCAAAATTTATCGTGTTTGAGCTTGAACATAACCAAGTAGAAATTTGGGTAGGGAGTCAAAATTTTACGCATAATGCTTTAGGAGGTAAAAATATAGAAGCAACTAGTATTATTACCACTCAAAAAAATTCAGACTTATACAGGGAAGTCCTTTTATATCTTAATGCTATAAAGGTTTTTTGTGAAGATATAGGGACAAAGCTTTATACGAAGATAGGTGGAAAGTTTAACCTTAACTTTATAGATTTCTATAAGAAATTGCAAAAAAGTTTTGACTTTCAAGAAAAGAATTACGATGTTATATGTAACGATATAAGTGATATAAGCATTAAACAAAAAGATGATTATGTCCTTATCGTAATTTTCGGTAAAGATATCTCAAACAAATTTTCACCATCAAAAACAATTTTGGTTAGGGCTTTAGATAAAAATGCTAAAACTATTTGTTATGAAGCTGAAATACGTAATGTTGATCAAGATATTCCTATTGATAAAGACTCGAATTTTTTTGTAACTACTTATCATGGCAAAAAAGATAACAAGCGTTACGAAGTTTCAAGCTATATTATATGTAAAGAAAATGAAAATGAACAAAAGTTACTTCCTATTTTTATTACTTCAAAACCCTATGATATAACTGAACAAGCAGTTTTAACTGTTATTATTGAAATTAAAAAAGAATTTACTAAACCTTTATATCAGTCTCAGAAAGGTGATTTTTGGATAGAGGTAACAAATATTCACAAAGGAAAAAATCTAATTTACTTGAATATTGCTGAAAATGTAAGAATTCCTAAATCTCCGAAAGACGTGGAGAAAGAAAGCTCTCATCAATTTGAAAAAATTCAGAAACTATCCCCAGAATTAAGGATAGAGATAATTGAGGAGACAATTGGCCCTGTATGGAAGGAATGTCAACCAAAATACAAGGGGCAAGAATATAAAAGCCCAGCTATTTTAGACGGTCGGCAGAGCATTATTAGAAAAATGGTAACACGAGAAAAACATTTGGCTGGGAGTATTGATTACAGGGATAGAGATAATGATTTGGCTCATGAGATTAAGCAACTTATTTAAGAAGAAGGTAAGGAAACCCTCCAAAACTAAGCTATGAAGAGCAACTATGTATGACACTCATGTATTAGAGAATATAGAATGCAGTATGATTTTGGAGTGTATTTAGGACTGTCATAGTCAAATGGCGAACACTGATAATGCCCGGCTCTTTTTGTTTTTCGATATGAATTTGACGTACATCAACCTCCTGCTGATTGTATAACTGTCTTAACCATTTCATCAATTGAGTAAAACTAGCTTTATCAATGGTTATTTTCACAGCCTGATCCCCTTGAGGTTCAATACGTTTATCAACTTTTCCTAGCAAGATGCTACTTTGTTCGACCAAACTTATATGCTCATGGCGCAAGCAAAATTAGATAATTTGGCTATCATTATCTATGATTTAGAATTTTATTTAGAACATTTAATGATTATTCCTGCGCCAAAAGTGGAGTTAGCGGAAGCAGGTTTGTAACTTGCTTCCAAACGTTGCCAGCAGGATTATAAACCCAGTCTAACTTGTTGAACATGTCAATTGATTGTAGATGTGTTTCACATTGTTCAACACATCCTACTAACTAATTATAAACTTGCCTGTAAGGCAACTACCACTGCATCACCCATTTCAACAGTACTGACTGTTTTCTGGCCTGATTCTTGAATGTCAGAGGTCCGTAAACCGTTGGCTAATACTTGTTTTACTGCTGCTTCAATTAAATCAGCAAATTTTGCTTGGTTTAAGCTATAACGTAACATCATGGCAACGGATAAAATAGTGGCTAAAGGATTAGCTTTATTTTGACCAGCAATATCGGGTGCAGAACCGTGAATGGGTTCATACATACCTTTGTTATTAGCATCTAATGAGGCAGAAGGTAACATGCCAATGGACCCTGTCAACATGGAGGCCAAATCTGACAAGATATCTCCAAACATATTGGTGGTAACCATCACGTCAAATTGCTTGGGATTGCGAACTAACTGCATGGCTGCATTGTCAACATACATATGAGACAGTTCAACCTCTGGATAGTCCTTACCAACGCGTGTGACCACATTGCGCCAAAATTCAGTGGCTTCTAATACATTAGCTTTGTCAATGGAACATAAACGTTTTTGCCGCTTTTGCGCACTTTCAAATCCAACTCTGGCAATACGCTCAATTTCACTTTCAGAATAGATAAGGGTATTAAACCCTTCTTGTTCACCCTTCCCATTGGTGCGAATACCTCGGGGCTGGCCAAAATAAATGCCACCTGTGAGTTCACGCACAATTAAAATATCTAAATCAGCAACCACATCAGCTTTCAATGTTGAGGCATTTGCTAGCTCAGGATACAATATGGCGGGTCTTAAATTTGCAAATAAATTTAAGCCTGCCCGCAAACCCAGTAAACCTTTTTCTGGGCGAATAGCAATGTCAAGAGGCTCCCATTTGGGCCCACCCACCGCACCCAGTAAAACTGCATCTGCTGCTTTGGCCAAAGCCAATGTATCATCAGGTAAAGGTTTACCCGTGGCATCAATTGCAGCACCACCGACCAAAGCTTCATCTAATTCAATGGTTAATCCTGCTGATTTTAAAGCATGTAATACTTTTTTTGCTTCGGCGACAATTTCTGGACCGATGCCATCTCCTGGTAAAATTGCAATAGTTTGGGACATAGTGATTTTTGTAAAATGAATGGAAAATGAAAGAATAATGCGCGTTGGAGCGTAAAATTTGTATGAGCAATCAAATATTGTATACCTACTTAGCTTTATTTATATAAAGTGTACATTGTATATAAAATTTCTTCTTTTCTGCTAAACCGAGTATTTAAAATCTCTCCCACTGCTTCAAATTCTGCTTTAAATATATAAGATTTATCTGAGTCTAGTTCTTCATAATGGTTCATAAAATTAACTATTTGTTCGACAATATCATCAACTTCTTGTTTAATTTTATTAATATTTTCTAATGTTTGTTCA
The DNA here is from genome assembly GCA_016745055.1 of Thiotrichaceae bacterium. Taxonomy (GTDB): domain Bacteria; phylum Pseudomonadota; class Gammaproteobacteria; order Beggiatoales; family Beggiatoaceae; genus JADGDF01. The sequence goes on along the minus strand of JADGDF010000005.1, from coordinate 26,251 downwards.
TCAGACGCAAAGATTTTTTCTAAGTAAGAGTAAAGCTCTATTTCTTCTCTAAATATATGGGCTTTTAAATCAGCTGTAAATTGCCTAAGCCTTTGAGGTATTTGAGAAAAATCTTTATTGCTTAATATATGTAATATTTCTGCGTAACCTTCCATAATTTTTTTCATGTCACTGGTGAGTTGTCCCACCAGCTTAGAATTATATTTAACATTTCCAACTAACTTTGAAGTTTTTTTCGGCAAGGCTTTAGGTATGCGCGGATTTACAATTTTGGACTCTGGTTCAGGTAATTTCTTTCTAAACCAATTAAACATAATATTTTCCTTCTACGATGATAAACTGGAGAAAAATAGGCGGGAGCCAACGACTAGGGATTGTCTTTAGTACGTTGTTCTACTTCAGGTAGTGTGATGTTTAATTCTAGAATTTCATAGTCACCATCTTTTTCGACCTGCACTTTAATCTGATCATCGCTAATGGCCACATACTTCCTGACAACTTCCAACAACTCTCTTTGTAATTTTGGTAAATAATCAGGGTAGCCACCACGACGCTCACCGCGTTCATGCGCAACGATAATTTGTAAACGCTCTTTGGCGACTTTTGCCGAGCTTTGTTGTCGAGATAAGCGAAAATAATCGAAAAAACTCATACTAATGTCCACCAAAGAAGCGCGTTAAAAACCCTTTTTTATTATCAATAAAACGTAATGGACGATCTTCGCCCAAAAATCGGGCTACCACATCTAAATAGGCTTGCCCTGCATCGCTTTTGTCATCTAAGGTGATGGGTACACCTGAGTTAGAAGCTTGTAAAACGGCTTGTGATTCAGGAATAATCCCTAACATTGGAATAGCAAGAATTTCCTGTACATCATCAGCGCTTAACATATCGCCAATAGTGACGCGTTTAGGTGCATAGCGCGTAATTAATAAATGTTCTTTAATGGGCGTTTTGCCTTCAATAGCACGATAGGTTTTACTGGCTAACATGCCAATAATTCGGTCTGAATCACGCACTGAGGAGACTTCAGGATTAGTAACGATAATGGCTTCATCCGCAAAATACATTGCCATGATTGCACCATGTTCAATACCTGCGGGAGAATCACAAATAACGTAGTCAAAACGCTCTTTGAGGTTACCCATCACTTCAATCACGCCTTCTTTAGTTAAAGCATCTTTATCACGCGTTTGGGAAGCGGGCAAAATAAATAAATCTTCAACACGTTTATCTCTAATCAATGCCTGGTTGAGATTACCTTCACCATTTATCACATTTACAAAATCATAAACGACACGTCGTTCACAACCCATAATTAAATCAAGATTACGTAAACCGACATCAAAGTCAACCACGACGGTTTTTAAACCTCGCAAGGCCAATCCAGTTGCAATTGCAGCACTGGTTGTTGTTTTTCCGACGCCCCCTTTGCCAGAGGTGACCACGATCACTTTTGCCAATCTTATCCCCTGTTTTTAAGATAATTTTATCAAGAGAAACTTACTAAAACGTGAAGTTTAGTACATTATGCATGCATTTCTCAAATTTTTGTTTGATTTAGTTGGTGAATTTTAGCGGAAATGAGGTAATATTTCTATTTTCAGTTTCCCTTCTGAGTCAATATAAATCTGTACTGGCTTTTTCCGAACGTCTTCTTTTATTTCCTCACTAATTTGGTAATGGCCTGCTACAGACACTAATTCTGCATCTAAATTTTGGCAAAAAATACGTGCTTGTTCATCGCCATTAGCCCCTGCTAAAGCTCTTCCTCTTAAGGTGCCATAAATATGAATATGACGATGGGCTAATACTTCAGCCCCAGGATTAACCGTCGATAAGATGACCAAATCTCCTTGGGGAGCCACCATCTGTTGCCCAGAACGAACGGGTTGAATGACAATTTTATCAGTCAAAGTTGGGGGTGTAGATGCTTTAGCAGGTGTTGGTTTTGGTTTCGTTTCAGGTAATATACCTAAAGATAAGCTTAAGGCTATTTGTTTATAATGTTCGTTACCGCCACGAATTGCAACTGGCATAAGTTGATGATTACGCACAAGTTTGACTAAATTGACCAAATCTAGTGGTGCTTCTACTGGCATCGCTTGTAAATCAATCACTAAAGGCGCTTGTTTGAATAAATCTGGCGCTTGCTGAATTTTTTGTAATAACTGTGTTGCAATTTTTTCTTCATTACCTTCTAGTACTTTGAGTACCATTAAAGTAAGTAAATTACCTTTTAATTCAAAAGCGGGAGTATTCATGGGTACACAGTAATAAAAAAGCGATTTGAAAATCTAGATATAAGATACAACATCACTCTCTCAAAAGCTACTTTTAAATATTTTGGCTGGGCGAGATAAATTAGAATAATAGAAAATTAAAATATATTACCTAGTAACAGACAAAACCACAAGACTAATGCTAAAAATTTAAAATGTTGGTAGACTGTTTATTTCTATTCAAATTTATAGCGTTACATTGGCATATTTATGCAAACTTCAAAGACCTTTTCAAAGCCACATATTATTATATTATTATTCGTTGTGGGTAGTTTTGCTTTATTAATTGGGTTGGAGATTGGTTATTTAGTCAATCCTAAAAGTAATATTCATCTACCTGCTTCTCCTTTATCTCTACATCAATTTACTGTGCTTTTATCACAGCCTATTCCTGTTTCTGAAGTCAGTTTAACGACTCATTATGGTGGTGAATTTACGCCTAATAACTTTAATCGACATTGGACATTTTTATTTTTTGGCTATACTTACTGTCCAGATATTTGTCCTGTCACCTTAAATATGTTAAATCAAGTCTACCAATTATTAGAGGATAAACAGGTATTATCAAATACGCAATTTGTCTTTGTCAGCGTTGATCCAGAAAGAGATGACATTACACAGTTAGGCGAGTATCTTCGTTATTTTAATCGTAAATTTATTGGCGTAACAGGCGATAAAGACCAAATTAAAACGCTTTCCCACCCTTTAGGCATTGCTTATAACCGTGTACCAAATGGAGATGATTATTTGGTTGATCACAGTGCCTCTGTGCTACTCATTGATCCTTTGGGGCGGTTACGGGCAAATTTTTTAGCTCCCCACACACCCAGTGAAATTGCAGAAGATTTTATCAAAATACGCGAATTTTATGCTGAAGAATGTTGCATTTTACCAGGTCCTCCCAAACGAACATTTATTCAGGGCCGTGATGCGCTATAAATAAGTAAAAGCCCCAAAAGTAGTCATAGATGGGGCTTTTCAGATTGATATACTAGCTATTCAAAGGGAAATTTCAATCTAACTTCAAAGTGTACACTTTTATCTTGTAAGTCACTGTCTTCAGGGTCTTGAATATCCCTCAGATTCTTAGCCCAATAAGTTTCTGCAAACAAGTATTTCGTCACTGACCAACGTAAGCCAATGCCTGTACCCGTAATATCTCTTGGAGTAGGTGTGGTTGCCTTATCACTGTTCCATGAATTACCATAATCAATAAAAGGGGCAATTTCCAATACGCCATCTTCTGGGTCATCACTCAGAGGTGAATATTTATAAACTGGAATTCTCATTTCTAACGAAGCAATCAAACCATTGTCTCGAGTCAAGAAATTTTCACGATAGCCACGTACCGTTGATGCCCCCCCAATTGAAAATTTTTCCAAAGGTAACAGCGCTTCTTTGGAAAATTGCATATCTGTGCGGAAGATGATTTGTGTATCTCTTAACATTTTGCTGTCAAGAAAGTCTACCCAAGTATCTAAACGTTTCACCCATTGAAACTGGCCTAACCAAGAATAGAAATGGCTGTCAGGAGAAAAATTATCCTCATGAATAGTAGAGTCCCAAGCATCAATGCCTAAATTAAAACTTGAACGGGCTGCTAACACTTGGTTTGAACCGCGTTTCAACCAATCTTGAATAAAGCGCAGTACTGAAAGATCGCTTTCTCCATCGACAACACCTGGAGAAAATGAGAAGGGTCTACCCAATAAATACGTTTTACTGGTGCGTTTTTCAGCCTTTAGAGAAATACCTAGTTCTTGATTAGGTGTTTTAATGAGTGGATGTCGCAAGGTTAAGGCATACGTATCCGCTTCACTTTCTACATCAAGTTGTTTAAAGGGTTCGGACACCACTTCAGAGTCACTTTTTTCCAGCAATAAAGATAAGGTAGTGTCATAACGATTAAGTGGGAGCGTATAGTTAAAGGTATAATCCTTCAAACCTTCAGTCAAACCAACACGAGCGTAAATACTGTCTCCCCAACCCGTGATGTTACGATGGCTAAAATCAATTTCCCCGCGATAGGCACCAACACTTGGTGATCGATGGTTATTAAACTTAAAACCAAATTCCCAGGGCCTAGCTTCTACAACGCCTATATTCAATATTCCTTCGCCCAAACGAATACCAGGACCTAATTCCGCATTAATACGTTTGATTAAAGGATTTTGCTGTAAAAGTTGTAGCTTTTCTTGAAGCGCATTAATATCTAAAGCATTGTCTCCCAATTTTAAACGACTTTTGACGTAGTCATTTCGTAACCAACCCATTCCACCATCAATATTTTTGACAATTGCATTGACTTCTTTAAGTTGTCCTTCAATCACAATGAGTTTGACCACTTTATCAGCACCAACAGGTTGGTCAGGAATAATTGCACCTGAGTTAATATAACCATTATTGATGTAAAAAAGCGTAATTTTGTTTTTGACTTCCTGTAATTCTTCTGCAGAAATTAATCTTCTTTCATAAGGCGCAGTCACGGCTCGAAGTTCATTAATATCAAATGTTTGACTGGTTTCTTTGCCTTGAAATTCTAATTCAAACCGATTAACATAAATGTTAGCTACCGATGAAATACTATCTACTTCCTTAGGTAAAGAAGGTAGTTCAGGTAAGGGAAGTACCGATCTTTCTGGTGTTTTTGGGGCTAATTCTTCGCCTCTGTCCAGAGGAAAAGGACTACTTCCTGGCGTATAGGCAAATGCATTGCCTAGTAAAAATGGTAAACTACTTAAATAAATGAGCATAAATCTTGTTGAGTGGTTCACAATGATTCCTTATTTAGGTTTAACCATGTAAATGAATAAAAGTTGAGTTGTTTGTGGTTATTATAAATTTAACTGATTTCTTACTTCTCAGTCAATGCTTCAACACCTTCCCAATTTCCTGAAATGCCTTGTTTTAAATAATGGTCACAACGTTCAAAATAAAAAGTGGCCGCCTTATCTTGAGGAAGCTCTGCTAAAATTTTTTGAAATTGTTTTGCTGCTTTTTTAAATTGTTGTTGATAGTAAGTATCAAGCGCTTGATTAAAAGCTGTTTCAAGTGCAATCTTTTTATTTAGTATGTCTTCTGGTTCTGAGTCTAAAATTTCAAACACATGTACTGCTTCCTGTTTACCTTTAACACGTACTTTACCTAAAAATCGATAGTAGTGTTGAGATGGGTCTTCTAGTTCCATTAATACTTCGCCGCTAATAAGGATAGAAGCACCATACATTTTAGTCAATCCCTCTAAACGTGAGGCTAAGTTGACAGCATCTGAAATTACTGTGCCTTCCATCCGCTTTTCTTCACCAATTGTCCCTAACATCAACGTACCAACATGTATACCAATGCCAATTTTGATTGGTTGCAAATGTCCTTCTACTCTTTCTTTATTAAACTTGTGGAGTTGTTTATGAATTTCAATGGCTGCTTGTACTGCATTATCAGGACTGTTAGGAAATAAAGCCATGACAGCATCACCAATATATTTATCAATAAAACCACAGTATTTACGAATGACAGGACTCACTCGCCCTAAGTAAGCATTGATGAAATCAAAATTTTCTTTAGGCGTCATACTTTCTGACAATGTAGTGAAAGAACGAATGTCAACAAATAAAATAGCCATGTATTTTTGAACGTGATCACCGAGTTTAACGTCAATAATACTTTCTTTTTCGAGCAGATGCAGAAATTCAAGTGGAACAAAGTTGCTGTAAGCAATATTGACTCTGGCAAGTTGTACATGAGTTTTAATACGAGTAATTAGTTCACCTTTAGAAAAAGGTTTAGTCAAGTAATCATTAGCACCTGCATTTAAACCTTCAACCAAATTTGAGACTTGGTTTTTTGCCGTAAGCATAATGACAGGCAATTGGTTAGCCGGATGGGTTTCACGAATAATGCGACACACTTCAAAACCAGACATCTTAGGCATCATAATATCTAATAACACAATAACAAAGGATGTGCCACTACGAATTGCCACAAGTGCCTCATCCCCATTGGCCGCTCGAGTAGTTTTATAATTTTCTAAGCTGAGTTGGTTTTCAAGCACTTGTAAGTTAATTGGATCATCATCCACAATAAGTATGTGTAAATCATCTTCACTAAATATTTTATCTGTTGCAACAAGTAACTTATTATCTTCTTCTGATTCTTGTACCAGTAAAGTTCTTTCCATCTCAATCGGCATTTCTTCAGTATCAGTTTTTAACGTATGTGCTGTTTCGTGAACACGCGCAAGTACTTGATTCATATCTTGAGTATATTGTGCTTCAGCAGCTTGGGAGAGTGGCAAACTGAAATAAATTTTAGTGCCGATACCTTTGGTGGATTGGATGTTAATTTGACCACCATGTAATTCAATCAATTGTTTGGTAATTGATAGGCCAAGACCTGTTCCACCATATTCTCTTGAAATGGAACTATCTGCTTGCTCAAAAGGCAGAAATACATTATGGAGTTTGTCAGAAGGAATACCGACCCCAGTATCTGCAACCGTTATTTCTAGGACTTGTTCATGTATTTTTGCGTAAACTTCAACTGAACCAAATTCGGTGAATTTGATGGCATTGCTAATGAGGTTGTGAAATATTTGTTGTAAACGGTTTTCATCAGCATCTACTAAGGGATCATCTTTTATTAAATTTATTAAAGTAATTTCTTTTTTACCCACCAGTGGCTTAGATAGAATCATAACAATGTCAACTAGCACTTTGATGCTGATAGGTTTGATTTGCAGGTCTAAGTTTTTATGTTTGAGCTTGGAGAAATCAAGAATATCGTTGACTAAATTGGACAGCCGTTTGCCACTGAAAACTATCATAGAAAGATTTTCAATGGCTTTTTCGGGCAATTTACCTGCAGCACCATCAATCATGGATTCGGCAATGCCCATAATGCCATTAAGCGGAGTCCGTAGTTCGTGTGATGTGTTGGACAGAAAATCATCTTTGAGTTTGTCTAACTCATTGAGTTCTATATTTTTCTGTTTAATTTTTTTGATATTACTCAACATGCTGTCAACCATGATGCTAATGCTTTGTTTGAGTAGTTTTAACTCATTGTTAGTTTCAACTTCAATGGGATGTTCAAGATCACCTTGAGCAATAATATTAACACTGTGGACAATTTTGATAATGGGTGTAGTGAGCCAGGCAGCAATAAAAAAAGTGAAAATAATACTGAGTACGATGGCAATAACACTGAGTACTAAATGGAAAGCAGCAGTGCGCTTTAAACTATCGTCAATCAGTCGAGTGGTGTAAGTAAGTTCAATGACTTTGCTCGCGTCAGAACTGCTATTATTTGAGTTATCTTTTAGGTTTACAAAAATGTATTGAATCTGACGTTGTTTAGACTCATCCTCAATAAGGTGAACGCCTTGATTTTCGTAAACCTCGTTAATAATGTGAAGGATTTCTTGAGTGGGTTTATAATTTAAAAGACCTAATGCATGTCCATGTCGACTGAATATTTTAATATTGGTTAAGGAAGGATTGAGTCCTTTTAAACGACGAGTAATTTGGACTAAATCAAGTTCACCAACCAAATCACTTAGTTGGTCGAAAGATACCCCTAACTCTAATAAATATTTATGATCAGGCGCGGATTTATAGGAGAATTTTCTAATTTTACCTGTGCGGGCTTCAGTCGCTAAACCTCCGTCAACGTATTCGTCCTTCTGTAAAGCTTCATTTAACCTTTGATAAACATCGGGCCACTTTTTTAAATCTAATCCTAAGTCTTTGGCATAGGTGGTATATTTAACTATACCTTCTGGACTAATCAGATATAAGTCCATTTTTCCGCCTAAATGCTTTTTTAGCGCTTGCAAATTCATTTTATCAGGGTTGTTGTTTGCGACTATATAAGCGGCTGTGAAGACTACAAAGGCATCTTCCATCTCTTTATCAAGAAATTTAGATAGCACTTTATGACCAGAGTTAACCAATTTAATTGCGTTTAGAATATTATTTTCTGTTTGCTTTTGTAAAAAAGTGTAAGCATGTTCTAAATCATTTTTGGCATTAACATAATTGGAATAAGAAATGGCAATCAAAATGGGGATAATCAGCAATAAAAATGACCCCATGAGAGTATATTTTAGCGGTACATAACAAAGCTGCTTGTTGTTTTTCCTTTCTTTTAATGAATTTGATGTCGTCATAACAAACTCGGTGAACTACAAACAGCAGATAGAGTATTCGGGAAATATTTACCTGAGTTATGTTACTAATAACTCAAGCAGTTTAATGAATTACCCTTACAAGGTATGGGATGTGAATCTAAGTTTCTTTACAAAGTATAAGGCTCAAGTTGGGTTGAATCACTAGAATCTTTATCTTAATGATCAATTTTCTGTATCACAGACATCATCTTTTAGAGTCATATAATTTTGTTGGCCTTCAGGTTCAGGATACTCGTCAATAATTTGTTGGTATCTACCAGAGTTTTTAAGTGTGACTAATCCTTGATTGAAATCATTTAGCACTTTTTCATCTTTACAAAAAATTTTGTAGGGTTTATTTTCTCCGAAAATAGGATGAACATTGATAGCATCTTCAATAGGGTAAAATGTTTTGATCGGTTCGAAAGATTTAAACTTTTTCCGTCTATAGTATTTTTTTTCTTTTATATGCTCTTTGTATGTGCTAAAAAAATAAGCGAAAACACGTTTGTCAATAATTAACACATCTAAACGGCCTCGATAAAGTAGTATCACTTGGCTTGCTTTACCCGAATGTTCATGAAAACGACGGTTGTTTTCCTTTTTACCAAGCACTGACCCAAATCCTAAGTGTCTATATGCACCATTAAAAGTTTCAACAGTCAATCCTCTAAGGTTTTCTATGTTTTCAATCTTGAATTGCTTATGTTCTTGACGAATTTTTAAAGTAATGGCAACATCTTGGTAAGCAATGATATCTTCAGAAAAATAGCCATCATTAGGAGAAAGTTCCTTAGATGTTTCATTAACTGTTGTCACACACGCTATTTTTGAGTTAAGTTCAACTAATTTTTGCTCTCTACCTTTTTTATGCGTGAATTGAGGCAAGTATCCACTTGCTTCAAATGCTTCCTTGATAATATCTTTTTCAAGACCTTTTTTTTCATTACGACAAAAATAAGGTGGAAGCGGTACGGAAGGGGCCGCTACTATAATTTCTTTGAGCTTTGGTGAAGATATAGTTTGAATAGTGGGTGATTCATGAGAGACATGGTTGGATTGCATACTTTGTTGGGATTCATAACAAGCAGTTAACCCAAAAGTGAGTAATAAAATAATGATATGAAAATATAGTTTCATTGTTTTTTACTCAGGATTTCTTACAAAATTACGCATGTAACCAAAAGGAGAAGTAAAAGAACTTTGACCTCGGTGAATGTCATAAACCATCTGTTCCATTTTATCATTCATACCAAATACACTTTTTGCCATAACATTCACATTCTTTGACATCTGTCCCACATCTTCACTCATATTAGTCATATCTTTACCCATTGCTTCCTGAATGAATTTGATATTACTTTGCATTTCAATCATATTATTATCCATTCCCATAACACTTGCATTCATGTCAACCATGTTTGTATCCAAGTTTTTTAATACATAACTCATACTGGTGACCCGTTTAGTCATGTCGACAAATTGTGTTCGCATTATAGACATATCTCCACTCATTTTATGGACATTTTTGCTCATATCCACGACAGCTCCAGTCATTCGATGCATATCAAACACCATTAACCCCATCATACCAGCCATCATAATACCAGCCAGTAAACCACCGATGATGATTAGCGCCTTGCTCATAATCAATTACCTATAAAAGTTTCCCACGATTTTATACACTTCATGTTGCTTCTTCAATACTTCAGATAATTTTATATGAAATCTAACCTCAGTAGGATAAAAGTTGACGGACGGTGTTGAAGTAACCATAATTATTGACAAGTTTCATTAATGATAGGGATGGATACAAGATGGCAAGTATTCACTTACAGACATTTACCCAATTACTGGCAAAAAAAAATATTGCGCCCGTAGAACAATTCCCCGACGATCCTCGTTTACTATTTGCTGAATTACCTGAGATTGAAGATCGCGCTAAAGTAAGATTTTTATTAGGTTCGCACGTTCGCTTTGAAAAGGCAAAAGAAGATCAAATTGAACGTTTGATTAAGCATTGGCGGGCAAAACTATCTCCTGAAATGGAAGGTACTGAGGCACTCGGTGATGATACTGACAGCGATTATTTAAAAGATTTAGCCTCTGATGCTCCAGTGATTCGTATGGTAAATCACTTAATGGAGCGGGCATTGGATTTAAGTGCTAGTGATATTCACTTTGAACCAGAAGAAAAACATTTAATGGTACGCTGTCGTGTCGATGGTGTAATGGTTCATATTGAAAAATTACCTGCTTCTGTTCAGCCCTCTATTTCTTCCAGAGTTAAATTGATGGCCCGTTTAGATATTGGTGAAAAACGTTTACCACAAGATGGTCGTATTCAATACACCATGGGAGAACGTGTTTTAGATATGCGGGTATCCACTTTGCCAGGCGTGCATGGTGAATCCATTGTATTACGTATTTTAGATCGTAGTGATGTGAGTGTTAGCTTAGATCAACTGGGGATGCCAAAAGAAATTCTTAAACCTTATGCTAAAATGATTCAACAGCCCCATGGCATGGTACTCGTCACAGGTCCAACAGGGAGTGGTAAAACAACAACTTTATATGGGACTTTGGAAAAAATCAATACGGGTGTTCAAAAAATTATTACCGTTGAAGACCCGGTTGAATACCAACTAGAAGGTATCACCCAAATTCACGTCAACGCCAAAATAGGACTAACTTTTTCTGCAGGTTTACGCTCCATCGTGCGGCAAGATCCTGACATTATCATGATTGGTGAAATTCGTGATCACGAAACGGCAGAAATTGCGATTGAATCAGCACTCACGGGCCACTTAGTTTTTTCAACTTTGCATACTAACGATGCTGCAGGGGCAATTACCCGTTTGCAAGATATGGGGATTGATACTTACTTAATCAGTTCCAGTGTCATTGCCACAATGGCGCAACGTTTAGTGCGTAAAGTATGCTCTCATTGTCATCAAGAACACCCGCTCACACCAGAAGAAGCGGATGCTTTAGGTGTTAATCTACGTGATTATCCTACTACCATGCGTGGCAAAGGCTGTGAACGTTGTGCTAACACAGGTTACCGCGGACGAGTTGGATTATATGAACTACTACTTATTTCTGATAATCTTCGTCATGTGATCAGTGCAGGCGGAGACGCTAACGCAATTCGTGCTGAAGCCGTTAAAGAAGGCATGCAAACTTTACGTTCAAATGCATTAGAAAAGCTAAAATCAGGTATGACAACGCCTGAAGAAATTTTGCGTGTCACCCGGAGTATTTAGGAATGGGAACTAAATAAAATCGGAAACAAGACCTGGCAGGTTTTAAAAACCTGCCAGGTCTGATTGAAAACTTATGGAAGTTATTTAATTCCTATTCCTCAGTTTCATAATTGAGTAGTGCTGGCTGAGGAATGGTTTGTGATCATAAAAAGCCTGGTAGTTAAGACCTGCCAAGTCTATAAAATCATGGAATGATGCAATATGGATACGATTGACACATTAGATAATGAAGAACAATTTATTTTAGGAGAAACTAACGAATTATTCACTTGCATTGGGGATGAAGAAAATCAAGCGGTGGCCTTATCCATGATACAGCAAACAGAAATGTACTTAGATATTTTAGGACGCAGACTTGATTTAGAAATTTATGATACTGAAGCCTGCTGTGAAGCCATTGAAGACTTAGCATTACTAAGTCGTCACTCAAGAATTCGGGTTTTACTGCCCAATATTCGTAATGTGTCACAAAGCAGACACTTACTGATTTATTTAGGTAAACGTCTAGGTAGCTTATTGGAATTTAGAGAATTAGCTGTGCAATATCACACACTGACTGAAAGTTTCATGATTGCGGATAATATTGGTTTTATGCATCGAGAATTTAAAGATAGTTTCAAGTCTTCTGTCAATTTTTGCGATGGTAAAAATGCCAAAGCATTAAGTAAATTATTTAACCAACTATGGGAAGATTCAGAACCAAGCTCTGAAACACGGCATTTAATTGTATAAGGGTTAAAATACTATGCAATTTATGCACACTATTCCTTTTGTGATACTAAAATCATTGATACGCCCAGAACTATTTGTACTTACATAGGATTCTAGCTATATTAACAAGGTTATCCACTAATTTTTGGCATCAATTTTAGATTTTTCCCAACTCCCCGTCAGTAAGTACTGATAATTAATCAGTTCTTCAATTTCTTTTTCCAACATTTTTTGAACCAGTAAGGCAATTGCGCCAATTCCTAAACCACCAGCAATAGCACTTGCAACCGGCAACGCATTGGAAACATGTGGAATAACCGTGATCAGTTGATCGTAATCTTGAGTTACCAAACCAGTTCGTCCACTGATTTTGATATGGGCTGCCCGACCTTGAAGAATCAAATTATCAGTGTAAGCATGACCTTTTCTAATATCAAAACTACCTGTAATCGTTGAAAATTTGAAGCCCACATTAAAAATATCGCTGAAATCTAAAGCAAGTCGCTGCGGTAATATTTGCAAATCAAATAGCCCCAAAACTCGGCCTAAACCAGGATCAACATCCACAACCTGGCCTTCAGTAATCAATAAGCGCAAAGACCCCATCAACTGTTTCAAAGAAAAATTATAAGGCGTATTTTGCCAGGAAGCATCTAAGATCACTTTTGCACTGGAATCTATGATAGGCGATTCTTTATGACCAAAACGTTTCAACATTTTAGCAATATCAGCACTTTTCAAATTAGCTTGAATAGTAGTGCGATCCCCAAAGTGATTGTTTTCCCATTTACCACGAATTTGAATGCTTAATTCAGGATTTTTAACTTCTAATAAATCAATTAATAAACCTTTTTCATGAGGTGCGGTGTATACATTAATTGTGCCTAAGTCCAATTTTTCGTAATGCAAGGCGCGGCAGTAAAAATTTATTTTTGGTAAATTTCTTGGATTGATACTAGAAGAAGTAAGTAATACTTTAGGTGATTTTTGAACACTTTCAGGCTTTTTTAACTTTAATCGGTCAAAAACAAAATTTAAACTCTTTTTTTTATCATCGTAGAGTAAATAACCATCAATATCGTTTCCTGATAAACTTAGCTGCCATTGATTTTTAACATGTTTTGCTTGTAAATTAACTTTTTTAAAGCGTTGGCCAAACATTTTCAATTGATTGACATGAATATTCAAAGTACTTAAAAATCTGGGTTTTGAAGAACGATGTGGTTGTAAATTGTTGGAGCTGGATTGAGATGAAAAGTACGTTAACCATTCTTCAACTGAAAATTCAGATAAATAACCTTGCATAGTTAACCCTGAACGTGTGGGTAACGTTGCTTCTGTGGCACCTAGAATGATAGCCCCTTTTTCCAAACCTGCTTGATTAATTTGAAATACGCCATTAATGACTTCATTATAATTAAAACGTAAAATATTAGGTTGTTTATTGTTAAGAACAGCCGTTAATTGAAAAGGTGCATTGGTATGAATTTCTTTGCCAAAAGGGGCTGGTAATTTAATACCCATACCGTAAAAATCCGTATTCACTGAAACCTTTATTTGCTTGGTATTATGCGACATTTCAGTGAGTTCAATCAAGGCTTGCCAGGCCATATTACCATTAAAATGTTTGTAAATGGATAAATCTGCAAATTTTGGATTTAATTGGCTCAATTGTTGATTTAAAAATAAATGATTTGCTGATCCTTCAATTTTTACTTGAGTACGTTTTGGCTTGTGATTAGCACTTTGGATACTAAAACTGATGGGATAAGTAAATAACTTTCCAGTCATTGATTTTGCCATCAGTTCATTTTCTGTAAATTGGACTATGCCTGCAACATTGGTGATGGTAATATTCAATGACTTGTTTCTTAGCAAATTATTTTTGAAAGTAATTTTGCCTTTGACCTGTTTTTTACCTGATTTACTAGATTTAAGCGGAATCAGTAAATTTAGGTAAATTTGCATAGGTCCTTCCAGTTGTAAATCTTTCAATTTTACTGTTTTATGTAAAGGACTTTGTTGCACAAAATCTAATCCACTTTCCGCATTACCATTGACTGTTCCAAACACTTTTACGGTAGCTTGAGATATATCAGCAATATCAATGACAACATTACGAATTTCACTTTTTAGAATTTGGCCTGTGCTAACTTTAACCGTTAAATGTTTGCCTTTCATCACTACTTTCATGTGAGCATGATGAATGCCTGGATAACCCTTTGCGTAATTTAAGTTTACTTGTTTAATAAGCGCACTCAGCTTGAAACGACCATGTTTTTTGTCAAATAATTGATTAATTGGCCCTTTAAAAATAGCTTCTGCTTTAACTAAATTACCTGCAATTATTGCCTGATTGGACCATTTTGAATAACCGCGTAGTAATTTATCAGGCGTATAACTATTCAACTGAGATAGCTGCCCTTTAGATAAGACAATTTGTATATCTGTTGTTGGTATACCATCGCTAATAGGCAGATCAAGTTTACCTTTGATCTGAAATTTCATTTTTTGATCAAAAAATTGTAACTGCGAGGTCGAAATTTGCCATTTTTTCGCATGACGTTGCCAACGAAGGCTACCACGTAGTTTGGTAAAATTGAGAGAATGCGTATAAAACTTTGTATGATCTATCGTTAATTTAGAAGTATCAAACTGTATTTTTCCCTGTTTAGGAGAAATTTCCAGTTGGCCTGATAGTTTTTGTATTTTAGGTACAGTTTGCCATTGTTCTATTTTAAGCTGCTGAAAGTCTGTTTTAAGTTGCCAGTCAGAGGGAGAAGTGTATTGCCAGGCCAGATTTTTAAGATTACCTTGAATTTTTAAACTTTTTAATTTTTTCTGCCAGGCAGGAGATAATTTCTTGATAGTCTCCTTTAACCAAGGCAACCAACCATCTAAAGATAAATTTGGAATATTTCCCTGGAATTGAGGAATATCATTGGAAAAGTCCGCTAAAATAGTCAATGCTTGCTGCTGCCAATGATGCTGACCAGTTTTTAAAGTTAAATCTGTTAAATCTAATTGCCAGTGAGCAATTTTTGGTTGGTTAAAATGAAATTTTCCCGTTGCGACTTTTAACCATTGATTGGTTTCTAAGGTAAACTGGCCTGTAATCGTTGAATTTTTTACTGATTGTTGCGCGGTATCAATTTGAATTTGAAAACGACCACTGCCAAATTCTGTGGGTATATCAAATGCTAGTGTGATTTCATGTGGATTGGCGAACAGTATCGCACTATAGAATAGAAGAATTATCTTGATTGAATAAAGGCCAATTATCAAATTCAGACGCGATAACACAGGCTGCATGCGGTGGATTATAATTTTTAGAAAAATAAGTGCGGACTTCACTGCCACTTAAGTTAAGACCTCCTTATAATCTCTCCTTCACAAATAGCTGGAGGTGGTTATAGAAAGTATCCTCAAACTTAATCATAGTGAGTCCGCACCTACCAAATGGAAATTTTAGGTGAGTGTTAACAATGTGTTGTTAGCAATTATAATTTATCTGCGTTGCCAGATAAATAGCTAGCGACACCGTCAGGGGTATCTTTCATACCTGTATCACCTTCTTTCCAACCTGCGGGGCAAACTTCACCATGTTGTTCATGGAAAGCTAAAGCATCAACCATACGCAACATTTCGTCAATGTTTCTACCCAAAGGTAAATCATTCACCACTTGGTGACGGACAATCCCTTCTTTATCAATCAGGAAAGAACCTCGAAATGCAACAGCACCGTCTGGCGTTTCAACGTCATAAGCTTTAGCAATGTTATGTGCCATATCGGCTGCTAACGTATAACGTACAGGCCCAATACCACCTTGATTTACAGGCGTATTGCGCCAAGCATTGTGGGTAAATTGAGAGTCAATAGATACGCCAATGACTTCAACATTGCGTTTTTTAAACTCATCCAAGCGCTTATCAAAAGCAATCAATTCAGTTGGACAAACAAAGGTAAAATCTAGTGGATAGAAGAAAATAACCGCATACTTACCTTTAGCTGCTTCTGAAAGGCAGAATTTATCAACAATTTCACCACTACCTAATACTGCAGGTACACAAAAGTCTGGGGCAGGACGACCAACTAATACAGCCATAACTATCTCCTTGGTTACCAATTACTGAATTAGACTAAGTAGGGACTATTTTAGCATGTTACAAGGAAAATGTGCTTTAAACCCATAATTAATTTAGGTGAAGTCCCCTAAACAGCTTTTAACTTGATGAATTTAAAATATTCACTAGGAAATAAAAACCAAGCTTTAAACTCAGTGAAGTGTATAACCCAACACACAGAACAAAATGATTAAGTTTAGATTTTAAGCTTTTCGATATAAAAGATGACGATGACAGAAGAAAGATAGGATTGGGCACTGATTTTTCAAGAAGGGTAATTTCTCTTGAATTCATTCCACACAAAGCAAGAATGTGCAGTGTGTGGAAGAGAAAAAACTTTTTTTACTTCGTGGAACCTACATTAAATATCATAACACTTAAAGATTAAGCTTTTTAAACGTACGAATATTGTAAAATTGATCGTTTTCAAAATCCCCATATTCGGTATGATGGCTGTGTACATCAGCAATAATGCTGGAAACACTATGTTTGGGTTCATAACCCAACACAGTTTTTGCTTTTTCCCAAGTGACTTTGTAGTTACGAAAATCTTGAATTTGTTTAATATTCAGCTGAATTTTCTTGTCTGTCAACGCTTCAACTTGTTCTTTGACCATGTCACCCACTTGACCTACAGTATAATTATCTGAAGCAACATTAAATACGCCACTGATAGTCAAATCTGCTTGAATAGCGCGTAAATAAGCATTGATCGCATCGCGAATATCTAAAATGGGACGCCAGATTGAAGGATTATTGACAGTGATTTTACCTTCTGTCATACAGGCTTTATACATAGTGTTCACAATGAGATCAAACCGAATTCTTGGACTGTAACCACAAACGGTACCTTGTCGCAACGCAATGACAGAAAAATTGTCGTCTTGCATTTGAAGGACGCCACGTTCACCTTGTAATTTGGAAATACCGTAAGGGTAACCACAGGTGACAGGTGACTCTTCGTCGTATAATTCATTGACAGTATATCCGTAAACGGAACATGAAGAGCCGTAGATATAGCGTTTAACCCCTGCTAATTTTGCAATGTACGCTAAGTAAGAAGGCTGTGCACCATTAGATACAAAATTTAAGGCCGGATTAAATTCCGCCATGGGATCATTGGATAAACCAGCTAAAAAAACGACTTGATCGTAACCAATAAAATCTTCTTTTTGGCATTGAAACAGGTCTTTTTCAATAATTTTCACACCTTCAGGTAAATGGTTGCCAAACCACAATAAATCAATGACAGCGACTTCATAACCGCGTTCAAGCAATTTGGGAATTAGTGCTGAACCGATAAAACCAGCACCACCAGCCAGTAAAATTTTCATACTCACGCTCCTATTTTATGAGTTGTTCATAACGTTGACAGTCTAAAGAGGTATCTTTAGGGACACTGAAATTCATATTTTGGATGGATAATTCACCAATTTCTTTATTTGGGTCTAAACTTTTTGCATATTCATAAACCGTCCGTCTCGGTCCACCAACATGCATAATACCCGTGACATTTTCATCTGTTTGTGTGGCTATGTTAACAATTTTTGCTGCCATGTCTTTAGCAGATTGTCGGCTTGTCCACTGATCAACAAAAGCTTTGGGAAATGGAAATTCGTTAGGCCCAAAGGAAGTGCGAATAATCAACGCATTACCATGCAGTTGCACTGCGCATTCGCCGCCCAGTTTTGACCAAGCATATTTGTTCACGGGCAACACTGGATCGCTTTCTTTGTATAACCCCTTATTCCCATCAAATACGTAATCGGTGGAAATATAAATTAAACGCAATTGATTTTCCATACAAAGTTTAGCGACATTGCCCGTACCAATAATATTGGCATCAATTGCTTTTTTGGGGTCTTTATCAATCATGGGAGGAGAAGTAAATGCAGCAGCATGAACAATTAATTTTATTGACTTATCCGCAATAAATGCCTGCATTTTTTCATAATCTATCACGTTAAATTCAGAAGAAGTGGGATAATGCGCATCAGGTAAAAGTTGTTGCACTTCCCCCCCTAATAATCCACTGCCACCAGTAAATAAAATGGTATTTTGCTGCATGAGATGAATAACCTTGTGATTGTTATTTTGTAGAGGAACTTTTCTATATTTTGTGATTATTCCATAAATGTCAATAGAATATTTGCAGGATATGAGGATTATTAGAGATAAAATACAAAAAAATTAAAGAAAAGGTAGAAATATTTGCTGCTTTGTACAGTTATGCAAGAACAGATTATTTATCTGTTCTAAGCATTTTTATTTGGTCACTTGAAAATTGTAGTTAGTAGGTTAAGTTTTCAATCAGATCTGGTAGGTTTTTAAAAACCTGCCAGGTCTTGTTTCTAATTTTATTTAGTTCTCGTTCCTAAGGATTAAGTTTTGGACTTTATTTTTAACTTCCTTTTTACAATTTCTAATTTTTTCATGGCGTCTGCAACGATTTCAGCCACGATGGTGACGTGACCCATTTTGCGAAAAGGTTTAGTTTCCTCTTTGCCATACAAGTGAAAAGATAAGCCTGGAATGGCTAAAATATCTGCCAATCCCTCTACCACAGGCGAGCCTTCATAATCTGGTTCTCCCAACAAATTCATCATGACTGAAGGTGTCAATAGTTGGGGACTACCCAGCGGTAAACCACAAATTGCCCGAATATGTTGTTCAAATTGTGATGTCACGCAGGCTTCAATGGTGTAATGGCCTGAATTATGGGGTCTTGGAGCAATTTCATTCACTAAAATTTGTTTATCTTTAGTTAAAAACATTTCAATACCAAAAACCCCGACACCTTCCAAAACTTCGACTGTTTGAATTGCAATGCGTTGTGCTTTTTCTGCAATATCAGTTGGCAAATCTGCTGGTGCTGCCACAATATCGCAAATATTGGTTCTATCGTCGAAAAACATATCCACAACGGGGTAACATTGAATTTCACCGTGGATATTCCGCGCAACTATGACGGCAATTTCTTTTTCAAAGTCAACCAATTCTTCCAGCATAGAGGGAACAGACAAAATTTTATCCACATCTTCAATTGCTTTTAGAACTGCCACGCCTCGCCCATCATAACCGCCCTTACGTGCTTTTTGTACGATGGGTAAATCAAGTTGATGTAAAGTTTTTGGTGTAAGTTCTTCAATGGCTTCAAATTTGGGAGTCGGAATGCCATGTTCAAGAAGTCGTTGCTTTTGTAACAATTTATCTTGAATGACCGCAAGTAATTGAGGCGCTGGATGAATGGCATGTTCTGCATTTGCCAGTAGCGCTAGGGTTGTTGCATCAATGTGTTCAACTTCATAGGTTGTGACATCACTGGCATAAACCAAGTAAGCCAACTTATCAGCATCGTACAAACTTCCCACAATGTGGTGATCTGCAATTTGTGCTGCTGGACAATTGGGGGTTGGATCGAGGACAGTCACATAAAATCCCATTTGCTTTGCGACCTGGGCAGTCATTTTGCCCAATTGCCCACCACCAATAATACCTATTTTTAACAGAGGATAAGGTAAGATATTCATGTGGCACTAATTTTTAGTATCAATAGCTAGTTGCATTTTTTGAATTAAATCTTTGATGCGCTTATGTTTCATTTTCATAGAGGCTTTGTTAACCACCAGTCGAGAGCTAATATCAGCGATAAATTCTAATGGTTCCAAACCATTGGCACGTAAGGTATTACCTGTTTCTACCAAATCAACAATGCGATCAGCCAAGCCAACGAGTGGGGCTAATTCCATTGAACCATATAGTTTAATGACTTCAACTTGAATTCCTTGTTCTGCATAATATTGTTTAGCCACATTAATATATTTTGTCGCAATACGTAGTCGATTACGAGGTGTCGGTGCATTTTTAAAACCAGCTACCATTAGACGACAACGGGCAATTTGCAAGTCTAGAGGTTCGTACAAACGTTGGCTACCAAATTCCAGAAGGACATCTTTACCCGCAATACCAATGTCTGCTGCCCCATATTCGACATAAGTAGGCACATCTGTTGCGCGGATGATAACTAATTTTACATCCTTAAGATTTGTGTCTAAAATAAGCTTACGCGAAGTTTCAGGATCGTCTAATGGCTCAATTTCAGCTTGTGCGAGTAATGGCAGAATTTCCTTAAAAATACGCCCTTTAGATAATGCAATTTTTAACATAGGCAAACACATTGTATATGGCACAAATAAAAAGAACGCTTGAGCTAATCCACTGAAGCGTTTCCTTAAGATAGCAACAATAATAAACTGATTGATTTCAAAGTACAAGCGTGTTTTTGCACGGAGATAAGGAGCAAAGTGATGAAAGTAATGGTTTTAGGGGGAGATGGTTTTTGCGGATGGCCAACCGCTTTGCACCTTTCTCAACTTGGTCATGAGGTGGCCATTATTGATAATTTATCGCGCCGCAAAATTGACATTGACTTGGCGGTTGATTCATTGACACCGATTACATCAATCAATACACGCCTACAAGTTTGGCAAACTATTTCAGGTCAACTAATAC
This sequence comes from Thiotrichaceae bacterium, assembly GCA_016745055.1. Taxonomy (GTDB): domain Bacteria; phylum Pseudomonadota; class Gammaproteobacteria; order Beggiatoales; family Beggiatoaceae; genus JADGDF01. Next base: position 5,189 of record JADGDF010000005.1, on the reverse strand, counting down.
AATTTTTTCTGCTGGACGTCGCCAACGACTACCATACTTTTGTAGACTTACTCGAAACATTTCGTCCTGATGCCATTGTTCATTTTGCAGAGCAACGTTCAGCACCTTATTCGATGCAGTCAGAGCGCACCAAACGTTATACGGTCAATAACAATTTAACCGCCACACACAATGTGTTATGTGGTATCGTCGAATCTGGGCTGGATATTTATCTGGTGCACTTAGGTTCGATAGGAGTTTATGGCTATCATACGGCGGGTATTAGAATCCCAGAAGGGTATTTAAGCGTCAACATTCAGGAAGATAATAGGACCATTACCCAAAAAATGCTTTACCCTCCTCATCCTGACAGCATTTATCACATGACTAAAGCCCAAGATCAGGTGTTTTTCTATTATTATAATAAAAATGATAATCTAAGAATTACTGATTTGCATCAAGGCATTGTTTGGGGTACCCAAACGCAGGAAACAAAATTGGATGAACGGCTAATTAACCGCTTTGATTACGATGGAATTTATGGCACGGTACTCAATCGTTTTATTATCCAAGCAACATTAAAACAGCCTTTAACAGTCTATGGTACAGGTGGTCAAACGCGTGCTTTTATTCATATTCAAGATACTGTGCGTTGTATTGAATTGGCATTAAATAATCCACCTAAAGTAGACGAACCTGTGCAAATCTTAAATCAAATCACTCAAACTCACACGGTCAAATTGCTTGCAGAAGCTATTGCCAGCATGACTGGTGCAAGTATTAATTATTTACCTAATTTACGAGTAGAACCGCAGGAAAATGAATTTATCATTGCGAATGAATGCTTGTTATCAATGGGATTAAATCCCATTACGTTGGAAAAGGGACTTATTGGAGAAGTACAGGAAATTGCACAAAAATATCAGCATCGTTGCAGTTCAGATAAGATGGAAGCAACAGCAAAGTGGCGAAAAAATTCATATACTCAAACTTCGTGAAAATTAGATATATTCACTAAGATTGTTGAAAAACTTAGTATATACAGCAACAAAGTAGCCATGTAGGGTGCTGCGCTATTGCTAACGCACCCTATCTAATTCACCTGCTGCGAGATTTTATGAATATCAAGCACATTTAATCCTCTCTTCAAATATGTCCTTACTCAACCCTAAGTATCGTTTAAACCTTTCATTTGATAAATTTCTAGCCTTTCATTGCTCATTTCTGTTCCCCTTGGCTCGTTTCTTATTCTTGAGTTTAACTCTTTTTTCTCTTTTTCAATTTCTTATTTCGAAAGTGATCTAGTATTGTAGACTGTCTTTTTTATATACTTGAGTAAGCTGTAATGTAAATTTATTTTTACATTATAATCTGGTAGTTTTTTACTACTTTATTTTGAGGCTTAAAAGTCACAATTTTGAGATATTTTTAGTATAAAATTGTAATATGGCTTACCACAATTTTAGCGTGACTTGGTACTATGCTTTTTTAAATACGTTTACACAAACCAATTAAAATGTAAGGTATAATTAAGCTTGTAAATTGAAATAAGAAAATTTTAGCTGAAATTAATATTTTGTGTATTTGAAAGTTGATTTTTTCTTTAAAAATAATATATTACATTGAATAAATGTCAATCTAACTCATTTAACTAAAAGTAAAATAATACAGGTCTGCTTTTTCTAATAAATGAATTGCGTTTATAATACATACCTTTTAGGGGATGTGATAGTCAAATTGGTGTCCTTGGCATCATGTGAAATAACAATAAAATATCAACGAATTTAAAATGTTACAATTTTTAAGGAGACATAAATGTCTAAGATTCTGTTAGTAGAAGATAACGAAATGAATCGCGACATGCTGTCAAGACGCTTAACTCGCAAGGGATTTGAAGTCGTTATTGCTGAAGATGGTGGCAAAGGCGTCGACATGGCGCATTCAGAAAATCCAGATTTAATTTTGATGGATATGAGTTTACCGGTTAAAGATGGCTGGACAGCCACTAAAGAAATTAAAGCTGACGATGCAATGAAAAATATTCCTGTCATCGCTTTAACTGCACATGCTATGTCGGGCGATAGAGAGCAAGCCTTGGCTGCAGGGTGTGATGATTATGATACTAAACCTATTGAATTACCGCGTCTTTTAGAAAAAATTAATGCTTTACTTTCTAAATGAGGATGTTAGCATTATTCCTGCTCGCCCATTTTAAGTATTCAGGCAATAACCATGAGCGCTGCGGAGATGGGTCATATTGTGCCTTCACTAGTTGAAACCAATTCTACACAAGATGTGCTTCTAATTGAGATAGGGCAAGAGCTTTATGCGCCTACACAAACCATCATCAACTATTTACAATACATTGTTTCTGTTTCAGAACAAGATGAAGAATTGCAAGATTTTAGTGGTGATTTGGACAAAATGTTGGTTGCTGGGGAACAACTGTCTAGTCTGATCCATAAAGTATTTGCGCAATGTAACTTCCCCAACGGTGAGATAGACCTATCTGCTTTTGGTTCAACGATACGTCATGATTTGCGAACACCGATCAATGCTTTTATCGGTTATAGCGAGATGATTTTGGAAGATGTGAGTCAATCAGACTTTCCAATAGTTTATGATAATTTACAGCATATTATCCAGTTAGCACGACGCCTTTTAACCCTCATCGACGATCTTTCCCGGCTGACTCAAGACCAGCAACCTCCTTTAAAAGAAGTTACAGAAACAACTTCAAATTTATTATCACAGTCTCCAATAATCGTTGAACAATCAACAACAGCATTTAATTATTCGACTACATTAAATGATGATAGTTTGATTGCGATTGGCGAAAGCTTGAGGGTGCCCACAACTAATATTATTGACTATGTTAAAAATATTTTAGCACAAACTAAACAATATGATGATTTGGAAAATTTCGCACCTGACTTAGAAAAAATGCTACGTTCAGGTAATCAGCTTTTCACCTTAGTCACAAAATTATTTTTCGATAGGGAAGCGCAAACAGTTGATTTAGAGTCTTTCAGTTCCACTATTCGCCACGATTTACGCACACCTATCAATGCCTTTATTGGTTACAGTGAGATGTTGTTAGAAGACATAGAAATAGATGTGCATCCTGAAGCATGTGGCCATTTGCAGCAAATTCTCAGTTTATCCCGTCGTTTATTAAGTATAATTAGTGACCTATCTCATCTTTCAAAATCAGATAGCAACACAAAGGTAGACACTGCACCCCAATTACCTAAATTGCCAGAAGCTGCAACTTTAGTAGGACCAAACCAGACGACCAAAACCCCAGAACCTATATCAGAAGAACAACAAGAATTCATTAATGCTATTCAAACTTCATCCTTATTAGTGGTAGATGACAAAGAAAGTAATCGCGAATTGTTATCTCGTCGATTGGATAAGCAAGGTTTTAACGTAGATACCGCAGAAAACGGTAAACAGGCTTTGGAAATGGTTTACCAAAACGACTATGATTTGATATTACTTGATATTATTATGCCAGAAGTCGATGGTTTCCAAGTACTAGCTCAAATGAAAAAAGACCCGAAATTACGCCATATTCCGATCATTATGATTTCTGCACTAGATGAAATTGATGGCGTGGTCAGATGTATTGATATGGGCGCTGAAGATTATCTACAAAAACCCTTTAATCAAGTTATTTTAAAAGCTAAAATCAATGCTTCCCTAGAAAGAAAACGCTTTAGAGATAAAGAACAAGCCTATCTCAGAACTTTAAAAGCAGAACAGGAAAAATCTGAAAAATTATTATTAAACATTTTACCCAAACCCATTGCTGATCGTTTAAAAATCCACAAAGAAACCATTGCGGATGATTTTGATGAAGTAACAGTATTATTTGCTGATTTAGTGAAATTTACTCAAATGTCTGCAGGGATTTCCGCAAGAGCATTAGTTGATAAATTAAACGAAATCTTTTTTGCATTTGATATTTTAACTGAAGTACATGGGCTGGAAAAAATAAAAACCATTGGTGATGCCTACATGTTAGTTGGCGGCGTACCCACGCAGCGACCGGATCATGCAGAAGCTGTCGCGGATATTGCTATAGCCATGTTTAAAGCTATTGAACGCATTAATCATCAAAATGCCTCACAATTACAAATACGGATTGGTATTCATACGGGGCCTGTCGTAGCGGGCGTCATTGGTAAAAATAAGTTTAATTATGATTTATGGGGCGATGCAGTTAACGTTGCAAGTCGCATGGAATCTCAAGGTATACCAGGTAAAATTCAAGTCTCAGAAGCCACTTATCATTTGTTGAAGAAAGATTTTTCTTTGGAAAAACGTGGAGAAGTGGATATTAAAGGTAAAGGCCAAATGACGACTTACTTTTTAAATAAACGGATTATGCCTAAGTAATAGCGTTCGTTTACTCTCACTTTACTTATATGATGTTTGGCTGGGCGGAATTTGTAATTCCGTTCATAACATTTGGAAGAAGGTTGCAAACCTGCTCTTGCATGAACAATAAATCCTTCAAGTTCACAAAAATGCTCAAAATTGCACTTGAAATTGTTTGCTTACTACGTAAAACACAATAATTGTTGGATAAAGTAATATGGACGAAATTGTCAAAAAAATCCAGAATACTCTCAATATAAACCATGACATACCTACTAGCTTGCTGGGAATATTGAATAACATGATGACAAATGAACCTCATAATTACTGGAGTCGTGAAGTCATGGAGGAAGTATGTGATGGATTATCAAAATATTACGAAAAGGATGCCAATAAATTTTTAGAGAGCTTTTTTAGTGCTCAAGAACATTTTTTTGCAGCCATCAACTCTTACAATGCTGTTATTGAAATTTACAGTGAACTAAATGATATTTCTTATGAAGAAGGGTTAAAAACAAAAATCTATAGAAATCCAATATACACTCAAATATGTGAAGATTGTTTAATGAATTTCTATAGATGTCTCAGAGATATTATTAATGAATACTCGGATAAAAATTACTCTAAGCAAAACACCCTGGGGGCAGTTTTACCTGTATTACAAAAAAAATTTCCAAAAGTTGTTAGTATTGATATTAACATTAGAAATGCGATAAGTCATGGTAATATAGCTAGCGCATTATAATTTGTCACCATTGAAATGAACAGTAAATAGGGTATCGACATCGCAGCGTTCTCGTTTGCGAATAGCCTTAGCTTGAGCC